>JAIXTT010000032.1 GCA_027483795.1 Hyphomicrobiales bacterium
ATCTGCACCCGCGCCTACCGCATCCTCGTCGACGAGGTCGGCTTCCCGCCCGAGGACATCATCTTCGACCCCAACGTCTTCGCGGTCGCCACCGGCATCGAGGAGCATGACGGCTACGGCGTCGCCTTCATCGAAGCGACGCGGACGATCCGCGAGACGCTTCCCCACGTCCATGTCTCGGGCGGCGTTTCGAACCTCTCCTTCTCCTTCCGCGGCAACGAGCCCGTGCGCGAGGCGATGCACGCCGTCTTCCTGTTCCACGCGATCCGCGCGGGCATGGACATGGGCATCGTCAATGCGGGCCAGCTCGCCGTCTACGAGACGATCGATGCGGAACTCCGCGACGCCTGCGAGGACGTGGTTCTGAACCGCCGCAAGGACGCGACGGAACGCCTTCTCGACCTCGCCGAGCGCTTCAAGGGGCAGACCAAGGAAGCCAAGGGGCAGGATCTCGCCTGGCGTGACCGGCCCGTCGACAAGCGGCTCGAACACGCTCTCGTCAACGGCATCACCGATTTCATCGAGATCGACGTGGAAGAGGCGCGTCTCACGGTCGAGCGGCCGCTCCACGTCATCGAGGGCCCGCTGATGGCGGGGATGAACGTCGTCGGCGACCTCTTCGGCGAGGGCAAGATGTTCCTGCCGCAGGTGGTGAAGTCCGCCCGCGTGATGAAGCAGGCTGTCGCCTATCTCATGCCCTTCATGGAGGCGGAGAAGGCCGCGACCGGCGCGACCCAGCGGTCCGCCGCCGGCAAGGTGCTCATGGCGACCGTCAAGGGCGACGTCCACGACATCGGCAAGAACATCGTCGGCGTGGTCCTCCAGTGCAACAATTACGAGGTCATCGATCTCGGCGTGATGGTTCCGGCGCAGAAGATCCTCGAAACCGCCCGCAAGGAGGGCGTCGACGTGATCGGGCTTTCGGGCCTCATCACCCCCTCGCTCGAGGAGATGTGCCACGTCGCCTCGGAGATGGAGCGCGAGGGCTTCGACGTACCGCTGCTGATCGGCGGAGCGACCACGAGCCGCGTCCACACGGCGGTGAAGATCAGCCCGAACTATTCCAAGGGTCAGGCCGTCTACGTCACCGATGCGAGCCGCGCCGTCGGCGTCGTCTCCAGCCTGCTCTCCCCCGAGACGCGCGGCACGACGGTCGCGAACATCCGCACCGAATACGAGAAGGTCGCCGCCGCTCACGCCCGCGCCGAGGCCGACAAGCAGCGGCTCCCGCTCGCCAAGGCCCGCGCCGGCGCCGTGAAGCTCGATTGGGCGGGTTACACGCCGCCCAAGCCCGCCTGCACGGGCACGCGCACCTTCTCGACCTACGACGTCGGCGAGCTGGTGCCCTATATCGACTGGACGCCCTTCTTCCAGACTTGGGACTTCAAGGGCCGCTATCCCGCTCTGCTTCAGGACGAGGAAAAGGGCGAGGCCGCCCGCCGTCTCTTCGAGGACGCGCAGGCCATGCTGGCGCGGATCGTCGACGAGCGCTGGTTCAATCCCAAGGCCGTGATCGGCTTCTGGCCCGCGCAGTCCGTCGGCGACGACGTCGCGCTCTATACGGGCGAGAGCCGCGGCGAGAAGCTCGCGACCTTCTTCACCCTCCGCCAGCAACTCCTGAAGCGCGACGGCCGCCCGAACACGGCGCTCGCCGATTTCGTCGCACCGAAGGAGAGCGGCAAGCCCGACTGGATCGGCGGCTTCGTCGTCACCGCCGGCGCGGCGGAAGAGACGATCGCCAAGAAATTCGAGCGCGCCAACGACGACTACGCCTCGATCATGGTCAAGGCGCTGGCCGACCGCATCGCCGAAGCCTTCGCCGAGCGCATGCACGAGCGCGTCCGCAAGGAATTCTGGGGCTATGCCTCGGACGAGACCTACACGCCGGAAGAACTGATCGCCGAGACCTATCGCGGCATCCGCCCGGCCCCCGGCTATCCGGCCCAGCCCGACCACACCGAGAAGGCGACGCTGTTCGAACTGCTGCAGGCCGAGCGTCGGGCGGGCGTCAAGCTCACCGAAAGCTATGCGATGTGGCCCGGCTCGTCGGTTTCGGGCCTCTATCTCTCGCATCCCGAGGCGCATTATTTCGGCGTGGCCAAGATCGAGCGGGATCAGGTCGAGGACTATGCACGCCGCAAGGGGATGACGATCGCGGAGGTCGAGCGCTGGCTGGCGCCGATCCTCAATTACGACCCCGCCGGCCATGTCGAGGCCGCCGAATAAGGACGCTCCGTCTCAAGACCGAGCGTTCCACCGCAAATTCGCCGGTACCTTCCCCGCGCTCTCGGGTTTACCATACGTCATCCAAGAGACGCCGGTCCGTCCTCGACGGGCCGCGCAGGGAGGCGGCCATGATTTCCATCGTCGACATCTGCGGGATGTGCGGTCTCGATCGCGACCAGATCGACGCCATCGCCGAGCATGAGCATGTGCCGGAGGTCGCCGCGGCGGCGCTCGGCCATTATCTCATCGAACACATGCATCACGGACCGGAAAAGATCCGCGACATGATCGTGGACGATCTCTGCTCCGCGCTTCGTCGCGACGACCGTCATCACGCCGCCGAACTGCTGATGGCGCTGCGGCATTTCTACCATGCGCATCCCGAGGTCCGGCACATGCCGGCGCGGACGCGGGACACGCCCGAGGTCGGAGATCCCGAGGCGGGTTCCGACCTGCCCTGAACCGCTCGCGGAGATCCGCGTCGCCTCGTTCGTCGCGACGGCGGGGAGACGGGGCCGTGCGCCCCGCCGCCGCTCAGCGCGTGAACTGCTTGTACTTGATCCGCTTCGGAATCAGGCTGTCCGTGCCGAGGCGACGCTTCTTGTCTTCCTCATAGTCCTGGAAGTTGCCTTCGAACCATTCGACATGGCTGTCGCCCTCGAAGGCGAGCATGTGGGTGGCGATGCGGTCGAGGAAGAAGCGGTCATGCGAGATGATGACCGCGCAGCCCGCGAAATCCTCGAGCGCCTCTTCGAGCGCCCGCAACGTGTCGACGTCGAGATCGTTGGTCGGCTCGTCGAGCAGCAGGACGTTCGCGCCCGACTTCAGCATCTTGGCGAGGTGAACACGGTCGCGCTCGCCGCCCGAAAGCATGCCGACCTTCTTCTGCTGGTCGCCGCCCTTGAAGTTGAAGGCGCCGCAATAGGCCCGCGAATTGATCTCGCGCTTGCCGAGATAGATCACCTCGTTGCCGTCCGAGATCTCCTCCCAGACGGTCTTCTTCGGGTCGAGCGCGTCGCGCGACTGGTCGACATAGCCGAGCTTGACGCTGTCGCCGATCGTGATCGAGCCGCCGTCGGGCTTCTCCGTGCCGGTGATCATGCGGAACAGCGTGGTCTTGCCCGCGCCGTTCGGCCCGATCACGCCGACGATGCCGCCCGGCGGCAGCTTGAAGGACAGGCCGTCGATCAGCAGGCGGTCGCCGAAGGCCTTGTTGAGGCCGTTGAACTCGATGACGTTCTGGCCGAGGCGCTCCGCGACCGGGATGACGATCTGGGCGGTCGTCGGCGCCTTGTCGGCCTGCTTGGCGACGAGATCCTCGTAGCGCTGGATGCGGGCCTTGGACTTGGTCTGCCGCGCCTTGGGCGACGCCTGAATCCACTCGCTTTCGCGCTCGAGAGCGCGCATGCGGGCCTCTTCCTCGCGGCCTTCCTGCTGCAGGCGCTTCTGCTTCTGCGTCAACCAGGAGGAATAGTTGCCCTCGTAGGGAATGCCGCGGCCGCGGTCGAGTTCGAGAATCCAGCCCGTCACGTTGTCGAGGAAGTAGCGGTCGTGGGTGACGATCAGGATCGCGCCGGGATAGGTGCGCAGATGCCCTTCGAGCCAGTTCACCGTCTCGGCGTCGAGATGGTTGGTCGGTTCGTCGAGGAGCAGCAATTCGGGCTGTTCGAGCAGCAGCCGGCAGAGCGCGACGCGGCGGCGCTCGCCGCCCGAAAGCTTGGAGACGTCGGCGTCGTCGGCGGGGCAGCGCAGCGCGTCCATGGCCTGATCGACCTTGGAGTCGAGATCCCAGAGACCCTTGGCCTCGATCTCGTCCTGCAGGCGGGTCATCTCGTCCGCCGTCTCGTCCGAATAATTCATGGCGAGTTCGTTGTAGCGGTCGAGGATCGCCTTCTGCGCGGCGACGCCGTCCATCACGTTCTCGCGGACGCTCTTGCCCTCGTCGAGATGCGGCTCCTGCGGCAGATAGCCGACGCGCGCGCCTTCCTGCACCCAGCCGTCGCCGACGAACTCCTTGTCGATGCCGGCCATGATGCGGAGCAGCGTCGACTTGCCCGAGCCGTTGACGCCGAGAACGCCGATCTTGGCGTCCGGGTAGAAGGAGAGATGCACGTTGTCGAGCACCTTCTTGCCGCCCGGATAGGTCTTGGTCAGACCCTGCATGTGATAGACGAACTGGTAGGAAGCCATCGAAGGACCTCGGCGCGCGGATGCGGCTTGAACGGGATGTCCGCTATGTAACGAGCGGCCCCACGGGCGGCAAGGGTCGGCTCCCGCATCCGATGCGAACGAAGTGCGTTCCCGCGCGTTTCCCCGGCGGGGAGAGCACCATGAATCCGGACCGAGGACGCCCGCGCATCGATCGGATGAACGACATCGACGCGCATGAGAAGAGTTATCGGGGTTTCTTGAGGGCCATCCGCCTTGCCGCCCTCACGCTCGCGCTCGTCGTCTCGGGACTGGCCCTGCTGCTCTGACGGTCCCCGCCGTTGCGGCGCGCCGCCCGTTCGGTTTATCTGCGACCGGACGGGGGCGTAGCTCAATGGTCAGAGCCGACCGCTCATAACGGTCTGGTTGCAGGTTCGAGTCCTGCCGCCCCCACCATTCGTCGCCTCAGCGCGGCAGGCCGAATTCCCGTAGAGCGTTCTCGTAGGCGACCTTGCGGATCACCGCGGGCGGCAGCGCCGGCAGGAGATGCTCGCGGATTTCCGAGACGAGCGCGTCGTAACGTTCCTCAAGACCGCAGCACGGGTCGGTCCCCAGCATGAAGCGGTCGGCATGGGCGACGATCACTTCGCGCCAGCCGGGCTTGATGCCGTTGCGGTCATAGACGCGCTCGACGCCGTGCGAGGGGCCCTGCGCCGACAATTCGCAGAAGACGTTCTTGGTGCGCGAAAAGAGTTCCGCCAGTTCGGCGGGCCCGGCGCCCGGCAGGCAATGCGACAGGATCAGCCGCGTGCGCCGGAACCGCTCCGCGACGCGCAGGATCTCCTCGAGGCCGCTGTTGCGCGAGGTATGGATCTGGACGAAGCCGCCGTGTTTGTCGGCGATGCGGAACATCTCCATCACCACCGGGCTTTCGAGCGGGATCTTCCGTTGAATGCCGGCCGGCGAGAAACGACTGACATTGTTGATGTGGATCTCGCCGAAACCGCGCACGGTCCCGGCGCGGAACTCGCGTTCCGCCCGTTCGAACAGCGCCTTGAACTGCGGCCTGTCCGGATCGCTCAGCGCGGCGGCCCCGCCCATGAAGAAGACGGCGAAGAACTCCGTCTGGCCGATCGCGGGAAGGTAGCGCGGCCCCAAGGCGGCGCGCATGGCGACCGGGTCGTCCTTCGGCCCGCCGCCGACGCCGCCGCCCCAGCGGACGTTGTTGCGCTCCATCTGCGCCCGGTAATGCTCAGGACCGTATCCCTTGCCGAGATGCATGTGCATGTCGGCGATGGGAACGGTCCGCGCGAGTTCGGCGGAACTCTGCGCGCGAACGGGAAGCATGCCCCCCGATGCAAGGATGAGGAGAACGGAGGCGAGAAGACCGAAGACGCGACGCATGCCGCAAGCTTAACCGAAAGTCCTCAGGCGAGGCATGCATCGAGCGCTTGTCCGGGGACGCATTTCCGGTCTAGGCCGAAGGGGGGACGCGGACGTCCCCTCACCTTCCGGAGCGTCCCATGTCCCGCAATTCGGCCGTCGCCCATGCCCATGCCGCCTTCGACGGCGGCGCGTTCCGGGAGGTGCTGGCGCGCCGCCTCTCGATCCCGACGGAAAGTCAGAATCCGGAGCGCGCGGCGGATCTCGCCCGCTATCTCTCCGACGAGATGATCCCGGAATTCGCTTCGCTCGGCTTCGCCTGCACGGTGCTGACGCATCCGAAGGGCAAGGGACCGTTCCTCTTCGCGGAGCGCATCGAGGATCCCGCCCTGCCGACGGTGCTGGGCTACGGCCACGGCGACGTGATCCGCGGCATGGACGAGGCGTGGAAGTCGGGAACGGGGCCGTGGACGCTGACGGAGGTCGGCGACCGCTGGTACGGGCGCGGCGTCGTCGACAACAAGGGCCAGCATTCCATCAACCTCGCCGCGCTGCGGGCGGTGCTGGAGACGCGGGGCCGCCTCGGCTTCAACGCCAAATATCTGATCGAGACGGGCGAGGAGGTCGGCTCGCCGGGCTTGAAGGAACTCTGCGCGGAGCATCGCGAGCGCTTCCGCGCCGACATGCTGATCGCCTCGGACGGACCGCGCCTCTCGGCGGAACGGCCGACCGTGTTTCTCGGCGCGCGGGGCGGCATCTCGCTGGACCTCGCGATCGAGGCGCGCGAGGGCGGGCATCATTCGGGCAATTGGGGCGGGCTCATCTCGAACCCCGCGATCCGGCTCGCCCATGCGATCGCTTCCATCGTCGGGCCGACGGGGCAGATCCGGCTGCCGGAACTCGTGCCCTCGGAGATCCCCGCAGCGGTGCGCGCGGCGCTGAAGGATCTCGAAGTCGACGGCGGCGAGGACGGGCCGGCCGTCGAACCGTGGTGGGGCGAGCCCGGGCTGACGCCTGCCGAGCGGGTGTTCGGCTGGTGCAATTTCGAGGTTCTCGCCTTCGAGGCGGGGAACCCGCAGGCGCCCGTCAACGCGATCCCGCCGAGGGCCCGGGCGCGATGCCAGCTGCGCTTCGTCGTGGGCGTCGATCCCGAAGGGGTGGTTCCGGCGCTCCGCCGGCATCTCGCGCGGCAGGGGCTTTCGGACGTGAAGGTCGAGAAGGCGCGCGACGAGGTCTTCGCGGCGACGCGGCTCGACCCGGACCATCCCTATGTCGGCTTCACGCTGGCCTCGATCGAGAGGACGACGGGGAAGACGCCGGCGCTGCTTCCCAATCTCGGCGGCGCGCTGCCGAACGACATCTTCGCTGAGATCCTCGGCCTGCCGACGATCTGGGTGCCGCATTCCTATCCGGGCTGCTCGCAGCACGCGCCGAACGAGCATGTGCCGAAGGCGCTGGTGCGCGAAGCGCTGGGGCTGATGGCCGGGCTTTATTGGGACATCGGCGAGGCCGGGGCGCGGCTGAAGGGCTGAGGGCGCTGCGGCCCCGCCGTCATGCCCGCGCATGCGGGCATCCGCGTCTTTCCGCCCCGAAGACGTGAATGGCCGGGACGAGCCCGGCCATGACGATGAAGAACGGCGATCTCGATCGAGAGGAAGCCGCAGCGCCCCTCAATTCTCCCGGCGGATGGCGCTTTCGTGCCAGCGGCGCAGGAAGAGATGCGCGATCCAGCTCGTGACGAGGAAGATCGCGATGCCCGACAAGGAGATCAGGATCAGCGCGGCGAACATGCGCGGGATCCGCAGCTGATATCCCGACTCGAGAATGCGGTAGGCCAGGCCAGACGCATTGCCGCCCGAACCCGCGACGAATTCCGCCACCACCGCGCCGATCAGCGCGAGGCCGCCGGAGATTTTCAGGCCCGCGAGGAAATAGGGAAGCGCGGCCGGAAGGCGCAGATGGCGCAAGGTCTGCCAACGCGAGGCGCGATAGAGCTGGAACAGGTTGATGAGATTGTGGTCGGCCGAATTGAGGCCGAGGATCGTGTTCGACAGGATCGGGAAGAAGGCCACGAGCCAGGCGCAGATGAGCAGCGAGAGATTGATGTCGCCGACCCAGATGATGATCAACGGCGCGATGGAGACGACGGGCGTCACCTGCAGGATCACCGCATAGGGGAACAGCGATTTTTCCAGCCATTTCGACTGGGTGAAGAGGATCGCGAGCGCCACGCCCACCGTCACCGCCGCGACCAGAGCGGCGAAGGTGATCCGCAGCGTGATCCACAGCGCGCCCGACAGCGTGTCCCAATCGGTGACCAGCGTCTTGGCGATCAGCAGCGGCCCCGGCAGGATGTAGGACGGGACCCGCTTCCACTCGACGATCAGTTCCCACGCGGCGAGCGCGAACAGGCCGATCGTCAAGGGCGCGATGATTCCGGGCCAGGCCGAGACCGGCAGGCCGAGGACGCGACGTTCCTCGACGAAGACGGGACGGGCTTCGGCATCCGTGCCGTCGTGAGGGACGGAGGGGCCGGCGAGGGGCATGTCGGTCATCCCGCGATGGCCTTCTTCAGGGTTTCGGACGCGACGCGGCAAAGATGCGCGTATTCGGCCGACGTACGGAACAGATCGTCGCGCGGATAGGCCGCGTCGACGCGGAGATCGGCCATCACGCGACCCGGCCGGGCGGCCATGACCACGATGCGCTGGCTGAGATAGACGGACTCGAACACCGAATGGGTGACGAAGACGGCGGTGAAGCGGTTGCGCTCCCACAGCCCCAGAAGATCGTCGTTGAGCTTGTGCCGGGTGATCTCGTCGAGCGCGGCGAAGGGCTCGTCCATCAGCAGGATCTTGGGCTTGGTCACCAGAGCCCGCGCGATGGAGACGCGCATCTTCATGCCGCCGGACAATTCGCGCGGATAGGAGGCCTCGAAGCCCTTGAGGCCCACGAGGGCGAGCATTTCGGCCGCGCGCGCCTCCGCATCCGGCTTGCTCACGCCCGCGAGCGTCATGGGGAGCATGACGTTCTTGAGCGCGGTGGCCCAAGGCATCAGCGTCGGATCCTGAAAGACGAAGCCGAGATCGGGCTCGGCCAGACCGCGCGAGTCGTGCGGCGCGGTCGGCCATTCGATGGTCCCGACGCTCGGCGCGCCGAGACCCGCGATCATGCGCAGAAGCGTGGACTTGCCGCAGCCCGCCGGCCCCAGAAGGCTCACGAACTCCCCGTCCGCGAGGTCGAGATCGACCCCGCGCACCGCGAGCGTGCCGTTGGAGAACTGTTTCGAGACGCCCCTGACGGAGACGAGGGGTCGCCCCTTCGTCTCCCGGATCGCCGCAGCCGCGGAAGATGTCACGCGCCGACGCCCTTGTTGATGAAGTCGAGGCTGTAGGCCTTGGTCACGTCGAGCCCCTTCGGGAAGGCGCCCGCATCGGCCATCGTATCGTAGAAACGCTTCCAGCGCTCGGCCGTCATCGCGCCGATGCCGAGCTTGAGCGCATCGCCGGACCGGACGATGCCGCGCTCGTTCATGACCTTGATCGCATAAGCGATCTTGTCGTCGGTCATGTCCGGGTTGTCCTTCTTGATCAGGGCGTTGGCCGCCTCGATCGCCGAACCGCCCTTCATGTATTCCGCCCAGCCTTCCAGCGTCGCGGTCATGAAGCGCTGCACCACGTCCTTCTTCTCCTCGACCATCTTGCGGGAGATGTTGACGGTGGTGTTGTAGTTGTCGAAGCCCGCGTCGGCGATCAGATGCACGACGGGCTGCACGCCCGCCTGCATGATCGCGTAGGGCTCGGAGGACAGGAAGCCCTGCTGCGAGATGTTCTTGTCCGCGAGGAAGGGCGCCATGTTGAAGGTGTAGGGCCGCGCCTGCTCGTCGGTGAAGCCGAACCTGGCCTTCAGGAAGGGCCAATAGCTCGTCCGGCCCGCGGCGCCGATCAGGATCGGCTTGCCCTTGAGGTCGGCGAGCTTGTCGTTGCCGACGCCCGGGTGCGAGATGATGACCTGCGGATCCTTCTGGAAGATCGAGCCGATGCAGAGGAAGGGCAGACCTTCGCGCACGTAATTGATGGCCTCGAACGAGTTCGACATGATCATGTCGACCCGGCCGCCGAGCAGAAGCTGCGAGGGATTCTGCTGCGGGCCGCCCATGCGGATGTCCGCATCGATGCCGTACTTCTTGTAGATGCCGTTGGCGACGGCGAGATAGAAGCCGCCGTGTTCGGCCTGCGCGCGCCAGTTTGTCTGGTAGCTCACCTTGTCGAGCGTCTGCGCGTTGACGCGCCCGCCCGGAACGGTGACGAGCGTGGAAGCCAAGGTGCCGCCGAGAAGCCCGAGGGCGGCGCGCCGGTCGATGCGGTATTTCGTGGTGGTCATCGGAGAACCCTTCCCGATCGTGTCGGTGAGTGAAGCTGGCCTGAAGACGAAGCAACGAGCGTGCCGCATCGAAACACATGGAGCGGTCCGCCCCGGCGGTCAAAGGGGTGCATCGAATTCAGGCAGACCGGCGGTTTCTTGTGCACAGTTTTCCCGCAAAGGAGGCATGCGGCGGTGTGCATCGTCTTTGCCGCGCGGTACGCTAATTGCTCTCCACGGCAGACACGCCCGTATCGCGCAGCCGAGACCGCCATGAACGCTCCCGTCCTTTCCCGTACCGATGCTCCCCGTTACGACGTCGCCGCTCTCCTCGCCGCGCTCGGAGACGTCCCGTCGATCACGGAGCCGCAGGTCGTCCGCAAGCGCTCGCGTGACTTCTTCTGGTACAGCCCGATCCTGAACGTCGAGCTCAACGGCAAATCGGCCGACGTCATCGTCGCGCCGCGCGACGAGGCGGATCTGATCAAAGTCGCGGCGGCCTGCGCGAAGCTGCGGATCCCGCTGACGCCGCGCGGCGGCGCGACGGGCAATTACGGTCAGGCCGTGCCGCTCGAAGGCGGCGTGCTGCTCGACATGACGGCTTTCTCCGCGATCGAGTGGCAAAAGACCGGCGTCGTCCGCGTCGGCGCGGGCGCGAAGATCCATGAGCTCGACGCCGAGCTCCGCCCGACGGGCTGGGAGATGCGCATGCATCCCTCGACCAAGCGCACCGCCACCATCGGCGGCTTCGTGGCGGGCGGCTCGGGCGGCGTGGGCTCGGTGGCCTATGGCGGCCTGCGCGAGCCCGGCAACATCATCGCGGCCCGGATCGTGACGGTCGAGGAGACGCCGCGGGTCATCGAACTGCGCGGCGACGCGGCGCAGAAGATCAACCGCGCCTACGGCACGACCGGGATCATCACGGCGCTCGAAATGCCGCTCGCGCCCGCTTGGCCGTGGGTCGACCTGATCGTCGCCTTCGACGACTTCTTCGGCGCGGTGGAGTTCGGCCGCGAGGTCGCGATGGCCGACGGCGTGGTGAAGAAGCTCGTCAGCCCGATCACCTGGCCGATCCCGTCCTATTTCGGCCAGCTGACGAAGCATTGCCCGGAGGGCAAGAGCATCGTGATCATGATGATCGCGGAGCCGTGGGTGGAGACCGTGAAGTCGATGCTGGGCGAGAAGGGCGCGGTGACCTACGAGGCGCCGTCCGACGAGAGCCCCGGACAGGTTCCGCTCTACGAATACACGTGGAACCACACGACCCTTCAATGGCTCAAGGCCGATCGTTCGATCACCTATCTGCAGTGCCTCTACCCGCATGACCGACTGATCGAAAGCGTGCGCGAGATGCACGACATGTTCCCGGACGAAGTGCTGCCGCATCTCGAATTCATCCGCTTCGGCGGGCGGATGACGTGTTCGGCACTGCCGATCGTGCGCTACACCACGCCCGAGCGCCTCAACGAGATCATCGCGCTGCACGAGAAGCACGGCGTGATGATCGCCAATCCTCACGTCGTCACGCTGGAGGACGGCAGCCGCCACAAGCGCGCCGATGCCGACCAGCTCGGCTTCAAGGGCGAGGTGGATCCGCACGGCCTGCTCAATCCGGGCAAGATGCGGACCTACGTCCCCCTGAAGCCCTGAGCGTCCTCGCCGCGATCCCCCCTCGACCCGTCTTGCCGGAGGATGATGCCTTGCGCCGCCGTTTCTGGAGCGAACTGACCACCAAGGATTTCGAGGGTCTCGACCCGGAGACCACGATCGCGATCCTGCCCGTCGCGGCGATCGAGCAGCACGGCCCGCATCTCCCCGTCTCGGTCGACACGGTGATCGCCGACGGCATGATCGCCGAGGTGCTGAAGCGCCTGCCGGACGATCTCGACGTGCTGGTGCTGCCGACGCAGGCGGTCGGCAAGTCGAACGAGCATCTGCGCTCGCCGGGCACGGTGACGATGACGTGGGAGACCGCGATCCGCGTCTGGACCGAGATCGGCGAGAGCGTGCACCGCGCGGGCCTGCGCAAGATCGTGATGGTCAACAGCCACGGCGGGAACGTCGATCCGCTCAACATCGTCGCGCGGGAACTGCGCGTGCGGCTCGGCATGCTGGCCGTGACATGCGCCTGGCGGCGCTTCGGCATCCCGGCGGGGATGTACACCGATCTCGAAGGTCAGATCGGCATCCATGCGGGCGACATCGAGACCTCGCTGATGCTGCATTTCCGGCCCGATCTCGTGCGGATGGACAAGGCGGAGAATTTCGCGCCGACCTCGATCGAGATCGCGAAGAGCTTCGACCTGTTGCGTCCCACGGGCTTCACCGCCTTCGGCTGGCTGGCGCAGGATCTCCACCCCTCGGGCGCGGCCGGCGACGCGTCCCTCGCGACGGCCGAGAAGGGCCGACTGACGGCGGAGATGCAGGCGCTGGAATTCATCAAGCTCGTGCGGGACGTGACGCGGTTCGAGCTGTCGCGGCTGGCTTGAGGAGGAGTTCCTCCGTCATTGCGAGGAGCGGAGCGACGCGGCAATCCATGCCGGGCACGGAGCATGAAGGCCCGGCGTCCGCTGGATTGCTTCGCCTTCGCTCGCAATGACGAAGGAGACTAGCGCAGCCGCGCCGTCCGCTCCCGCACGCGCTCCAGAAACGCCTTGCGTTCCGGCTCCGTCGTCGAATCCATCTTGTGGAGCGCGAGCCAGAGGGTCTTCGCGCCCGGGGCGCAGAGGACGGAGATGCCCGTCAGAAGCACGCGGCGGCCGGGCATGCCCATCAGGAACCACCACCATTTCGGACTGCCCAGCGTCGTGATCGCGCCGATCAGGCGGATGTTCGTCAGCACGCGCCCGATCGGCTTGTCGCCCTCCGGCATCGTGAAGGTCGCATGCGGAATCCAGACACGGTCGAGCCAGCCCTTGAGCATCGCCGGCTGGCCGTACCACCAGGTCGGATAGGTGAAGAGCAAGCCCTCGCACCAACGCAGGGCCGCGAGGTGATCCTCCACGCCGGCCTCATTCTCGCCCGCCGTGTGATAGGCGGCCCGGCCCTCGCGGCTGAGGACGGGATCGAAATTCTCGGCGTAGAGATCGATCACGCGCGCCTCGTGGCCCGCCGCGGCGAGGCCCTCGAGCGCGGCGTCGCGGACGGCGGCCGTGAAGCTCGCCGGGTTCGGGTGGCAATGGACGAGGAGGATCCGCAAAGCCCCCTCCCCGGTCAGGCGTCGGCGAGCCGGGCTTCCAGGCCGGGGAAGAGATAGCGCTTGCCGGCCTTGTAGTCGTAGGTCGGGTCTTCCCAAGCGATCATCTTGCCGGGATTGAGCAGGCCCTTGGGGTCGGCCTCGCGCTTGAAGGCGAGCTGGACCTCGTCGGTCTGCTTCATGCCGCCCTCCTCCAGCGTGTAGCGATGCGGATCGAAGATCGGCGCGCCCATGTCCTCATGGATGCGCATGATCTCTTCGAGCCGCTCGTCGGTGGTGTAGCGCACCAGAGGCAGCCCGAAGCAGGTCACCTTGCCGTCGAAGCGCACGAATTCGAGATGGGCGGGCACTTCGTCGCCGAAATGCGCATGGACCTTGTCCACGAGGTCGATCTGGTTCGGATAGGGATAGAGCACCTGCAGATAGGTCAGCGTCGGGTCGACGCGGATCGCACGCAGGGTCGTATGGTTCCAGCCCAGTTCGAAGCCCGGCGGCAGCCCCTTCTTCTCCTCGTCGGACAAGAGGTCGGTCCGCATCAGGATCTCGCCCGTGCGGAAGCGCCGGGTGAAGGCGAGCATGGCGTCGAGCGCCTGCTCCGCCACCGTCACGATGGCGACGTGGCTCTCGGGCTTCAGATACTTCTTGTGCCGGGCGAAATAGGTGTGCGGGACGGGCGCGGCGATCACCGCGAGGTTCTTGAGCAGAATGCCGTCCTGCTCGCCCAGCGCATTGGCATAGGCGGTCGCGTCGCGCAGCGTGGGGAAGCCCACGATGACGTCGTGCCAGGTATAGGCGGGCGCGAGCGGCATCTCGACTTCGGTGATGATGCCGTTGGTGCCGTAGGCATGCGCCGCCTTCTGCATGTCGTCGCCCGAGAGTTCGAGCACGCGCGGGCTCGCCTCCATGGTCACGACGCGCAGACGGATCAGATTGCCGTAATCGCGCAGCCCGCCCCATTTGATCGAGCCGACGCCGGCCGATCCGCCGGCCACGAAGCCGCCGATGGAGGCCGTATGGTAGGTCGAGGGGTGGATGCGCAGCTCCTGCCCGGAATCCGCGCGCGTCACCTTGTCGACCTCGGCGAGCACGGTGCCCGCCTGCGCCGTCACGCGGCCGGGCGCGATCTTCGTGACGCCGTTCAGCCCGGAGAGATCCAGCACGACGCCGCCCGAAAGCGGCATGGCCTGCCCGTAATTCCCCGTGCCCGTTCCGCGCGGCGTCACCGGAATGCCGAGATCGAAACAGGCGGCGAGCGTCTCGACGACCTCCGCTTCCGACGCGGGGGAGACGACCATGTCGCCCGTCACGTGGTCGAGCTGCTTCTTCAGGATCGGCGAGTACCAGTAGAAGTCGCGGCTCTTCTGCTTGACCAGAGCGGGATTGGTCTCGGTCCGGATGGAACCGAGGCGGCGCTTCAAGGCGTCGAGATCATAAGCGGGCATCGGTCGGGCTCCGGTCAGGCGTGGAGAGGGTCGAGTTCGCGATAGTCCGGCGGCGTCGTGGAGACGCCCGCGCCGCCGACGACGACCACGCGGTCGAATTGCGGGCGCGAGACGAATTCGCCGAGCGTGCGGGCGGAGACGAGCACGAGATCCGCCGGGCCGCCCGTCTTGATGCGCCCGTGATCGGCAAGGCCCATGACGTCGGCGGCGGTCGTGCCGAGCGCCCTCGTCCACGGCCGGTCGGAATGATCGAAATGGAGAATGCGCGTCGCCTCGCGGAAGACTTCGACCATGTCGAGATCGCCATAGGCGTAGAAGGGGTCGCGGGTATTGTCGCTCGCGACCATGACGCGGACGCCCGCGGCGTCGAGTTCATGCAACGGCGCGACGCCGCGCCAGCGCGGGGTGCGGCCCGCCTTCCGGTCCTGCAGATACATGTTGCACATCGGCAGACTGACGACGGAGATCCCCGCCGTGCCGAGCTTGTCGATCACGCGGGCGCGGTCGCCGTCGGAGGCGAGCGCGAGCGAGCAGCAATGGCCGGTCGTGATCGCGCCCTTGAAGCGATGGCGGATCGCGGCGTCGGCGATCACTTCGAGCGAACGGGCGTCCGCGGAATCGCTCTCGTCGACATGGAAATCGAGATCGAGGCCGTGCGCGGCCGCCGCCCCGAAGAGGCGTTCGAGCGCGAGATCGAGCTTTTCGTCCGGCGCGCGACCGAGAAAGGTGACCGCGCCGAGAATGCCGCCGTTGCGGGCGACGGTGTCGACCACCGTGCGGAACTCGTCCTCCGCGTCGACCACGAGATCGGACGGGAGGAGAGAGACCGCCTGAAGGGCCATGCGGCCCTTCCACGCCTCGCGCAGTTCGGCGAAGACGGGCCAGCTGATCGCCGTCTGCTTGCCGATGGAATCGATATGCGTGCGGATCGCGCCCGTGCCGTGGGCGAAGGCGCAGCGGATCGCGAAATCCATGCGGGCGCGGACGTCGTCCGCCGTCCAATTCGCCTCGCGGTCGGCGCCGACGGCCTCGCGCGCGCCGAAGAAGCCGCCGTCCGGGTTCGGCGAGCGGGCGACGATATGGCCCTTGTCGAGATGGGTATGCATGTCGACGAAGCGCGGCAGGACCATGCCGCCGCGCAGATCGACGGCGGGAAGCGCCGGGTCGGACGAGCCCGCCGGACCGATCGCGGCGATGCGGCCGCGGTCGATCGTGATCTCGACGGCGACGGGCGCATCGCCCTCCCCCTCGCGGCCGAGAAGCGGCGCGGGGACGCGGGCTCCGATCAGGCGATAGGCAGGTGCCTGGGGAACGGTCACGAAGCCGGCGCTCATCGGGCGACGCCCCGAGCGGTGATCGCGGGGCGGCAACGGTCGTGTCTCGGCATCGTTCACTCCGGCGGGACGCTTGCCGGGAGAGTCGCCCGGCTTATGCTCCATTGGTAAGCAAAAGCCGTGCTAGCGTCACCACGTCACGAGAGAGTCGGAGCCCGCCATGAACACCCCTCTTCGCCCCACGACGATCCGTCCGCCCTTTTCGACCTATGTCCACGGCGTCGCGGTGCCGGCAGGATCGCGTTTCGTCTTCGCGTCCGGGCAGCTGGGCGTGGGTCCGGACGACGTGATCCCCGAGGACATCGAGAGCCAGACGATCCTCTGCCTCGAAAACGTCCAGGCGGTTCTCGCCGAAGCGGGCATGACGCTGAACGACGTGGTGCGCTTCAACGCCTTCGTGACCGACCGTTCCTATTTCCCGATCTACGGGAAGATCCGCGACCGCTATCTGAACGGCGGCCCGGTGGCCTCGACGCTGGTGATCGTGTCGGGCTTCTCGAAGCCCGAATTCAAGATCGAGGTCGAGGTGACGGCGGCGAAGCTCGACTGAGCCTCACGGCTCCCGGCTCGACTGAGCCTCACGGCTCCCGCAGGCTTTCGTCGAGCCCGCGCAGGATCGGGTAGAGGAAATAGGACAGCACCGTCCTTCGCCCGGTCTTGATCTCGCCCGCCACGGTCATGCCGGGAAGAATGCTCACGCTGTCGGGCACGCCCTTCAGCCTCACGGAATCGAGCGCGATGCGGACGCGATAGAAGGGCTGCGGGCCCTGCGGCCCGGCCTTCTTCCGCGTCTCGTCGGGCGTGAAGCTGTCGCGGCTGATGGTGCGGACGGTGCCGCTCGCGGTACCGTGCTTCTGGAAGGGAAAGGCATCGAATTTGACGCGGACGGGCTGGCCCGGCGCGATGCGCCCGATGTCCCTCGCGTCGACCGCCACCTCCGCCTCGATCGGTACGTCGAGGGGGACGAGGGTGACGAGCGGTTCCGCCTCGCGCATGACGGAGCCGAGCGAGCGCTGGGCGATGTCGAGCACGACGCCGTCCGACGGCGCGGTGAGCGTGACGAGGTTGCGGCGCAGTTCCGCCTTGCGGAGCTCTTCGAGCGCGGTCTTGCGTTGGTCGCGGGCCTCGACGAGATGTTCGAGCGTCGTCCGACGCGCGTCTTCGACATAGGCGCGGCGTTCCGCCTTCGCCTTTTCGAGCCCGTGCTGCATCTCGGTGCGGCTGCCCTGCGCGCGGACGATGGAGGCCTCGATGTCGAGCCGGAGATCGCGCGACTGGAGCAGGTTCAGCCGCGATCCGCTCTGCCGGTCGACGAGCATGGTCCGCATGTCCTCGATCTCGGTCAGGGTCGCCAGCCGCTTGCGATTGACCTCCTCCTCGTTGACGCTCGCGGAAATGCCCGCCTCGGCCCGCGCGATCTGCTGGTCGTAATCGAGCAATCGCGCCTCGTGCGAGGCGCGACGTTGGTCGAAGAGGCGGCGCTGAAGCCGGATTTCGCTCCCCGCATCCGCCGCCACCTCCATGTCCCCCGCGCCCGCCTCCGCTTCGAGCCGGGCGAGCAGCGCGTCGAAATGGGCGAGCTTGGCGCGCAACTGCTCGAAGTCGGCGTCGGAGAAGGTGGTGTCGAGCGTGATCAGCGCCTGCCCGGCCTTCACCGTGTCGCCCAGCGCCACATGGATGCCGCGGATGACCGCGCGTTCGAGAGGCTGGACCACGAGATTGGGCCGGGTGGTGACGAGTTTGCCGGGTGCGACGGCGATCTCGTCGACCTTGGAGACCGCCGCCCAGACGACGGCCGAAGCGAGGACGCCCGCCGCGAGCCAGAGCACCGCCCCCGCCGCGGGCGGCGGCGCGCGGTCTTCGACCACCGCCGCAGCCGATTGAAACTCCGCCGCCGCTTCGATGCGGGACGGTTCGCGCTGCGGTTCGGGACGAGCGGTCGGACGGGTCGTCATCGAAACTCCCGGGTTGCGGTCGCCCGTCAGGCGACGTGCCGCGTCTGTTGGTTCCACAGATGGCGGTAGACGGTGGAGCGGGAGAGAAGCTCTTCGTGACGGCCCGCCTCCACCGCGCGACCGCGGTCGAAGACGATGATGGCGTCGGCGTCGACGAGCGTGCTGAGGCGATGCGAGACGATCAGCACCGTCCGCCCCTCCGCTATCTGCTTGAGGTTCTGTCGCACCACCGCCTCGCTGTGCGGATCGAGCGCGCTCGTCGCCTCGTCGAGAATGAGGATGCGGGGATCGAGCAGCAGCGCCCGGGCGATGGACAGGCGCTGGCGCTGTCCGCCGGAAAGATCGGCGCCGTTTTCTTCGAGGGGCGTTTCGAAGCCGCGCGGCAGGCGGGCGATGAATTCCTCCGCCCCCGCGCGGCGCGCGGCGAGCGCGATCTCTTCGAGCGAGGCGTCGGGCCTCACGCAGGCGATGTTGTCGCGGACCGTGCCGCGAAACAGGAAGCTGTCCTGCAGCACCACCCCCACGTTCCGCCGCAGATGCGGGAGATCGATTTCGCGCAGATCATGCCCGTCGATGCGGATGATGCCCTGCCGGACGGGATAGAGCCCTTGCAGGAGACGGGTCAGCGTCGTCTTGCCCGAACCGCTCTGCCCGACGATGCCGACCACGGTGCCCGCGGGGATCCGGATCGAGACGCCGTCGAGCGCGGGCGCGCGATCCTCGGCATAGCGGAAGGTGACGTCCTCGACCTCGATCGCGCCGGTGATCGCCGGGCGGAGACCGCGGGCGTTCGGGGGACGCTCGGGCTTGCGGTTCATGATCTCGCCGAGCATCCGCACCGAGAGCGCGACCTCCTGATATTCGTGAACCATGGTCACGAGCTGCATCAGCGGCCCCGTGACGCGGCCCGCGAGCATGTTGAAGGCGACGAGCGCGCCGATGGTCATGGCGCCGTCGAAGACCTTCATCGCGCCGAGGCCCACGATCCCGACCACCATGGCCTTTTCCAGAAAGCCCGTCAGCGATTGGGCGAGGGTCGAGAGCTTCTCGACGCGGAAGCGGAGATCGGCGGCCTGGGCGGAGCGGTCGTCCCAGGCCCGGCGACGCAAGGGCTCCATGGCGAGCGCCTTGACCGTGCGCATGCCGTGGACGGTCTCGACCAGCATCGCCTGCCGTTCCGCCTCCACGGCGTAGAGATCGAGCAGACGGCGGCGGAAGGGGCCGACGAGCACGCCGATCACGATCCCGATCAGGGCGGTGAAGCCGAGCACGAGCAGGGTCAACGGCATGCTGTAGAGCAGCAGCACGGGCAGGAAGACGAGGAGCGAGACGAGATCGAGCCCGGTGAGGAACAGCCGGCCCGTCAGGAATTCGCGGATGCGCCCCGCCTGCTGCATGTGCTTCACCAGCACGCCCGCGGAGGTCTTTTCGAACACTTCGACCGGGAGATCGAGCAGATGCGTGAAGGTCTTCTTCGCCGTCCGGACATCGATGCGGTTGGTCGCGAAGAGCAGGAGATAGCGGCGCAGAAAGTTGAAGGCCGCCTCGAAGACGAGGGCCGCGGCCATCCCGATCGCGAGCACGGTCAGGGTCGTGTAGCTCTCATGGACCAGCACCTTGTCGATGACGAGCTGGAAGAAGATCGGGGTGGCGAGCCCCAGCGCGAAGAGGAAGAGCGCGGCGAGCGCCACCTCCCCGAAGAGCTTCCGCTGCCGCCCGATCTCCGGGAAGAACCAGGAGATGCCGAAGGGCCGTTCCGTCGCGGCGACGGAGGCGTCGCGGCCGAGGAGGACGACGTCCCCGTCCCAGACCTTTTCGAGCGCCTCGCGGCCGAGCGGGATCGGCTCGCCGAGTTCGGCGAGCGGATCGAAGATGATGACGTCGCCGTCCGGGCCCGGACCTTCGACGACGATCCAGTTTCCGTTGGCGAGACGCGCGAGCGCCGGATAGGCCTCGCCGAGGCCGCGCAATTCGTCATGGGTCAGGCGGACGGCACGCGCCGCGAGGCCCGCCTCCGTCGCCATGCCGACGACCTTGTCCGGATCGACGGGCTCGCGCCCGATCGCATGGGCATGGGCGAGACGATCGGGCGCGAGATCCGTCCCGTGCTTCCGCGCCGCCAGAGCAAGGCAGACGAGCGCGGTATCGGGATGCGGGGCCATGACGAAATCCCGCCCTCAGCTGAAGTTCGGCGAACGGTTCGGCCGCAGCGGATCGGGTCCCGCGGGCGGCGGGACGGCGTTGCGGCGGATCGCGCCCGCCTCCTCGAGGCCTTTCAGGGCCTTGATCATCAGGTCGGCGGCATTGGCGAAACCGTCGAGCGGCATGATCACGCGTTGGCGGATCACGGGCTTCGGATTGCCCGAAGCGTCCTTCTCGACGGCCGAGAGGCTGACGAAGTCGATCCGGACGACCGAACCGCCGACGGTGATTTCACCGACCGCGTCGGCGAAGATTTCCTGATTCACGATGTTTCCCCCTCCGATGGCGGCCGTCAGGCCGCGATCTGTCCGCTGAAGACCACGTCCACCCAGTAATTGCTTCGGTTGAAGGTCGAGGTCGGGAAGCTGCCCGAAGCCCCGTAGGCATAGACGCCGTTCCCGCCCGACGCGTCGGAGGCGGGCGCGGTGAGCGACCCCGCCGTCTTCGCGGTCGCGAAATAGTCGGGCGTGATCGAGTAGAAGCCGTTCGTGTGATAGGAGGCGACATAGGTCTGCCCCGCCGCGAGCGACACGGGCTGGGCCAGCGAGACGGTCTGCCAACCGCTCGCGCTCTCGCCGGAGAAGGTGGCGGAGGCGAGCAGCGTCCCGGTCGCCGTCCACAGATGGGCCTGATGCGGGCCGACATTGCTCGGCCCCTTGTAGAAGCTGATCCCCGTCACCTGCCCCGCGGTCGCCGTCGTGAACTTCATGCCGAGTTCGACGGGATTCGGGTCGTTGACGGTGAGGATCGAAGGCGTATCGGTCGCGGCGAAGAGCCCCGTCCCCGTCGCGGGGGCGGTGACGGTGAGCGCGACCTGCGCCGAAGCGGTGTTCCCGTTGCCGTCCGCGATCGTGTAGGTGAAGCCCGCATTTCCGGTGAAGCCGTTCGTCGGGGCGAAGGTGATCTTCCCTGCCTGCGCGTCGATCGCGGCAAGGCCGCCGGTCGCGCCGGAAACCGCGGTGACTGTGAGCCCGTCCCCGTCCGGATCGGTGTCGTTGGCGAGGAGCGCTCCGACGTCGATCACGATCGGCGTGTCGCGGTTCGTCGTGTAGCCCGTGTCGTTCACCGCGACGGGAGAGCGGTTCACGCTCGTGGCGGCACGGAAATAGACGACGTCGGCGAAGTAGTTCGTCGCGTTGAAGGTCGCGGTCGGGAAGAGCCCGGCGGCGCCGTAGGCATAGACGCCGTTCCCGCCCGCCGGGCCGCTTGCGGGGGCCGAGAGCGGACCGGACGTGATCGTGGTCGAAAGACCGCGGGACGTGACGGCATAGGTGCCGTTCGACGAATAGGAGACGATGTAGCTCTGCCCGGCCGTGACGGCGACGGGCGCGGCCAGTTCGGCGAGTTGCCGGCCGCTCGCCGTCTCGTTCGCGAAGGTGACGGAAGCGAGAAGCGTCCCCGAGGCGGTCCACAGATAGCCGCGATGCGTGCCCGTCTCCTGCGGCGCCTTGTAGAACGTCAGCGCCGCGATGGTGCCGTCGGCCGAAACGGTGAAGCGCGTGCCGAGATTGAGCGGCGTGCCGTCGGCGACGAAGCTTGCGGGCGTCACGGTCGAGAAAAGAGAATAGGCCGTGGCGGTTTCGCCGACGATCACGCCGACCGTCGCGCTCGCCGTGAGTTCCCCGTCGCTCGCGGCATAGGCGAACGAGGCGGGTCCCGTATAGCCTGCCGCCGGGGTGAAGGTGACGGTCGTCTTGTCGGAGGACAGCGAGACCGTGCCGTTGGTCGCCCCGCCGACCGAGGCGATCGTGAGGGTCCGACCTTCGGGATCGAGGTCGTTGGCGAGCAGCGTGCTCGCGGCGATGGTCAGCGTGCCGTCCGCGGCGACCGTGAAGCCGTTGTCGTTGGTCGGCACGGGCGCCTTGTTCGGCACGGTGCCGCCCTGCACGAAGACGACGTCCACGAAATAGTTCGAGTTCCGATAGGTGGATGTCGGGAAGGCGCTCGCGCCATAAGAATAAACGCCGTTGCCCAGGCCCGACGACTCCGAACCCACGCTCAGCGTGCCGTTGACGTAGCCGTTCCGGAAGCCTTCGACCGTGACCGAATAGAAGCCCTGCGTGTGATAGGACGCGACATAGGTCACGCCCGCCGTGATCTGCACGGGTTGCGCGAAGAGCGCCGTCTGCCAGCCCGAAGCGGTCTCCCCGGTGAAGGTGACGGTCGCGAGCCGCTGCCCCGTCGTGCTCCAGAGGCTGCCCGTATGCGTGCCCGTATTCTGCGCGCCCTTGTAGAAGCGGATGCCCGTGATCAGACCGTCGGCCGTCGAGCGGAACCGCGTTCCGAGTTCGACCTGCGCCGCGTCGTTCACGGTCGTGACCGCGGGAACGACCGTGTCGGGAAAGAGGGACAGCGCGACATTCGCCACGGGCGTCCGGTCGAGGACCACGTCGACCCAGTAATTCGCCGCGTTGAAGGTCCGGTTCGGGAAGGTACCCGGCCCGCCATAGGCGTAGAGCCCGTTCTCGCCCGCCGGCGCGACGAGGTCGCCGTTCTCGCCGGGCGACATGAAATACCCGGTCGACTGACTGTAGCCGCCGGTCGTGTGGTAGGAGACGATGTAGGTCGTGTCGGCGGCGAGCCGGATCGGCGTGGGGAGCGTCGCCGTCTGCCAGCCCGAGGCCGTCTCGTTCGTGAAGGTCGCCTCGGCCAGCATGACGCCGCCCGTCGTCCAGATGCGGGCCGAATGCGTGCCCGTATTCGTCGACGCCTTGTAGAAGCGGAACCCCGTCAACAACGGCGACTCCGCCGTCGTGAACTTCATGCCGAGTTCGACCGGGGTCCGGTCCGAGATCGTGACCGCGTTCACGGGCGTCGCGAGATCCCACAGGCTCGTCGCGTCGGGCACGACGACGTTCACCTTCACGCCCGCGCTTGCGAGCCCCGTATTCACGCTGTCGTCGGTGGCGCGGGCGAGGATCGTGCGCTCGCCCGCCGGACCGTTCACGGTCCAGGCGTAGCTCCAATTCGATGTCCCTTGCGCGGGGTGCCAGGTGAGCCCGCCATTGGTCGAGACCTCGACGCCCGCGACGAGGCCGCCGATGTCGACGGCGGAGCCCGTGATCGTGACCCGTTGTCCGGAAACGAAGGTGCCGCCCGCGATCCCGCTCGCGGAGATCGTCGCCGAAGGCGCGGTCCTGTCGGTCGAGGCGACGGCGAAGACGAGGCTGGCTTCCAGCGTCTGCGGCCTTACCCCCATCTCGGCGAAGAGATTGACCATGGCCTGCCGGACGGCCGGATCGGTCGGGGTGGCCTCGTTGTCGTGGTTCTCGTCGAGAGCCCAGCTCCAATAGACCATGCCCGCGCCGAACACGAGCGCGCCGCTTTCGGGGTCGCGGTAGAGGGTCAGATTGTGCGTGGCCGTGCCCGGACCGACGGTGAAGCCGTAATCGAGCAGCTTCTGCTCCACCTCGACGGTGCTCGACGACAGCCGGATGAGGCCCGCCGGCGAGAAGCCGTTGTCGGGCGCGGCGTTCCATTCATAGCCGAGATAGGTGCCGTTGAGCGTCGTCGTGCCGCCGACGGGCGTCTGCGCGACGCGGGTGTCGCGCCAGAAGCGCAGGCGCGACATGTCGTAGGGCACGGTGACCGTATCGAGACGGTAGGAGTCGACCTCGAAGATCGTGCCCGTCAGCGCGTTTTCGGGAAGCCCCGTGCCGCCGAAGCGGGGGTCGCGCCAGGTGCCGGTCCAGATTTCGGAGGGGTCCGAGCCGAAATTGTCGCGGGTCTCCTTGTAGCAGACGATGGTGCGATAGGCCGCGCCGCTCGCGTCGATGCTCGTTTCCCAACGGATCTTCCAATAGACCTCGTTGCCGCTCCAGAACTGCAGATTGACGCCCGCGTCCCGCGCCGCCTCGACATGGGTCCTCTGCTCCGCCGACCAATACTCGTCATGGCCGACGGACAGAAAGACCTTGTGGTCCAGCAGTCCCGCCCCGTCCCGCGCCACGTCGACGCCCGTGACGTAGCTCACGTCGAAGCCGTTGCGTTCGAGCCAGAGCAATGCCGGATATTCCGCGCCGAAGATCCAGTCCTGCGGCCCGGAAGCGAGTTCCCGGAGTCGGCTCGTGAAGGGCCGGTTGTAGCTGACCGCGACGGCCTTGCCGTTCGTGCCCGCATAGAGATTGGTGCCGCCCCAAGGATTGTAGGCGACCCAGGTCGTGTCCGCGGTCTGGAAGAGGACGTCGCTCGGCGTGCCGTCCGCACGGACGACGAAGGCCATGTGGTTCTCGCCGAAGGTGCCGTCCTCGCGCACGAGCTTGGCGATGTAGATGCCGGAACAGGCGTCGGCGGGAATGGTCCATGAATCGGTGACGGACCAGTTGCCGCAATCGATCAGCTTGGTCGTCGGGTCGAAGAGCGGAGCGGGCTGGACGGTGCCCGCCGCGTTCCGGTCGATGGTGGCGACCTTGCGCGCGCCCATGCCGCCGTACCAGCCGAGCCGATAGACGTCGATACGGTAGTCGGCGGCGTTCGTATCGACCTTGAAGTCGACGCGGCCGCCGCGGTTCAGACTGATCTCGGTCGCGAAGCCCTCGATGTTCGTGCTGCCGACGCCGTTGCGGAGGTCCCATTCGGAGCGGGGATTTCCGGGTTTGCGGTTCTCGACGACGATCGCGTTCTCCGCGAGCGCGGCGGAGGAGGGGTCGCCCGTCGAAGGATCCGTCGACGCGCCGCCCGCCACTGTCCCCGTCGATGCCGCCGGGAAGATCATCACGAGCTCGTCCGTCCACGGCCCCGTGGGATAGGAACTCGCAGGGGGCTCGGAGGACACGGCGTTCGCCGCGATCGTGGCGTCGGTCGTTCCGGCCGCCAAGGGTACCAGAAAGGCGCTCGGGACGAGCGAGGATTGCGGCCCCTCGATCGACGCCGTCGTCTCGACGGACGAACCCGTCGAACCCGTCGAAACGGGTGCCGCCGGCTGTGCGAAGACCTGGATCTCGAGCGCCTGCGCCTCCGGGCCGGCCGCGACGAGCGCGACGGGATCGAGCGCGCCTTGCGGCGCGGCGCCAGGCCCCGGCCCGGGCTCGGGTCGACGGAGCGCCTCGAGCCCCGGCGCGGCGCGGCCGTCGAGGCCGAGAAGCGCGAGCGGGGCGAGAGCGGGGAGCAGCGAGCCGGCACGCCGTCCGAGGCGGAGCTTTCTCAGAGGATCGAAGCGCATCGGTCGGACCTCCTGCTGCGGACGGAAAGGATGGTCGCCCGGGACCGTGAAAGAAGAAATCGACCGGACGGGACGTCGTGGGGCGAGACGCGCGCCCGATCGGACGACCCCTACGCCCCTCGGCGGAGACGGAGGCTGGAGCGCGGCTCCCCTTTCAGAGGAGTTGTGCGACGGGATCGCGCACGGCGGCCTCGCCGCGGAAGACGCGCCGTGCGGCGAGCAGCCCGCCCGTCTGCAGACGGACCACCGCTTCCGGTCCCGTCGCATCGAGCAGCGCGGCCATATGGCCGGGAGCGGGTTCGATCTCGGGCCAAAGCGCAACGCCCGCCTCCCGCAGCGCGCGCCGGTCGACGTCGCCCCAGAATTGGGCGAGCACCGCCTGCGGCGCGACGCGCGCCAGCCGTTTCGCGTCGCCGGGGCCGATGCGGGGCCGGCGCGTCGGGCGCAGCGCGCAGACCACGGCCTGCCAGGAGTCGGCGGGCAGCGCGCCGACGCCGTCGAACACCTGCACGCGGGCGCCGAGGCCGGTGAGCCCGCGCATGATGAAGGGACCGAAATCATTGTCGCAGAGCAGCGCGATCCGGCTGCCGTAGACCGAGATCCCGGCGTCGAAGAGCATCTTCACGCAGGTGAGGCCGAGATAGGAGAAGACGTCGATGCTTTCGTGCCGCTCGTTGACGCCGACGATGCGCACGCCCTTGGCCCGACAGGCCGCGAGATCGATGTCCGCGGCGCGGAACTCCCACGCCTCGAACATCAGCGCGATCACGGCGTCGGGCCGCATGGCGGCGACCGCCGCCGCATCGATGGGGCGGAGATGGCCGCTGTTGGTGACGATGTCGGCGGCACGCCAAAGATCGGGAGGAACGGTTTCGACGACGGCGATGCGGTCCGCCACGCCCGCCTGCAGCGCCAGTGCGCCGACGCGGTCGCGGATCTGCTCCACACTTCCGTGGCGCGACGCCCGTGCCAAGGCATGCACGCGCGCGCCCGCCATGGCGGCGATCACGGGCGTCGTCCCGTAGGCGCCCGTCGCCGCTTCCGTGAGGACGGTCAGGCCGCGCAGATCGAGCCCCGTGCGCTGCACGGCCTCGCGGATCAGGGCTTTGAGCCGGAGCGGCGCGAAGCCGGGCCTCGCGGCGACGGCGTCCGGCGGAGCGCTCGGCACGGGGCCGCGCAGCACGTAGCCGGGCGCGCCCTCGCAAGGCCTTGGGAAAGCCGAAGCGTCGTTCATGCCAGCGCCTCGGCGAGCGACTGCACCACGCGGCGGCGAACGGCCTCGTCGGTGCCGTCGTGAAGGGGCAGCAGGATGCAGCGATCCCGCGCGGCCTCGGAATGCGGCAGCGGGAAGCGGAGCGGAAGATCCGCATGGGCGGCTTCCTGATGGACGTTCATGATGCCGCGCCTTGTGGCGATGCCGTCGTCGAGCATGCGCTGCATCACGCGTTTCTGATCGGCTCCTTCGGGCAGGCGGATGGCGTAGCTCTGCCGGTTCGAGCGGGCATAGTCGGGCTCGAAGGGCGGCGCGATCTGCGGCGTCAGTTCGGCGAGGAGCGCGGCATAGGAGTCGGCCGCGACCCGGCGCCGCTCGACGATGGCGGGAAGACGCTTCAACTGTTCACGCCCGATCGCGGCCTGAACGTCCGTCATGCGGTAGTTGAAGCCTTGGACGGGATAGTCCTCGAAGATCACGCGCGTGCCCGAATGGCGCACGGTGTCGGGCACGCTCATGCCGTGCTGGCGCTTCAGGCGGAAGAAGCGGTCATGATCCGGGTTCGCCGTGGTCAGCATGCCGCCGTCGCCGACCGTCAGGATCTTGCGGGGATGGAAGGAGAAACAGGCGACGTCGCCCGCGGGCGCGCCGATCCTCGACCATGCATTGCCGATCCGCACCTCGCTGCCGACGGCGCAGGCGGCATCCTCGACGAGCGCGACGCCTTGGGCGCGGGCGATGCCGAGCAGGCGCTCGAGATCGCAGGGCATGCCCATCTGGTGGACGCAGAGGATCGCCTTCGTCTTCGGCGTGATCGCGGCCGCGACCGCGTCGGGGTCCATGTCGTACGTGAGCGGGTCGATGTCGACGAGCACGGGGACCGCGCCGCATTGGCGGATCGCATTCGCCGTGGCGATGAAGGTGTGCGAGGCGGTGACGACCTCGTCCCCCTCCCCGACCCCGACCGCGAGCAGCGCGAGATGCAGCGCGACGGTACAGTTCGCGACCGCGCAGGCGAAGGGCGCGCCGACCGCCTCGGCGAATTCGGTCTCGAAGGCGGCCACTTGCGGCCCTTGAGTCAACCAGCCCGAAAGGACGACGGCGGCGGCCGCATCGGCCTCCTCCCGGCCGAGGACCGGACGTGCGATCGGGATCATTCGGCGGCTCCCCGCGCTTCGGCGCTTTCCGCGCGCCACCATTCGACGAGTTCCGCGAGGCCTTGTTCGGGCGTCAGCGTCGCGCGGAAGCCGAGGGCCCTTTCGGCCTTCGACGTGTCGGCCAGCCGCCGCGGGACCGGGTTGACGCTCCGCTCCGGCTCGTGCACCGGCACGAGATGCGGCCTTCCCATGACGCGGGCCAGCGTCTTCGCCAGGTCGAGAAGCGAGGTCTTCGTCCCGCTCGCGACGTTGAAGACCTGATCGGAAGCGTCGGAGGTCGCGGCGAGGATGTTGGCGCGGGCGACGTCGCGGACATGGACCATGTCCATGGTCTGCAGCCCGTCGCCGAAGATCACGGGCGGAAGGCCCGCCGAGATCCGCTCCATCCAGCGCACCAGCACTTCCGTGTAGCGGCCATGAATGTCCATGCGCGGGCCGTAGACGTTGAAATAGCGCAGCGCGACGTAATCGAGCCCGTAGACGTCGTTGAAGGACCGCATCAGCCCTTCCGCGAAGATCTTCGCCGCGCCGTAGAGCGTGCGGTTGCCGTAGGGATGGTGGTCCTCGGCGGTCGGGAAGCTTTCGGCCATGCCGTAGACGGAGGCCGTCGAAGCCATGACCAGCTTGCGCACGCGCTCCTCGACGCAGAGGTTCACGATCTCGTAGGTCGCGTCGACCATGACCTCCATCGCCGTGCGCGGCTCGGCCGCGCAATGGGTGATCCGGAGCGCGGCCTGATGGAAGACCGTGTCCGAGCCCGTGATCAGCGTCCGCATCAGCCCGCGGTCGCGGATGTCGCCCCGGACGAGACGGACGTTCGGCCGGCCGAGCACGCGGGCGAGATTGTCGGGCCGCCCGCGGACCATGTCGTCGACGACGACCACGTCGCCCGCACCGGCCGCGACGAGCAGGTCGACGACATGCGAGCCGATGAAGCCGGCGCCGCCCGTGACCAGCACGCGCTTGCCCCGAAACACGTTCCGCGCCTGCCTGACGGCCGTGCGGACCGCCGTTCCCTGCGTCTCATGCCGCATCGCGCGCGCCCTCCGTGAAGCGGCGCACCGCGGCTGCGACCGTGCGGACCTGCGCTTCGGTCATTTCCGGGAAGATCGGCAGCGACAGCGCCTCCCGCGCCATGCGCTCGGCTTCCGGAAACGCGCCGGGGCCGTAGCCGAGAGAGGCGTAGCCCGTCTGCAGATGCACGGGCTTGGGATAATGGATGCCCGTCGCGACGCCCGCGGCCTCCAGCGAGGCACGCAGCCCGTCGCGGTCGTCGACGCGCACCGCATGGACGTGGAAGACGTGATCCTCGCCCGCGGGGGCCGGCAGCCTGAGCGCGGCGCCGTCGAGAAGCTCTCGATAGAGCGCCGCGACGGCACGGCGGCGTGCGTTCCAGCCGTCGAGACGGGGCAGCTTCACCCTCAGAACGGCGCCCTGAACATTGTCCATGCGCAGGTTGAAGCCGAGCTTCACATGCTCGTAACGCCTGATCTGGCCCCAATCGCGGAGGAGACGCACTTGTTCGGCGAGTTCGGGGCGGTCCGTCACGACGGCCCCGCCTTCCCCGCAGGCCCCGAGATTCTTCCCCGGATAGAAGCTGAAGCAGCCGATGTCGCCGAAGGCGCCGGCGCGGCGGCCGCCGCGCTCCGCGCCGTGCGCCTGTGCCGCGTCCTCGATCACGACGAGCCCGTGTCTCCGTGCGACGGCGACGATCTCCGCCATGTCGGCGAGCCGTCCGTGCAGATGCACGGGGAGGATCGCCTTGGTCCGCGAGGTGATCGCCGCTTCGAGCTCGACGGGATCCATGGTCCAGGTCGACGGATCGATGTCGACGAAGACGGGCGTCGCGCCCGTGTAGAGGATCGCCGCCGCCGTCGCGACGAAGGTCATCGGCACGGTGATGACCTCGTCGCCCGGGCCGACGCCCGCCGCGAGCAGCGCGAGATGCAGCGCCGCGGTGCCGGAACTGACCGCGACCGCCTCCTGCGTGCCGCACCAGGCGGCGAAGTCGCGCTCGAAGGCCGCCACGCGCGCGCCCTGCACATAGTCGCCGCTGCGCAGCACGTCGGTGACCGCGGCTTCGATGTCCTCGCCGACGGTGCGGTATTGGGCCTGAAGATCGAGAAACGGGATCACGACGCCCTCCGGACGGTTTCGAATTCGACGGGACGACCGCGCTCGGCGAGGGAGCGGGAGGCGGCTTCGAGCATCTCGACGACCCTGAGACCGCTCTCCCCGCCCGTCAGAGGGGCGGCCCCGCCCGCGATGCAGGCGGCGAAATGCTCGACGGCGGTGAGCAGCGCCTCGCGGGTGGAGAGCTGGGGAGCCCACATGTCGCCGGAGCGGTAGGAGACGAGGATGTCGCGGATGCGGTCCGCATCGGCGGCGACGGTGACGCCGCGGTCGTAGACCTTGATCTTTTCCGAGGGCTCGAGATCGTCCCAGACGACCATGCGCCGGCTGCCGCCGATCAACGTGCGGCGGATCTTCACGGGCGCGAGCCAGTTCACGTTGAGATGGGCGATGGTGCCCCTCGGAAAATAGAGCGCGATATGGGCCGTGTTCTCGGGCCGGCCCGCCACGTGACGCGCACCCGTGGCCGAGATCGAGGCGGGGCCGCCGCCCATCAGGAAATCGAGGATCGCGAGATCGTGAACCGCGAGATCCCAGACGACGTTCACGTCCGTCTGGAACAGGCCGAGATTGATGCGCGTGGAGTCGTAATAGAACACCTCGCCCAGCACGCCGTCCGACATCAGGTCGCGGATCTTCCGGACGGCGGGGGTGAAGACGAAGGTGTGATCCACCATCAGCACGAGACGGCGGCGCGCCGCCTCCTCGATCAGGATCGCGGCTTCGGCGGAGCTGCGCGTCATCGGCTTTTCGACGAGCACGTGCTTGCCCGCCTTCAAGGCCGCGAGGGCGACGTCGAAATGCGTGGCGACCGGCGTGGCGATCGCGACGGCGTCGACCGACGGATCCGCGACGAGATCGCGCCAATCCTCATGGAGCGCGATGCCGGGGAAGCGTTTGCCCGCCCGCGCACGCGCGGCGGCCGATCCGTCGGCGACGGCGGCGAGGCGCATGCCCTCCGCCTCCGCTCCGACGCGGGCGATGTTCGGACCCCAATAGCCGTAGCCGACGAGGCCCAGTCCGATGTCGCGGCTCGTCATGCGCGGACCTCCCGGAGCGCGGCGGACGCCCGCCGGGCATCGCCCGTGACGCGGGCGGGCACGCCCGCCACGACGGCATGAGGCGGCACGTCGCGCGTGACGACCGCGCCCGCGCCGACCATCGCGCCCTCGCCGATCTCCACGCCTCCCAGGATCGTCGCGTTCGAGCCGATCGACGCGCCCTTGCGGACCATGACGGGCAGGAGCGTCCAATCGCCGTCGGCGAGGAGCGAACCGCCCTCGCCCACGGCGCGCGGCGCGGCGTCGTTGGCGAACATCACGCCGTGGCCGATGAAGACCTCGTCCTCGATGGTCACGCCGGAACAGATGAAGGCGTGCGAGGAAATCTTGCAGCGTGCGCCGACGACGACGCCGCGCTGGATTTCGACGAAGGGGCCGATCCGCGTCTCCGCCCCGACCCGACAGCCGTAGAGATTGACGAGTTCGGGCCGGAAGACGACCGCGTCCCGCCCCAGTTCCACATCCTTCAGCGGCATTCGCGACCTCTCCGGCATCGCGTTTCGGTGCTGGACGCTAGCCCCGGGCCTGCCGCGGCGAAGCCTCGGAAACCGGATGAAGGCGAGGGCCGAAACGGGGGTCGTCGCCCGTCGCCCGACGGAGAAGGTACCGACGAGGGCGTAGGAACGAGGGCCGGGGACGCGCGGGTTTACGTCATATTCCGGCATTGCCGACGGGTGCCCCGCGCCGGGACGATCACGGTCCGGACTTCCGTCGGGACGAACCCGCGGAGCCGTCGGAAACGCCCGCGATGCACATTCTCCACATCATCGGATCCTTGGATCCGGCCCGCGGCGGTCCGGCCGCGGCGGCGCTCCGCCTCGCCGCGGCGCAGGCGGAGCTCGGTCACGAGGTCGGCATCGTGGCGCCGCGCGAACCGGACGCGGAACGGAGGCTCGAAGGCGCGATCGCGCGCGTGCCCGGACGGAGCCGGATCCGCCGCATCTCTCCGCCGGGCGCGGAAAGGTTCTGCCGGCTGGAGCCGCTGCTGCGGCGGAGCGCATGGAACGCGATCGCGACCGAGGCCGACATCCTGCATCTGCACGGCGTGTGGGAGCCGATGCTGCTCGCCGCCGCCGCCGCGGCGCGGCGCGCCGGCAAGCCCTATGTGCTGGAGCCGCACGGCATGCTCGATCGCTGGAGCCTGGGCGAGAAGGCGTCGAAGAAGCGCATCGCCTTGGCGCTCGGCTTTCGGCGGATGATCAGGCGCGCGGCCTATATCCATGCGCTCAACGACGACGAAGTGCGGCTGATGGGCGTCGTCGGCGCGAGCCCTTCGCCCCCGCGGCTCGTGATCCCGAACGGCGTGTTCATGGAGGAGATCGAGCCTCTGCCGTCCGAGGGAACGTTCCGGCGCATGCATCCGGCGCTGTCGGGCCGGCGCTACGTCCTGTTCCTGTCACGGCTCCACCGCAAGAAGGGGCTCGACCATATGCTCGGCGCCTTCCGCCGGATCGCGCCGCTCCATCCCGAGGTCGATCTCGTCGTGGCGGGACCCGACGGCGGCGAAGAAGAACGGTTCCGTCGCGACGTCGCGACGGCGGGCCTCGTCCCGCGCGTGCATCTCGTCGGGGCGCTGTGGGGCGCGGACAAGATCGCCGCCTTCGTGGACGCGGCCTGTTTCTGCCTGCCGAGCCGGCAGGAGGGCTTCAGCATGGCGATCACCGAGGCGCTCGCCTGCGGCACGCCGGTGGTGATCTCGCGGGAGTGCCGCTTTCCCGAAGTGGCGACCGAAGGCGCGGGCGAGGTGCTGCCGCTCGATCCGGACGCCTTCGCCGACGCGCTCGACGGACTTCTGTCCTCGCCCGTGCGGGCCGCGCGCATGGGCCGCGCGGGCCGGGCTCTGGTGAAGGCGGCCTATACCTGGCCCGTCATCGCCCGCCGCACCGTCGCCGCCTATCGCATGTTCGTCACGGACCGGACCGCCGGCGGTCGGGCGGAGGTCGTGCGCCTGCACCGCTTGGCGGGATCGGGAGACGCACGCGCATGAAGATCGTCTTCGTCAATCGCTTCGCTTCTCCCGACGAGTCCGCGACGAGCCGCATCATCACGATGCTCACGGGATCGCTCGCATGGGAGGGCTGGGATCTGCACGTCCTGGCGAGCCGCAACCTGCACGACGATCCTTCGGTGATGCTGCCCGAAGTGTCGGCGGAACGGGGTGCGATCGTCCATCGGCTGCGCTGCAGCCGCTTCGGCCGGGGGACGATCCCGGGCCGGGCGGTCGACCTTCTCACCTTCCATGTCGGCGTGTTCTTCGCGCTGCTGCGCCTCGCCCGACGCGGCGACGTCTGCGTGGTCTGCACCGACCCGCCGCTGGTCTGCGTGACGGCGGGGCTGGCGGCGGCGATCAAGGGCGCGCGGACCGTGCAATGGGCCTTCGATCTCTATCCGGAGGTGGCGATCGAACTCGGCGTCCTGCCGAAGCGGAGCGCCGTCGGGCGGATCGCGACGAAGCTGCGCGACCACGCCTATCGACGCTCGGAAAGGATCGTGGTGCCGATCAGGCGCATGGGCCGGGCCTTGGAAGAGCGCGGGCACGACGCCGACCGGATCGCCTTCATTCCCAATTGGTCCGACGGCGACGCGATCCGTCCGACCGTTCCGGAAGGATCGGCGCTTCGCCGCGAATGGGGGCTCGGCGGCAAATTCGTGGTCGCCTATTCCGGCAATCTGGGCCGGGCGCATGAATTCGACACGCTGCTCGAGACCGCCGAACGGCTCCGCGAACGCCGGGACATCGTATTCCTCTTCATCGGCGGGGGCCACAAACGCAACGGCCTCGAAAGCGAAGTCCGCCGGCGCGGGCTTCCGAACGTGATGTTCAAGCCGCTTCAGCCCGCCGAGAGGCTCTCGGAATCGCTGGCGGCGGCGGATCTGCACGTCGTGTCCCTGCTGCCGGAGATGGAGCCCTATGTCGTGCCGAGCAAATTCTGCGGCATCGCCGCCGCAGGACGACCCACGCTCTTCATCGGCGATCCGAAAGGCGAGATCGCGCGACTGGTGACGGAGGGCGAATGCGGCGTCGCGGTCGAGATCGGGGCCGCGGACGCCGCCGTCGCGACGATCCTCGATCTCGCCGCCTCTCCGCTCCTGCGGATCGCCATGGGGCATCGCGCGCGAAGCCTTTTCGAGACCCGCTTCACGCGGCGGATCGCGACGGCGGAATGGGTCGCGCTCCTTCGGCAGGTCGGCGCGGGCGCCGCTTCGGCCGCCATGCCCGCGAAGAGCCTCCGATCGTGAACGGACCGCCGGCGCAACGGCGCTTCCTCGTCGCCCAGATCGGCGCGCGGATGCATTATGCGGTTCCGCGGATCCTCGCCGCGCAGGGCATGCTCGAACGTCTCCATACCGATCTCTGCGCGACGGTGGGGTTGGGGCGGCTCGCCGCCGACATGCCTGCGGGTCTTCTCCCCGCCGCGCTCGCCCGACTCGCGGGCCGCGCGGCGCACGACATCGACCCCGCGCTGATCCGCTGCAGCGAGGCCGCCGGGCTCGCGGGCTTCGTGCGCCGCGCGCGGGCACGCACGCGGACCGAGCGGACCGAGGCGGAACTCGCGGGCGGTTCGCGCTTCGCCCGGCTCGTCGCCCGGGCGGGCTTCGGCGCGGCGACCGACTTCTACGGCTTCAGCGGGGAATGTCTCGAAGCGGCGGAAGCGGCGCGCAGCCGAGGACTTCGCGTCGCCGTCGAGCAGATCATCGCGCCGCGCACGATGCTGGACGCGATCATGCGCGAGGAGGAGGAACGGTTCGGCTCATGGATCGCGCCCGAAGCCGATGCCGCCGCGGCGGCCTTCGCGGCACGGGAGAAGGCGGAATGGGCGACGGCGGATCTCGTGCTGTGCGGTTCGTCCTTCGTCCGGGACGGCGTCGTCGCCTCGGGGGGCGATCCGGCGGCCTGCGTCGTCGTTCCCTACGGCGTCGACACGCCGCGAAGCGTCGACCGGACCCGCCGCCCGCGGGCGGACGGGCCGCTGCGCGTTCTCACCGTCGGCGCGCTGGGGCTGCGCAAAGGAACGCCGCATGTCCTCGCCGCCGCGGATCGACTGCGCGGCAAGGCCGAATTCGTGATGGCGGGACCGGCGCCGGGCCTTTCCGCGGCCGCACTTTCGGCCGTCGCCTCCGCGGTGCGGTGGGTCGGCCCCGTCCCGCGCGCCGAGATCCCTGCGCTGCTCGCCTCCGCGGACGTGTTCCTGCTGCCCTCGCTCTGCGAAGGCTCCGCCACCGCGATCTACGAGGCGCTCGCCGCGGGCCTGCCCGTCGTCTGCACGCCCAATGCCGGAAGCGTCGTGACCGACGGAGAGGACGGCTTCATCGTTCCGATCCGTGACCCCGCCGCCATCGCCGTCGCTCTCGAACGGCTCGCGGACGATCCCGATCGTCTCGAGGCCATGAGCCGGGCCGCGCGGCGCAAGGCGGCCGAATACGACATCGCCGCCTACGGCCGACGTCTCCTCGCCGCGCTCGGCGTCGCGATCGAGAACGAAGAGCCGCGCACCGCAGGAAACGCGGCCTGAATCGAGGTCTCATCCGAAGACCGCAACAGTCCGGAAAGACTCGATTTTCATGCCCGAACCGGAATCTCCGTCTCGACGGCGAAATCGCCCGGCCGATCGCGTCGCCGCACCGCGGCGAAGAGGAGGAAGGGGCCGAGCAGCAGCAGCATGTTCACCCAGCTCGACACCACCCATTGGGTGTGATGCGTGACCGCATGCATGCCCGGCACGATCCCGAGCACATAGATGATCCGGGCCGCGGCCCGGCCTTCAAGCGCCGTGCGGTGAACGCGGGCGAGAAGCCAGCCGACGAGCGCGAATTTGATCGCGCCCGCCCACCAGAAGGACGCGAAGGCGTCGGCCATTCCGGTCTCGGTGCTCCCGGTGACGGGCGTGTAGTCGACCGCCCGCGGCTCCGGGAACAGCAGCGCGTTCTTGAGGTGGTAGCCGACGATCTGCCCGGGGACGAAATTGAAGACGAGCACGTTCCAATGGAACGTGCCGTAATCGAGTTCCATCGTCCGGTTCGTATGGTCGATGCGCAGGACCGCGTTGCGCATTTCCGGCCCTCCGTTGCGCAGCACCTCCTCGAAATTGGCGGTGACGTCGATCCTCGCCAGGTCTTCCCAGACGGGCTTGCCCTGCCCGCGCACGCTCTCGCGATAGCTTCCCGTGCTGTTCATCAGCACGGCCGCGGCCAGAACCGCGACGAAGGCGACGCCGCGCGGCACGGCCCGGCCGCGCGCGAACCAGAAGGCGAGCAGGATCGCCATGACGAATTCCGTCAATTCGCCGCGCTTGCCCGTCAGCAGCAGCCGATCGATCACGAAGGCCGCATCGAACAGGACGATCGCCGCGGCGAAACCGCTCGGCCGATGGGCGAAGGCGATCACCGCGGTGACGAAGCCGTAGACGAGAAGCTTCGCGAAGAAGAGATAGACGACGGGCAATCCGGTCGCGAGCGTCATCAGGCGCTGCTCGTCCGGCAGGCGACCGAACAGGAAGAAGAAGAACGCGCCGATGCCCGACATCGCGGCCGCGGCGAGGAGCAATCGTCTCTCGTCGAAGACGAGATCGAGCGCCGCGACGGGCCGGTCGCCCGACCGCCAGCCCCACCAGGACGCCGCCGCGCAGAGCAGCGTGAAGGAGGCGGCGCGCGCATAGGCGCCTTCGGGCAGGAAGGGGTCGGCCGCGAGCGCGGGCATCTGCGGCAGGATGAAGCCGAAGAAGGTCGCCCCCGCGAGGAAGGGATAGCCGTAGATGCCGCCCTTGCGCATGAGGCCGGACACCATCATCGCGAGGGACAGCAGCGCGAGCGCGACGGCGAAGGGATCGATCACGCCGCGCCTCCCGCGTGCCGGAAGGACGCGCCCGTTCCGCGGGCGACCTGATGGAAGGGCAGCACGCCGTAGCGCAATGCGTACCAGCCGAGCTTGACGTATTCCGCCGCGACGCGCGGCGCATCGGCGTCGGCGAGGCGGTCGAGCGCGCCGCCCGCGGGCTCGACGGGTGCGGCGAGCAGCGCGAGTCGCGGCGCGACGGCGTCGAAACAGGCCAATGCGCGCCGCATATGGAACCAGCTCGTGACCAGCACGACGCGCCGCGCCTCCATCCGCACCAGGATCGGCGCGGAGAAGGCGGCGTTCTCCATCGTGTTGCGGGACAGGCATTCGACCTCGACCGCGGGCGGCGGAACGCCCCGACGCACGAGTTCGTCGCGGATCGAGAGACAATCGCCGTCGCCCGTGACGAGGATGCGGGGCGCGACGCCGTCCCGGAAAAGGGCCGCGGCCCGCGCGGCCCTGCGCGGCCCGTCGCCGCCCAGCACGACGATCGCGTCCGCGGGCTTCAGAGCGCTGCGCACCGCGAGCAGCGGATCCGCCGCAAGAACCAGCGCGGCCGCGGCCGCGAGAACCGCAAGAGGCACGAGCAGAAGAAGGAGCGCGAGGCGCCGGAAAGGACCGGGCCTCATATCGGCAGCCCGTCCGCGCGCCGGCGCATCTCGGCCATCTTGGTCACGATCATGAGCTCGTAGGCCGCGAGCATGCGGCAATACATGAGCCCCTGCCGGCCTTCGAGAAAGCCGCCGCGCCAGAGATACATGTAGAGAAAGCGCAGGGTCGGCCGACAGGGCATCCGGAAGGAAAGTTCCTTCAGCACGCGTCGGCGCACCGCCGGATCGCGGTCGAGGAGATCGCGCAGGGCGAGCCCGCCCGCATCGAGGCTCTTCAGGGATTCCCGCGCTTCGTGGAGCGAGTAGCGGTTGTGCTTCTCGAACCAGTGATCGAGCCCCTTGTTGAAGCTGTAATGCACGAAATGGCCCTCGAGCCGCCCCTCTTCGCCTCGGACGTCCCAGGTGCAGTTGATCTCGCGGCGGAGCGCGACCCTGTCGGGCCGCACCAGCCGCATGATCCATGTGGGATAGAGACTGCTGCGCCGGATCCAGCGGCCCATGAACATGTTCTTGTACCGCGCCCGGAAGGCGACCCGCCGCTCGGCGGGGTCGCGCGCGATGGCGAGCATCTCGTCGCGCAGTTCGGGCGGCGTGGTCTCGTCGGCATCCGGCAGATAGAGCCACGAATGCTTGAAGGGGATCTTCTCGAGACCGAACATGCGTTGCTCGCGCTCGCAGTCGAAAACGCGACGGACCACGCGCGCTCCGGCGCGTTCGGCGATCTCGACCGTGCGGTCCGTGCTGCCGGAATCGAGCACCACGACGTCGTCGCACCAGCCGAGGCTTTCGAGGCAGCGCGGCAGGTTCTCTTCCTCGTTCAACGTCAGGATCAGGGCCGAAATGCTCATGCGTCGTCCTCATCCACCGCGCGGGCGATCGGCGATTCCGGACCGCCGCCGCATGCGGAGCGGCCGTGCGGGATTACCGACGGCGACGGTCCAGGCCGGCACGTCGCCGAAGACGGAGGCCCGCGCCCCGACAACCGCCCCTTCCCCGACGACGACGCCGGGTCCGATGAAGACGTCGGCCGCGACCCAGGCTTCGGCCCCGATCGTGATCGGGGCGCCGACCAGCGGCATGTCGGGCAGGTCGGGATCATGCGTCGCGGCGCAGAGAAAGGCGTATCGGCTGACGACCGCATTCGCCCCGAGCGTGATCCGGTCGACCGCGTAGCAGTCGACATCGGGGCTCAGACAGGCGTTCGGCCCCATTTCCAGATTCCAAGGAGCCCAGATCCGCACGGAAGGATGCACGATCGATCCCGGCCCCATCCGCGCGCCGAAGAGGCGCAGCAGCAGGCGTCGCCACGCATGCATGAATTTCGGACTGGGCCGGAAGAGCAGGAGATGCACCGCCCCCCACAAGGCCCGCATGGCCTTGTTGCGGAGCGGATGCGGGCTCGGGCGATGACCGCGTTCCCGCGGCGCCGCGTAGAGAGTGCGCGATCCGCCGGCGGCGCTCATGCCGAGAACCTCTCCCGCGCGGTGCGCAGCATCGTCTTGATCGGCGACGGCAGGCGCGAGCGCCAGCCGTCGCGCAGACCCGCCGGGAAGCTCCAGCGCGAAAGCGGCAGCGGAGCGGGCGTTCTCACCCGGCGCGCGGTCCGGATCGCCTCGGCATATCCGGCAGCCATCGCCCGGGGCGTGCGGCGCTCGCGGATGCTGGCCACGGCGGCCATGGATAGAGGGTCGAGCCGCCAAGGCTCCAGTGCGAGCCGGTCCAGGATGCGTGCCGCCGCGGCGACGTCGCCGATCTCGAAGAGGAAGCCGTTGACGTCGGAGGAGACGATGTCGTCGGTCACGCCGCGGATGCGCGAGACGACGGGTACGCAGCCCGCGGCCATGGCCTCCATCAGCGCCATCGGGTGCCCTTCGTAGCGCGAGGGCATCAGGGCGATGTCCTGCTCCGCGAGGGCGGCCCGGACCGCCACGGGCGGCATCATGCCGGTGAAGACGGCGGGAAGGCCCGCCTCGGCGATCTTCGTCCGCAAGGCGTCGAGATCCGGGCCGTCGCCGACGACCGTGAGCATCGGCGGCGTCTTCACGGCGGCAAGAATCCGGGGAATGAGCAACACCCCCTTCGCGGCTTCCTCGACGCGCCCGAGAAAGACCACGCGAAGACCCGCCGCGCCGACGGGGCGCGGTCGCCGCGGCTCCGCGCCGACCCTGATCGCGTTCGGCACGGCGAAGGTGATCGCCGGTTCGAAACCGTGCTTGGCGATCAGATCTTCCCGGATGCGCCGCGACACGCCGACCGTCGCGTGGACATGGTCGCGGATCGCCTCGGCGGCCTCATAGGTGCCGACGGTGATGTTGTGCACGACCATCACCCGCAGGATCCGATCGGGCAGATAGCGGACGAGATTGGTCTCGGTCCGGTCCGCCAGCACGTTGACGAAGACGCCTTCGGCCCCGGCCGCCTCGAGCGCGTCGATCAGGAGGCGGGCTTGCTCCGCATCGTCGCGCCCGTCCTCGCCGACCGCGACGCCCGCTCGGACCGCCTCGGACGCGAAGGGATCGGCGAGGGCCGCGCGGGCGGCTTCCCCCCGGCCGATCCAGAACAGATCCACGCCCTCCGCCGCGAGCGCGGCCCGCAATTCCACGAAGACCGACCAGGTTCCGCCCGGATGGGGACGGCAGAAATAGGCCCATCTCATGGCAGCCTCTCCCTCGCGCCTTCGCCCCGCTCCGCGAGCGCGAGCTTCGGCCTGCCGCGCGGTGCGGCCGAGGCGGCCTCGCTCCGGTCCGACAGGACGAAGACCGTATGGAGCAGCAGGACCGGAACGAGCCCGACGAGCATCACCCCGTCGGAGACGCCCGCCGCCGCGCCCGCGATCCCGAGGCCGCCGAGCCCGAAACAGACCGCCGTGAGCAGAAAGGCGGTGCGTCCCGGCGAGCCCGTCCTGCGCAGGACGACGTGATGCAGATGGTTGCGGTCGGGCGAGAAGGGGCTGCGTCCGTCGGCGATGCGGCGCAGGGCGAGGCTCACGGTGTCGATGGCCGGCAGGGCGCAGACCCAGAGCAGAGCCGGAAATCCCGCAACGGGGGCCTCCCCCGACGACAGGGCGACGATGAAGAAGGCGACCGCGCCGCCGAGCATGGTGCTGCCCGCATCGCCCATGAACACGCTGGCCTTGCTCAGCCAAGGATGCCGGAGATTGAAGACGAGAAATCCCAGAACCGCGGCCAGCAGCAGGACGATGGGCTGAAGCTCCGCCCGGCCGTGCAGGGCCGCGAGCAGCGCGAGCCAGAACAGCGCCGCGCCGACCGCACCTCCGGCGAGGCCGTCGACCCCGTCCATCATGTTGAAGGCGTTTACGATTCCGACGATGAAGACGAGCGTGAAGGGAACCGCGAGAACCGCGGCGTCGCCGAATCCGTCGGGCAGGACGGGCCGCACCGCGTGGTCCGCGCCGAAGATGAACACAAGCGCCGCGAACGACTGAAGAACGAGCTTGATCTTGGGGCCCAGTTCCGCCCGGTCGTCGACGATGCCCGTCGCGACGAGGACGGCCGATCCGCCGACGAAGGCCGCGAGCGGCCCCTGCACCGCGTCGAGAAGCGCCGTCGCGACGACGAAGGCGCAGAACATCGCGACCCCGCCGACAGCGGGCACGCCGCCCTCATGCAGCTTCCGCTCGTTCGGCATGTCCACCAGCCCGAGCGCGGGCGCGGCCCGCTTGAGCAGGAGCACGAGCACCACGGACATCAGAAAGGCGTTGAGGACATGGCTCGCGACCGATGACATCCGCACCCCCCGAGCGTTCCGGTACGGCATGATCGCCCTGCTCGCCGCGCCGCCCGATTCCTGCCTTGTGAGAGGCGGGCCTCTCCCGGATGAGGCTCCGCCGGGGCTCGCCGTCCTCTCGCCCTCCCCTTTCGACGGAACGGCTCGTCCAATGCGGGACGGCGGGCGAAGGAACACGAAACCTTAGGCCGAAGGCGGCGCGGCGGAGGCGGAGCGGGAGCGAAGCATCCGCAGACCGGCCCGGAGCGCGCGGCGGATCTCGCCCGCGAGCGGGTGCCGCAGGAGGAACAACGATGCGGCCCAGACCGCGACCGTCGCCGCGGCCGTTCCGACCGAGACGGGACCGGACGGAGCGGGACCGACCGAAAGCAGCAGGATCGCGGGGACGGCGACGGTGCAGGCCGTGACGAGCGCCGCGGGAGCGAGCGCGGCGGCGAGTTCACGCAGGTCGAACGGCATGCGCCGGCGGATGAAGGCCAGCGCGACCGCGATCTGCAAGGGACCGGTCACGAGCATGCTCGCCGCCACGGCCTCGGCCCCGAACGGCGCGGCCGCCGCCGTGATCGCGAAGGACGGCGGGAGCGAGATCATGCTCGCCGAGAAGGTGTCCCTGATCCGCCCCAGAGAGACCAGCAGCGGGAAGGTCATGAAGGCGGGGAGCATCGTCATCGAAGCGACCGCCATCAGGCTCAGGATCGGCGCGGCGCCGACCCATTGCGGACCGAGCACGAGCACCGTGAGCGGTTCCGCCGTCAAAGCGAGACAGGCGAGGAAGGGCCATTGCACGGCCGCGGCGAGACCGAGCCCGCCGAGCCAGGCGGCTTTGGGGTCACCGCCGTTGCGCGCATGATCGGAGAGCGCGGGCAGGATCACGGGCTGCAGCGCGCCGAGGATCAGCCGTTCGGGCAATTGGCAGAGCTGCTGCGCGCGCCCGAAAAGGCCCACCGCCTCCATCCCCGCCGTTCGTCCCAGAAGCAGGGCCGGGAGCGCGCCATGAAACACGTTGAGGACGACGGTGGCGCTCGACCAGCCGCCGAAGGCCGCGACCTTCCGCCAGCTCCTCAGCGTCGGCACGAACATCCAGAGGCCGGGCGCGAAACGAAATGCGACCAGCGCGGAGGCCGCCGCGGCGACGACGCCCGCCCAGACGAGGCTCATCGCGCCGAAGCCGAGCCATGCGAGCAGGATCGCGACCGCGCAATTCGTGCCCGCATTCACGACGCTCACCGCAGCGACCGCATCGAAGGCGAGACGACGACGCAACAGCGCGGTGATCGGGCCGATAAAGGGCGCGGCGAGCAAGGCGAGCGCGGAGATGCGCAGAACGGGGGCGAGGGCGGGATCGCCGTAAAGCGCGGCGACGGGATCGGCGACGGCGATGATCGCGGCCGCAAGGGCGACCGACAGGACGAGCCCCGCCGTGAAGGCGCTGCGCACGTCCTCGCGTCGGATGTCCTTTTCCTGAATCAGGAAGACGCCGACGCCGAAATCACGGAAGGCCTCGAGCAGCGCCAGCAGGCCGCCCGCGAGCAGCACGAGCCCGATCTCCGCGGGCGCGAGCAACCGGCTCAGCACCACCAGAGCCAGCAGATTGAGCGCCCCGGACACGTAGCGATCCAGCGCCGCGAAGCCCATGGAACGGCGAAGACCGCCGGATTTCGGTTCGAACTCGCCCCCTTCGTCCCGCACGGCGTCCGCCTTCACCGGAAACGCGCGACGATGCGCGAAGGGATCCAGCATTTCACGAGGTCGAGTCTTCCGCCGAAACCCGGCCCGCGACGCAATGCGAGATCCAGCGCATGGGCCGCTCGCCGGGCGGGCGGCATGAGATGCAGTTGCGCGCAGACCAGCGCGTCGCGCTCCAGATCGGCGCCGTGGACGAAGGGGAGAAGCGCGTCGGGCAGGCCGGTCCGCATCGGGTCGGCCCTATCCTCCTCGGTTCCGCCGGGGCTGACGGGGTCGAGCGCGGCGATCGCGGTATGGACGGCGGCGAGGGAGGCTTTCCACGCCTCGCCGCAATGCGTCCCGACGATGCCGCGGCGCGTCGCTTCGCCGAGGGCCGCACGTCCCTCCGGATCGTCGATCAGCCGGACGAGCGTGTCCGTGAGCGCGGCGACGGTGCCGGACGCGACCATGGTCCCTTCGAGGCCGGGCATGTCCGCGCCGAGGATCTCCGCGCCGGGCGGGAAGGGATTGCGGCCGACGAGGGGCGTGGCGCGCAGCCCCGCTTCGAGCAGCGAGGTCGTCGAGACGAAGGGGAAGGAATCGGCATGGATGTCGGCCGCGTCATAGAAGTCGGCGACGTCGGGGGTCTCGGGAAGGACGAGGATCCGCCCGCCCGCGGCCTCCCGCGCGGCCGCCCAATCGGGCCGCTCGCCCGGCCCGACCACGACGAGCGAAGCCCGCGGCCGCGCGAGGAGGGCCGGGAGATGCGCATCGACGAAGCCGAGCCCGCCGACGGAGCGGTATTTGACGCGGCGCGCGACGGACACGATCAACGGCGCGGAAGGATCGAACCCCAGCCGCCGCTTGGCCTCGGCCCGCGACCGCCGCCGCGCGTCCGCTTCGACCGGGATCGGGAGCGCCAAGGACCGCTCGGGCGCGACGCCGCGGGCCCCCGTCGCGAGATCGCGGCCCGACCGGCGGAGTCCGATCACCGCATCCGCGATCGAGACCCCGGTCCAGAACAGATGATCCGCATGATCGAGCAGCGCGATCGGCGGCCGTTCGGCGAGGCCGGAAAAGGCGAGCAAGGGCACGACGTCCTGCGGCGCGACATGCAGCACGACGAGATCGACGCCCGCCGCGACCGCGCGCAGCTCGCGGGCGAGATCGAGAAGCCCGGCCCGCCGGGTGCCGAGGCGGAAGATGCGGCCGCCCGCCGCGAGCACGGCCCGCGAAACGTCGGGCGGCACGGCCTTGCGCTGCCGGATCAGCGCGATCGAATGCCGTGCGGCTTCCGCGTCGCGCTCGATCCAGCGACGGATCATCCGCGTGTGGCCGCCGACCGCCTCGACGGAGGTCGCCACATGCAGGACGGAGCGCGGCCGGCCCGTTGCGGCCGCAGGTCCCCGCGGAATCGCGCTTGAGCCGAGCGCCCGCCGCGCGATGCGCGCAGCCGGCGCCTCCAAGGCCCGCGACGCGAAAAGGCCGGAGGGATTGCAGACCGCATGAAAGGCGGCGATCTCGCACCAGGCCGCCGCATAGGCGTCGTCGCCGTCTCGGAACGCCTTTTCCGCCCGGCCGAGAAGCTGCCGGAAGGCCGCATGGTTCGCGGCCAGGATCGCGGGGCCCGCGGCGAGCCATCGCGCGACGAAATCGTCTTCCTGAGCTGCGACCTGCATTCGGGGATTCCGCGATCCGTGACGGCCGCGACGAACCGGGCCGCGACGGAGGACGAGTTTAGAAAGGCGGTTCCGCCGCCGCATCCTGTCCGAAAAGGGGCAGCCTCCCCTCCCGGCGGACCCCCTCGAAGGAAGGCGAGGTCCGACGGAATGAGCGGCCGTCTACGCCTACGATGCGGACGACGCACCGCTTAGCTTCCGGGACGAGGACGGGAGGGACGACGGATGCGGATCGCCTTGATCGGACGCACGCGCATGCTGCTGGAGGCGGGCCGAAGGCTCGCATCGGCGGGTCACGCCGTCGTGACCGTCCGGACCTCGGAAGCGGAGCCCTCCTACGACGTCGGCGTCGAGGATTTCCGGCGCTTCGCCGAGGATCGGGGCGCGGAATTCGTCTGCGGGCTCGCGATCGGCACCCCGGAGGCGGCGGCCGGCCTCGCCGCAAGCGGGGCCGAAATCGGCATCGCGGTGAATTGGAAGACCGTGATCCCCCGCATCGCGCTCGACGCGCTGCCTTACGGCGTGCTCAACGCGCATGCGGGCGATCTGCCCCGCTATCGCGGCAATGCTTGCCCCAATTGGGCGATCCTGACGGGTGAGGAGCGCGTCGGCGTCACGGTCCACCGGATGAGCGAGGAACTCGATGCGGGCGACGTGCTGCTCAAGCGCTTCATCCCGCTGACGGAAGACACCGACATCGGCGACATCCACCGAAGGCTGGCGACGCTCGTACCGGAGATGTTCGTCGAAGCCGTCGACGGACTCGCCGCCGGTCGGCTCCGCTTCGTGCCGCAATCCGACGATCCGGCCGGGATCCTGCGCTGTTTCCCGCGAAGGCCGGAGGACGGGCGGATCGACTGGTCGCATTCGGCCGAGCGCGTGCTGCGCCTCGTGCGCGCCTCGTCGCGTCCTTTTTCCGGAGCCTTCACGACGCTCGAAGGCGAAGGCAGGGTCACGATCTGGCGGGCGGAAAGGGCGCCGTTCCGCGGCGCGTTCCTCGCCGTGCCCGGGCAAGTCTGTTTCCGGATCGGCAACGATCCGGTGATCGCCTGTGCGGACGGCATGATCCGCCTTACGGACGTCGCGGTCGAAGGCGTGAACGACCCCGAAACGGCCAAGGCGACGCTGCATCGCAGCCTCAGGAACCGCCTCGTCTGATCGCCCGGCGGGTCTAAGCCGGAGGGTGCAGCACCCTCTCCTTCCGCGCCGCCCCTGCGTACCCCCCTGCCCCGCCAAGGCCCGAACGGACAGGATGTTCCGGACACGGCGCGGTCCTAGCCTTCGCGGAGAACCCTGCGGAGGACATGCGATGGCGTCGCGAAGAACCGCCCTGATCTTCGGAATCACGGGGCAGGACGGAGCCTATCTGGCCGAGTTCCTGCTCGCGCAAGGCTATGACGTCCACGGGGTGAAGCGGCGCTCTTCCTCCTTCAACACGGGCCGCATCGATCATCTCTATCGCGACCTGCACGCGCCGGACGCCGAAAGGCTGCGGCTTCATTACGGAGACGTGACGGACTCCACCAACGTGATCCGCGTCATTCAGGACGTGCAGCCCGACGAGATCTACAATCTCGCGGCGCAGAGCCATGTGCATGTCAGTTTCGAGACGCCCGAATACACCGCCAATGCGGATGCGATCGGGACGCTGCGCTGCCTGGAGGCGATCCGGATCCTCGGCATCGGCGGCCGCACGCGGTTCTATCAGGCGTCCACCTCGGAACTCTACGGCGGCCTCGGCGCGACGGCGCAGGACGAGGACACGCCCTTCCGCCCGCGCAGCCCCTATGCCGTCGCGAAACTCTATGCCTATTGGATCACCGTGAACTACCGCGAGGCCTACGGGCTGCACGCGTCGAACGGCATCCTCTTCAATCACGAGAGCCCGCTGCGCGGCGAAACCTTCGTCACCCGGAAGATCACCCGCGCCGCGGCGGCGATCCATCACGGACTGCAGGATCGGCTCTATCTCGGCAATCTCGACGCCAAGCGTGATTGGGGCCATGCCCGCGACTATGTGGAGGGCATGTGGCGCATCGTCCGGCAGGACGAGCCGGACGATTACGTCCTCGCCACGGGCGAGACGCGCACCGTCCGCGAATTCTGCGAGCACGCCTTCGCCCGGGTCGGCCGCAGCATCGCCTGGGACGGTGCCGGCGTGGAGGAGAAGGGCTACGACGCCCGCTCGGGCGACCGACTGATCGAGGTGGATCCGCGCTATTTCCGACCGACCGAGGTCGACATGCTGCTGGGCGACGCTTCCAAGGCACGCCGCAAGCTCGGCTGGCAGGCCCGGACCGGCTTCGAAGCCCTCGTGGCCGAAATGGTCGACGCCGATCTCGACGCCGTTCTCGCGGAGGCATCGCGCAACGACCGCCGGGACTGAAGCGCCCCTCGCCGCAGCGTCACCCTTCCGGCTCGAAGGCCGGCGGGTCCGGCGACGCTCTGCTCCTCGCGATGATGAGAAAGACGCGGATCAACGGGTGCGCTCGACCCGCAGCACGTCGCCGGGCATGACTTCGGCGAGGTCGTCGACGGGGATCGATCGCCGTCCGCCCGGTTCGCGCCGCACCAGCACGTAGGACACCGTCGTGGTCCTCTCCTCGACCACGCCCGGTCCCTTGGCGCGCAATTCGTCGAGCGCGGCGGAGGCGGAAATGATCCTCCTCTCGGTCCGAGCCTGGGCGGCCTCCAATTCCCTGAGGGCGATGACGTCGTCACGCCGACGGATCATGTGGACCTCTTCGAGCCGCTGTCGGACCTCGAGCCGTTTCTGCGTGGCGCGCGCGAGAAAGGAACGCGCTTCGAGCAGGCTGCGCTGCAGGGCCGCCTGTTCGCGCCTGACGGCGTTGACCCGCGTTTCCACGGTGAGACCCTTCTTGAACAGCGTGTCCTGCGTTTCGGCCTCCTTTGCGAGCAGGCCGACCTCCTCCTCGTAAAGCACGATGCCCTGGCGGAGACTGTCGATCTCCGCGTCGAAACTGTCGCTCTGCGCCCGCAAGGAGGCGTCCTGCGCCTCCAGCAGGGCCTTCCGGCGGCGGAACAGTTCGACCTCGGCCGCGACGACCCGCTGCATCGCCTCCGTCGCGACGAGCGCGTCGAGCGGAATGTCGGCCGCCGAGAAGGCGCGGCCCTCGGCCTCGGCCGCGAGGCGGGCGCGCTGCACCTGCCCCGTGAAATGCATCAAGCGAAGATCGGCCAATTCCTGCTCGGCGGAGATCAACGGCAGAATGGCGCCGTCCACTTCCCGAGGACGGCGGAGGCCGCCCGCCGAAGCGACCACTTCGAGAACCCGCATGTCGGGCGTGAAGGCGACCTGACCGGGCTTGTCCACGTCCCCCAGCACGAAGACGGGGGCATGTTCGGCGATCTCCACGGCCGCGGGGGAACCCGCCGGAATGCGCTCGGCGAGCGCCTCTTCGAGGCGGCGCGCGATGTCCGCGGTCGACAGGCCGGCGACCGGAAAGGAGCCGAGCAGAGGAAAGCCGATCGTTCCGTCCGGGCCGATGCGGAAGCGACCGGAGAGCTTCGTCTCGCCGTAGATCGAGACTTGGAGAATGTCGCCGGAGACTACCCGATAGGGCTCGACGGCGCCCGCGCCGCCTCCGATCGACAGAAGGAGGCTTGCGATGACGGCGGCGGAACCGCGCTTCTTCATTCCGTTTTCTCCGCGAGCGGGCCGCGCGCCGCGACCGCCGGACGCGGAATCTTCGCGTTCGGACCACGGGGCGCGACGGCGGGACGTAGGGGATGCGGCTTCGCTTCCGCCGCGGCCGGGACGAACCGGACCGGGACGGGTCCGCCGCTCGCCTCGACATCGGCGTCGCAGCCGGTGAGCACGAAACCGAAGGCTTCGACTCCCGTGAGCGCGAGGCGACGGACGGCCGTCGCCGCCGCATCGAGCCCGGTCCGCTTCCAGCGGGCCACCAAGAGGACGGCATCGGCATATTCGGCGGCGGGCAAAGCCTCCCCGGCCGTCGCCATCGAGGGCGCGTCGAGGATCACGACGTCGAAACGGCGCTTCACATGGTCGATGAGGCGCGCGAAGCCCTCGGTGTCGACGAGCACGCCGGGCGATCCGCCCGAAGGCCCCGCGCCGACGAAACACGCGCCGGATTTCGGATCGGGCCGGATCACGTCCTCGGGCGTGAAGCGGTCGCGTGCGACGGCGGCGAGATCCGTCGTCGCGATCGCGCCGAAGGCGGCGGCGAGTTGCGGGGAGACCGCATCGGCTTCGACGGCGATCACCCTTCGGCCGGCGGCGGCGAGACTCCGGGCGAGAGCGACCGCAAGCGTCGTCCGGCCGTCCTGACGTTCGACCGAAGTCACCGTAACGATCTTGGCCGTCTCGACGTTGCGGGGACAGTCGAGCGTCGCGACGAGACGCCTCACCGCATCCGCATAGGCGGAGCCGGGCTCGGTGACGGGGAGGAGCTGCGGGGCTCCCCTGCCCCGCTCGGGCTCGGGAAGCTCGCCGACCACGGCAACCCCCGTCTCCTCCTCGAGACGGCGTACCGAACGGATGCGCCGATCGAGCCGTTCCTGCAGAAAGGCGAGCGCCACGCCCAGGCCCGCACCGGCCCCGAGCGCCAGCACGGCGACGGGCAGCCGCCGGGTGGAGGGCACATGCGGCGGTTCGGCCCGCGAAATGATGCGCGCCTCGGGAGCCGACAGGCCTTCCTGCTCCACGGTTTGCTTGTAGCGGTTCAGGAAGCTCTCATAGAGCATGCGGTCGGCCCGGGCTTCGCGTTCGAGCTGGTCGAGCTGAACGCCCGCCGCCCGGACGCGTCCGAGCTCACGCTCCGCTTCCGCCGCCGCGGCGGCGAGATCGCTTTCCTTGCGCCGCGCGATCTCGGCCTCGTCGGCGAGCGCGCCGCGCATCCGCGCGATTTCCGCGACGATCTGCCGACCGATCGACGCGACGCGATGGCGCAGCGCGGGAATGTCCGGACTTTTGAGCGCGCCGCTCCTTTCGATCTCGTCGAGCGCGCGCTCGGCCGCCGCGAGATCCCGCCGCAAGGCCTGAAGGGCGGGGCCGTCGAAGAGATCGGTGCGGACGTCGCCGCCCGTCGGGTCGAGCGCGGCGGAGAAGCGCGCCTCGGCCGCGGCGCGGGCGGTGCGGGCGGCCGCGAGCTCGGCGGTCAGGGCGTTGAGCCGCTGTTCCTGCAGCGTCGTGCCGCCCGCCTCGAGGAGGCCCGCCGAACGGCGGAAGGCCTGCACGCCGTTTTCGGACGTTTCGAGCCGCCGCCGGAGCGCGTCGAGACGACGCCCCAACCATTCGCCGGCATCGCGGGTCGCGGAGGTCTGGGCCGCCGTGATCTGTTCGAGATAGACCTCGGCGAAGGCGTTGGCGACGGCGGCCGCGCGGACCGGATCGACATGGTTGTAGGCGACCACGATGGTGAAGGAGCGGCCGTCATTGGTGACGCGCAGACCGTCGAGAAGATCGTCGACGGCGTCTCGCCGGCCGGGATCCTCGATCGCGGCGTCGGAGGTTCCGAACAGACGCGAACGAAGGCTGCGCTCGGCATCGGGCGGGGCCGCCTCGCCGAGTTTTTCGAGCACGCGCTCGGCCATGCCGCGGGAGGCGATGACGTCGAGCTCCGTGCGCAGGACCGGGCTCTCCTGCGGCAGGCGCGAGACCACCGTATCGAGCGGGAGAACCTGCACCTTGCGGGCGTCCAATGCGAGCACGGCCTCGGCCGTGTAGCGAGTGGTGCGGACCGTCAGATGGGCGGCGGCGAGCAGCGCCGCCCCGAGGGTGCAGACGATCACCCGATTGCGGCGGCGGCGCAGCACGCCCAGCGCGTCGCGCAGCATGCGGCCCTGATCCGCCTCGCGGCGGGGCTGGGAAACGATCACGCGACATCCTCCTCCACGACACGACGAACGGCGGGGGAGGTCGCGTTCAGTCGGCGCCGCGATCAGGGAACAGGCCGCTGGTCAGATAGGCGACCTGCGTCCGGTTCTTCGCGTTGAGCTTCTTCATGATGTTGCGGACATGCACCTTCACGGTGCTCTCGCACATGTTCAGTTCGTAGGCGATGATCTTGTTCGCCTTGCCCTGCCGCAACGCCTCGACGACGGCGGCCTGACGGGACGTGAACATGCCGTTGCCGGGGGTCGGGGCGCCGTTCGACTTCTGCATCGTCTTCAAGGCTCCGGCCGGCACATAGACCCCGCCGGCACGGATCAGATGCATGGCTCCGACGACCACTTCGAGATTGACGTCGGTCGGGATGTAGCCGCGCACGCCGGCATCGAGCGCGCGGACGACGCATTCGAGCTCGTCGACGTCGGACATCAGCACCACGGGAGCACCCGCATCGTTGCGGGAGATCTCGGCGATGCCGCGGTCGATCTCGGCATCGGTCTCCTTGCGCCCCTTCACGCACAGGATGACGACGGAGCGCCTGGGCTCGTAGCAGCCCGACGTCCGCCATTCCTGAACGCTCGAAAAAGTCTCCACCCCGAGCTCGCCGCCCGCGGTCCGCAGGCATTCCGCAAGACATTCGCGGATCAGGCTGCGACGATCGACGAGTACGACGACGTCGCGCCCCTGAACCTTGGCGGGCCCTCGATCCTCGCCGTCCTGAAGGGCGGAGTTGCCGCCACGGTCGATCACTTCGGGCTGAAACGCACGGCGCACGGCTGAAGACATGTTCTTGATCCCCCAAATTCATCCGAGAGTCGACGGGTGTCGACCGGCAAAAGGCGTGCGGATCCGACGCCCGCTCCGCATCCGCAACGTCGAGCGCGAAACACCCGAAACCCGGATAAGAGACGGACCGCCCGGCCGCAGAGCCGAACTTATGTTACGTAGCGTAATTGTATATTTTTGTAATTTCAACCCTTGGGGGAGCGTTTTTACCAGCACACGTTTTTGAAAATTCCTTCACTTACTCATGTCGTTTTTCGAACATGTTTCATTCCATCGAAAATATAAAAAAGTCTTCACCAGTGTTTTCTGTCATTCGATATCGTTTCGACTTCATTCGGATAAAGTAGCATTCGGACAAGCGGAGGGGGGAGAAGCTCCGAAGACACGCCTTTCCACCCCCGGTTTGCACCGAATCACTTCGAACGTCGCCGTTTTTGCGCCATAAATATTCCGTTACGTCAACTTCGCATCGGAACGTAAGCTGCACGGGCCTGACGCCGGAAGGGTCCGCACCTCCGAAAGAGGGAGGGCGTTCGACCCGAAGGACCGATTCTCATGCTTACGGAGATGATTCGGCGGAGGCCGCTAAGCCGGGCGCGTCGCGGCCCGGCGGCGCAGCACGGCCGCGAGCCCGCCCGCGCGCATCAGAAGCCAGGCCGCGATCATGGCATGCACGAGGTTCCACACCGAGCCGTTGAGGAATGCGGCCGCATAGGAGCCCGTGAGGTCGAAGATCGCGCCGGACATCCAGCCGCCGAGCGCCATTCCGAAAAGGGTCGCCATCAGGACGACGCCGACCCGCGTTCCGGCCTCGGAGGCCGGGAAGTATTCGCGCACGATGAGCGCGTAGCTCGGTACGATCCCGCCCTGGAAAAGGCCGAACAGGGCGGAGATCACGTAAAGCGAGGTCATGCCGTCGAAAAAGAGGTAGAGAACGAGCGCCGTGCCCTGCAACAGGGATCCGAGCAGCAGCGTGGCGAGCCCCCCGATCCGATCGGAAATCATGCCGGAAACGAGGCGGCTCACGATGCCGAAGGCGAGCATCAGCGACAGCATTTCCGCGCCGCGCGCGACGCCGTAGCCGAGATCCCCGCAATAGGCGACGATGTGCACCTGCGGCATCGCCATGGCCACGCAGCAGGCGACGCCCGCGACGACGAGCACCTTCTGCAGCGTGGCGGAGGGGAGCCCCAGCGAGGTCAGCCCCGGCCCGGCGCCGCCGGGCGACGCATTCTCGTCCGCTCGTTCGGGGCGCGGCCTTCGGAGCAGCAGCACCAGAGGCGGCATCGCGACGAGGCAGAAGAGGCCGATGCCGATATGCGTCGCTCGCCATCCCGCCGTATCGATGAAGTGCTGGATCACCTTCGGCCAGAGCGCGCCGCCGAGATAGTTGCCCGAGGCGCAGATCGCGAGCGCGATCCCTCGACGGCGGTCGAACCAATAGGAGATGTCCGCGAGGAGCGGCCCGAAGGTCGCGGAACTCCCGAGAAGCCCGATGAAGATCCCGTGGACGATGGCGAATTCGAGGATCGAGTTGGAGAAGCCCGCGAGCACATAGCCCAGCGACAGCGCCCCGATCCCGAACAGGACCGGCGGAATGATCCCCTTTCGGTCGGCGAAGCGGCCCATCAACACGCCGCCGACGGCGAAGCCGATCATGGTGAGCGTGTAGGGCAGGGAAGCGCCGGCGCGCGCCGTACCGAACTCCGCCTGTACGGTCGGCAGTACGACGACGACGGACCACATGCCCGCCCCGCCGATGGTCCCCAACAGCACGGAGGCCGCGAGGCGGATCCAGGAATAGGCGCTTTCGCTGCGGCTTTCGGGCATGACGACCCCTTCCGGCCGCGAGACTAGGGCCAGAAGGAGCCTCGAGCCACCGCCTTTTTGCAGGGCCGGGGCGAGGACAAGGGCCACGCAGGGCCCGAGCCTCGATCACGAAGCATCATTCGTCGCGGAGCTCCCGCACCTTGTCCTTGGCGACGCCCAGGGCGTTACGGGCTTCTCCTTCCGTCTTTTCGACCTGTCCTTCGGTCTTCGTCTTGCGATCGCCCGTCACGATTCCGGCGACTTCCTTGAGGCGTCCCTTGACCTTCAGGGCCATGCCCCTGATCCGATCCTTATCCATGGGAATTCCTCCTCATTCGGCTCATGCGGCAACGCCCGGCCCTTGCGTCGGTTCCGATCCTCGCTTCACGCTTGACCGCCCCCGACCCGCCGTGATCCTGCTTCGAGCGGACGGAACGGAGCCCGCGATGCGCATTCTCGTGATCAATCCCAACACCACGGCCTCGATGACGGCGAAGATCGGAGCGGCGGCGCGCGCCGTCGCCTCGCCGGGGACCGTGATCACGGCGGTCAACCCCCTGCGCGGCCCGGCTTCGATCGAGGGCTATTACGACGAGGCCTTTTCGGTTCCGGGTCTTCTCGAAGAGATCGCGAAGGGCGAAGCCGCCGGCGTCGACGGCCATGTGATCGCCTGTTTCGACGACACGGGGCTCGAGGCCGCCCGCAGCCTCGCGACCGCGCCCGTGATCGGGATCGGCGAAGCCGCCTTCCACATGGCGAGCCTTCTCGCCCACCGCTTCTCCGTGGTGACGACGCTGTCGCGCTCGATCGCCGCGATCGAGACCAATCTCATGAAATACGGGCTCATCGCCCGTTGCGCCCGAGTGCGGGCGGCGGAAGTCCCGGTGCTGGCGCTCGAAGACCCGCATTCGGACGCGCGCGCCCGGATCTCGGAGGAGATCGAGCGGGCGAAGATCGAGGACCGGGCCGAAGCGATCGTTCTGGGCTGCGCCGGCATGGCGGATCTCGCCGCAGACCTCACGGCGCGCCATGGCGTCGTGGTCGTCGACGGCGTCTCGGCGGCGGTGAAGCTCGCGGAAGGGCTCGCCGCGCTCGGGCTCCGCACCTCGAAGAGCGGCGCCTATGCGCCGCCGCTCGAAAAGGCGCGGGGTTGAGCGCGGGGCTCGTTCAGCGCTCGCGCATGGCGCGCTCGAAATTGTCGGCGATCGGGCGGATCATGTACGACAGCGCGCTGCGCGTTTCGGCCTGCATATAGACTTCGGCGGGCATGCCCGGCCGAAGCCGATGCACATCGATCTTGGCGGCCTCGCTCGCGGGCAGCCTCACCCGGCCCGTGTAGAAGGCGTGAGGCGGCGCGCCGGGCGTCGTCTCCTGCGCGACGTCGACCGAAATCCGCTCGAGTACGCCCGTGATCTCCGGAGTGGTCCGCTGGTTCAAGGCGGGGAAGCGGATCCCTCTCCTTCGTGCGGATTTTGGCGACGAAATCACGCCGGATCGCCAAGGAAAAAGCGTAACAGACGTCAATTTACGCAGATCAGGGAGGCTGTCTCGCGACAGCAGGGGCTCATCTTCGAAAGATCAGGGATTTCGAGGAGGAAGAACAGGAACAACAGGGAAATTTCGTCTTTTTTATTGCCGATTTCGGCAAGTCGGGCTGTCGGTGCGCGGGAACCCGACCGCCCCCGAACGCTGAACCTGCGAGAACGGTGACGGGAACCCGTGCGATCGGAAGATGGCGTGGTTCGACGGATGAGACAAGCGGCCCGTCTGCGAGAAAATCGGGAGGCTCCTCACGACGACAAGATGAAAGGCGCGGTGAAACGGCTTTCATGTTCGTCGAGAAGCGGAGATCGCAGCCCGCCGGGCCGGCTCAAGAGGATACGGGCGTTTCCGAAAACGCTCGATCGAAACGAAGGTGAACCCTTGAAACGTCATGATGGGCAGATCGGCCGCCGAGAAACGGACGAATTTGCGACCATCATAAGAACGAGACAGAGACGGAGACGGAGACGGAGACAGAGACGGAGACGGTCACAGTACAGCTGCGTTCGCGGCGGCGGTCGCGGTCGCAGTAGAAGTTGCAGTTGAAGTTGCAGTGGCTTGTCGGTAGAATCTTGCCAATCGCGATCGGTGTCCCCCCGTTGTGGGATGTGGGTCCTGGTAAAAGGATCCGAGCCGAAAGCCGCTTCGTCGGCCCCCCGGTGCGGGTAGGACGATCTCACGAACAGGTGTGCCTGCGTCGATCATTGACGTTCGACGTGGAGCTTCATGTCGGAAGGTCGAGCCTATGCGAGATGACGAACGTCCCACCGGTCGAAAGCAAGAAAATACGCTTGCGGAACGGCGTCGCGGAAGCGGCGGCTGCGAAACCTCCGGGTCTTCCGCGGAAACGACCGAGCGGAAGAAAAGGCACGCGCAGAGCCCTGCATCCGACGCGACGACGGGATATGGACGACCTCCCGTGCATTCCCGCTTCGTGAAGGGATTTTCAGGAAATCCGCGCGGCCGTCCGAAGGGAAGCAGGAACGCGAGGGCGGGGGCGGGGAAGGAACCGGGAAAAGACGGAAACGAACTGGCCGTTCTCATCGCGAGGGAGGGGAAGGTCCTCGTTCGCGTCGAAAGGGAAGACGGTGCTTATGAGGAAGTGTCCAGGATGGAGCTTCTCGTGAGGAAAATGATGGAGGCCGCCGAGAATGGAGACTTCAAGGCCCTCAAATTCGTCCTCGAACACGGCCTCCTTCCTTCGAACAGGAACGGAGGTCAGGCCGGTTCGAGAGGACGACAGGGGGACGCCAAGGAAAGCAAAGGCGCATCGCCGGCGACCGACGAGGATTTCTCCGTGACGGCGGAAAAACAGATCCTCTCACTCAAGGAAACAGAAGCCGAACTGCTCAAGGGCATAGCCCATGAAAGGGCCTTCCTTGAAAAATACCCCCGCTCGACGATGGTGGAAGCATCAAAAAGGCGATTGCAGGGACTGATCATCGAACTCGACTTCATACGGGCCTTTATCCGACGCATCGCGTTCGCCAAGGAGGTGCATGAATACCGCTCGGAGAGGCGGATGCCTTCGAGGAGTCGGCAGGGGAGCTGACCACTGGGCCGGAAAAAGCGCGAGGACGGCTCCTTCACGGTTCGAAGGTCTGACCATCGATCTACGGATGGTCACGAGAACAGAGCCGACGGAGCCTCGATCGTTATTCTTTTTACATGATTTTTACAGTAACGTCGCCCATGGGAAACGATCTTGAAGTCATCCAAATGATGAATTCATTGAACGACGAGCCTTGGAAGCCGGGAGTCCTTGCCGAGGAGGGCGTTGTTACGGACAGGCCTTTCGAAAGCATCCTTCATATCGTCGGCGGGATGAGGCCACTGGTCGAGGCTACGGGTGACGATTACGACCTGGCGGTCGTGTATCTGGCTGTCGGGTCGCTTTCGGTCGAAAGCGACCGTCCTGACATGACGGTCATCAAGAGCGTCTCCTTGTCCGAGATCACGAAGAACGTCGGAAGGCCGAGAGAAACGGTGAGGAGAAAGCTCCTGCGGCTGGTGGCAAAGAGGATGCTTGCAGAGGCGGACGGGCAATATCGGATCGCGGACATGGAGATCTGGCGGAAATCCATCCTCGCATTCAAGAGATGATGAAAGGTCGCTCATTACGAGATCCGTGAAAGGCGACATCCCGGGCATCCGGCCTCGATGCATCGACGAGACTCACCGCCTCGTCCATTGCGTCCATGACGAGGCGTCGGCAGCGACCACCTCCGAAAACAGCAGATCTCAAAACGCTCAAATTTACACGACGGGCGAAAAAGAACCCAAGCTCAGGCCCACCGAGGAGGTCAACGCCGGCGGCACCTCCGAGAATATCCTCATTGCCGCTTCAGCACGACGCCGGGTTGCTCGGGCGTGCCGATGAACTCGATGCCGGCTTCTTCGAAGGCTCGCTTCAGATCAGCCAGAGTTCTTCCATGGCTAGCCGGAATACCCGTCTGGCGTTCAAGCCGCTGGATCGTGGCGAGGCTCACAGCTGACTTCACGGCCAAATCTCGAGCCGTCCAATCAAGCAGAGCGCGTGCAGCGCGAATTTGAGATGCCGTGATCACTTGACAGGGACACATATATAAGGTTTTTTACCTCATATGCCGCTTTTTACCGCACATGGAAAAGTTCGATGAGAGACTCCCTCACCTACTGGCACAACGCCCTTTCTGGCAAGTTCGGTCCCGTTCACGAGAATGATCCACAGCCCGGTTGGTATCGGACGCGCGGGACGCGGGAGCGGCGTGCGGCGGCGGTGGAGATCTTCGTCGACGTGGACGGATCGCTGCGGGCCGTGCGGGACGGGATTTCGGTGGATCCTTGTTCGGTGTGGACATGGGTCTGCATGAACCCGGTGTCGCGGGAGGATTATTGCGCCGTGGTCGGGCGGGGCGAGGCTTGGCCCGACGAGGTGCCGGTGGTGCAGTGGGGACACAATGCGCTGTCGGCGGATCCGGTGGAGCTGATCGAGGCGGAGATTTCCTTGCTGTGGTCCG
>JAIXTT010000040.1 GCA_027483795.1 Hyphomicrobiales bacterium
GCCATGGCGAGGCCGGCGCCGTTGACCATGCAGCCGATCGTGCCGTCGAGCGCGATGTAGGAGAGGTCGTATTTCGACGCCTCGATCTCCTTCTCGTCCTCTTCCGTCTCGTCGCGCAGCGCGAAGATGTCGGGGTGACGATAGAGCGAGTTCGAGTCGAAGGAGATCTTGGCGTCGAGCGCCTTGATCTTGCCGTCCTTGGTGACGATCAGCGGGTTGACCTCGAGCATCGCCATGTCCTTGGCGACGAAGGCCGCATAGAACTGGGCGGTGACCTTTTCGGCCTGCTTGGCGAGATCGCCCGAGAGCCCCAGCGCCTTGGCGACCGCGCGGCCGTGATGCGGCATCACGCCGGTGGCCGGGTCGACCGAGAAGGTGACGATCTTCTCGGGGGTGTGATGGGCGACCTCTTCGATGTCCATGCCGCCTTCCGTCGAGACGACGAAGGCGATCCGCGACGTCACGCGGTCGACCAGCATCGAGAGGTAGAACTCCTTCTCGATGTCCGAGCCGTCCTCGATGTAGAGGCGGTTGACCTGTTTGCCGGCCGGACCCGTCTGGATCGTGACGAGCGTGTTGCCGAGCATCTCGCCGGCGAAGCGCTTCACCTCGTCGATCGACTTGGCGAGGCGGACGCCGCCCTTCTCGCCCGCGGCGGCTTCCTTGAACTTGCCCTTGCCGCGGCCGCCGGCATGGATCTGGGACTTCACGACCCAGAGCGGACCCGGCAGCTGCCTTGCGGCCGCTTCGGCCTCCGAGGCGTTGAAGATCGGCACGCCCGCGGAGACGGGAACCCCGAACTCCTTCAGAACGGCCTTGGCCTGATATTCATGGATGTTCATCGAAATTCTTCCCCGAATGGAAAGGAGCCTACGCCGAGGCGGCGGCCGGTCTCCGTCCGGCGACCGGGGCCGAAGCCCCGCTCGCCCCCCCGGAGGAGACCGACCGACTTCCCCGTTACGCGAAGGCCGGATTGATCTGCTTGCAGGCGTCGACGAGGCCCTGCACCGCCGCGACCGACTTGGAGAACATCTCCTTCTCGGCGGCGTCGAAGGGGACTTCGACGATCTTCTCGACGCCGTTCGCACCGATGAGCACCGGCACGCCGACATACATGTCCTTCACGCCGTACTGGCCGTCGAGATAGGCGGCGCAGGGCAGGACGCGCTTCTGATCCTTCAGATAGCTCTCGGCCATGGCGATCGCCGAGGCGGCCGGAGCGTAGAAGGCGGAGCCGGTCTTGAGCAGCGCGACGATCTCGCCGCCGCCCTTGCGGGTGCGCTCGACGATGGCGTCGAGACGATCCTGCTTCAGCCAGCCCATCTTCACGAGCTCCGGCAGCGGCACGCCGCCGACCGTGGCGTAGCGGACCAGCGGGACCATGTCGTCGCCGTGGCCGCCCAGCGTCATCGCATGGACGTCCTTCACCGAGACGCCGAGCTCTTCGGAGAGGAAGTAGCGGAAGCGGGCCGAGTCGAGCACGCCCGCCATGCCGACGACCTTGTGCTTCGGCAGGCCCGAGGCCTTCTGCAGCGCCCAGACCATCGCGTCGAGCGGGTTGGTGATGCAGATCACGAAGGCGTCCGGGGCATATTGCCTGATGCCCTGACCGACCTGATCCATGACCTTGAGATTGATGCCGAGAAGATCGTCGCGGCTCATGCCGGGCTTCCGCGGCACGCCGGCGGTGACGATGATCACGTCCGCGCCCTTGATCTCCTCATAGGAATTCGCGCCCTTGTAGGCGGCGTCGAAACCGTCGACCGGCGAGGATTCGGCGATGTCGAGGCCTTTGCCCTGCGGCACGCCCTCGGCGATGTCGAACAGGACGACGTCGCCCAATTCCTTGAGGCCGACGAGATGGGCGAGGGTGCCGCCGATCTGACCGGAACCGATCAGAGCGATCTTCTTGCGCGCCATGGATGTATCCTTCGAGAAGCGGACCGAAGTCGAAAAGCGTTGTGCCCGCCCTTTGCGGACCCATGCGGGCTTAGCCTCGGACGCACGGCCCTTCAAGTCGGCAACATGGCTTAGAAGCAGCCGCGAAAGACCGCGCTTCCGGCCTCGCCCATGAACGGAAACATCTTTTTTTTCAGAAGCTTGACGCCTTCTCAACGAAGATCGCCCGCGCCGTCGGGAACCTGCCTAAAAGCATGACGAATGACATTATTCGTTTTTTGTAACGTCTTTTTCGATCCCGTGACCCCGGATCAGACGGCCGTCCTCAAGGCCCGGACCAACGCCTGCGCCGCCGCCGCATGGCGCGTTTCGATCACGCGCGGAGGGATCGAGCGATCGAGTCGGATCGCATGCGGGTTGACGAACCGATAGGCGAGATCGAACACGAGTCCGATGGCGCGGTCGCGGACCGCGAGCGGAAAGACGTCCGTCGAGACCCCTTCCTCCACGATGCGTTCGATCAGGTCGCGCAGCCGGGCGCGATGGTTCCGGGCGACCGGCCGGTTCTCCGTGAAGGCGTCCACCGCGAGATCGTAGAGATTGGGATCGACCTCGATGCGTTCCCGATGCGCGCGCATGACGGCGAGGAGAAGCCTTTCCAGCTTGTCGCCCGCCGGATCGGGCGCGTCGGCGATGCCCGTCGCCAGCGCTTCGAGTTCGCGCAGCCAAAGCGCGGTCACCGCGTCGTTCAACGCGGTCTTGGAGGGGAAATAGCGATAGACGTTCGCATGGGTCATGCCGGCCCCCTTGGCGACGGAGGTCACGGTCGTCCGCTCCATCCCGAAGCGCCGCACATGGTCTTCGGCCACGGCGAGGATGCGGCGGTCGGTCGGAAGCGCGGAAGCGTCGGCGGTCATGCGGCGCACAGGATAGAGCGGCCCGCCCCCGGGCGGCAATGCGGCGCGCAAGCGGCATGCTCCGTCACGCCCGCGTCTTTCCGAAGCGACGGACGACGACGGGGGGAGCGGGGCTCAGGCGACGCCTTCGGCGCCGGACGCCGGGCGGGCGGCGCGGGGCGGGACGGGTTCGCCCAATTCCCGCAGGCCTTCCTCGTAGAGGCGGTCGGAGGCCGTCTCGATCCGCTCCTGCAGAAGCTGGAAGAAGGCGTCGCGCTTCATGCCCGGCGGGATCGGCTCGAGGAATTCCACGACGATGGTGCCGGGCTTCAGCCGCAGGGACCGACGCGGCCAGAACAGGCCCGCATTGATCGCGACCGGAACGACGGTCGCCTTGGCCCCGACATAGGCGAGAGCGACCCCGACGCGGTAGTCGGGCGGTGCGCCCGGCGCGCGGCGCGTGCCTTCCGGGAAGAAGATCACCTGCCGCCCTTCGGCCCGCCGGAGTTCGCGCTTCACGTCGGCGACGAGCTTGGTGACGACCGAAGGGCCGCGCTCCCGGTCGAGCGGGATATGGTTCATCCGCAGGATGAACCAGCCGAAGAAGGGGATGTGGCTCAGCTCCTTCTTCAGCACGAAGCAGGCGTCGGGGAACAGGCCGAGATAGGCCAGCGTCTCCCAGGCCGACTGATGCTTCGAGGCGATGATCACCGGGCCCGGCGGCAGATTCTCCTGCCCGCGCAGTTCGAGCTTCAAGCCGCCGAAGACGCGGCAGATCAGAATGAACAGCCGTCCCCAGGTCCGCACGAAGGCCCTGAGCGCCGGCCGGGGCGCGATCAGGAACGGCAGCCCGAACAGCATGTAGAAGAACAGCGTCAGGTAGAAGACGGCGTTGAAGAGGATCGCGCGGGGCAGGGACATCGACGTTTCCGGATCTTGTCGCGGGAGCCTTGCCCCGAACCGGCGCCGCGCACAAGAGGCGGAGCCCGGCTCCGCCCTCGACCGCGGCGTCGCCCTCAGTGGCGGAAATGCCGGCGCCCGGTGAACACCATCGCGAGGCCCGCCTCGTCGGCCGCCTTGACGACCTCGTCGTCGCGCATGGAACCCCCCGGCTGGATCACCGCCGTCGCGCCCGCTTCCGCCGCCGCCAGCAACCCGTCGGCGAAGGGGAAGAAGGCGTCGGACGCCACCACCGAGCCCTTGGCGAGCGTCTCGGCGAGGCCCGCCGCCTTCGCGGCTTCCGCCGCCTTCCAGGCCGCGATGCGCGAGGAATCGACCCGGCTCATCTGGCCCGCGCCGATGCCGACCGTCGCGCCGCCCTTGGCATAGACGATGGCGTTCGACTTCACGTGCTTGGCCACGCGGAAGGCGAAGCGGAGATCGGCGAGTTCCTGCGCCGAAGGCGCGCGCTTCGTCACGACCTTCAGCTCCATGTCGTCGACCACCGCATTGTCGCGCGACTGGGCGAGGAAGCCGCCCGCGACCGTGCGCAGCGTCAGGCCCGCCTGTCGCGGGTCGGGCAGGCCGCCCGTCAGCAGAAGACGCAGATTCTTCTTCGCCGCGACGACCGCGATCGCCTCTTCGTCCGCGTCGGGCGCGATGATCACTTCCGTGAAGATCTCGACGATGGCCTTGGCGGCGTCGACGTCGAGCCTCCGGTTCAACGCCACGATGCCGCCGAAGGCTGAGACCGGGTCGCAGCGCAGCGCCTTCTCATAGGCTTCGCGCAGGGACGCGCCCTCGGCGACGCCGCAGGGATTGGCGTGCTTCACGATCACGACGCCCGCGGTGCGGGCCGGATCGAATTCGGCCACCGCCTCGAAGGCGGCGTCCGTGTCGTTGATGTTGTTGTAGCTCAGCTGCTTGCCCTGCACCTGCCGTGCGGTAGACACGCCCGGGCGCTTCTCCGCCGTGCGGTAGAAGCCCGCCCATTGATGCGGGTTCTCGCCGTAGCGCATGGGCTCGACGAGCATGCCGCCGAGCGCGCGGAAGGTCGGCGTCGTTTCGCCGAGCTGCGTGGCGAACCAGTTCGAGATCGCCGCGTCATAGGAGCCCGTGCGGGCATAGGCCTTGGCGGCGAGCGTCCGGCGCAGCGCCAGCGTGGTCGCGCCGTCCTGTTCCGTCATGTCGGCGAGCACGGCGTCGTAGTCGGCGACGTCGACGACCACCGCCACGTCGTGATGGTTCTTCGCCGCCGCGCGGATCATGGCCGGGCCGCCGATGTCGATGTTCTCGATGCAGTCGTCATAGGGCTTGCCCGCCGCGACCGTCGCCTCGAACGGGTAGAGATTGACCACGAGAAGATCGATCGGCCCGATGCCGTGCGCCAGCATCGCGGCCTGATGGACCGGGTTCGAGCGGATCGCGAGCAGCCCGCCATGCACCGCGGGATGCAGCGTCTTCACCCGGCCGTCCATCATTTCGGGGAAGCCCGTGACGTCCGAGACGTCGGCGACCGGGAGGCCCGCATCCGCCAGCGCCTGCCGCGTGCCGCCCGTCGAGACGAGCGCGACGCCCATCTCGTGCAGCCGGGTCGCGAAGGGGATCAGGCCCGTCTTGTCGGAAACCGAAAGCAGGGCGCGGGTGACGCGACGGGGTTCATTCGGCATCGGAAGGGCCTCGAGGACGCAGGGACGCGGGAAAACCGCGCGCGCAATAGCATGCGCCGTCCCGGCCCGGAACTCCCCCTTCGGCGCAGTTCCCGGGCTTCCCCGCGGAAATCGTCCTACTCGCCCGTGAACAGCGGTTCGCGCTTGTCGCGGAAGGCGGCCCTGCCCTCGTGATAGTCCCGGCTCGCATAACAGGCCGCGACCTGCGCATCGACGGCCGCGGCGTCGGGCGCCGCCGTCTCCAATTCGACGAGCGCACGCTTCACGGCCTTCAGCGTCAACGGCGCATTGTGGGCGATGCGCTCGACGTAGCGCGCGGCCTCCTCCTCGAAATCGCTCGGATTCCGGACCGCGTTCACGATCCCCAGCGCGACGGCTTCGCCGGCGTCCACGATCCGGGCGCTCAGCAGAAGATCGGCCGTGACGTCCCGGCCGAGGCGGGACACGAGCATCTTCACGTTCGAGAAGCCGTAACCGAGGCCGAGCCGGGCCGCGGGAATCCGGAACCGCGAATCGGAGGAGGCGAAGCGGAGATCGCAGGCGATCGCGAGGCCGAGACCGCCGCCGAAACAGATGCCGCGGACGAGGGCGACGGTCGGCTTCTCCGCGCCGCGCAGCGCGGCGTTGCCACGCTCGACCACCGTGTCGTATTCCGCGATGGCTTCGGCCTCCGAGCGCTTCTCGCCGAACTGCGAAATGTCGGCGCCCGCGCAGAAGGCCTTCTCGCCCTCCCCGCGCAGAACGATCACGCGGACCGAGGGGTCCGTCTCCGCGCGGCGGACGAGTTCGGGCAGGACCTCCCACATGCCGAAGCTCATCGCGTTCAGCTTCGCGGCCTGAGCGATCGTGAGGATCGCGACGCCGTCGCGGACGTCGTAGCGGACGAGACCTTCGGTCATGGAATGCCTTCGGGCGGTTCTGCGGGAGGGGAACGCACGGCCCCGCCCGGGCGGAAATGCTCTCTTCGACACGGAATGTCGGTCCGCGTCGGCGGCTTGTAAAGCGCTTACGAAGACGGCGGACCCGCCGCAATTCATCCGATTTCGGGTCCCGATCCGGTCCTCGGAAGGAGGCGTCCCGCCCGGAAGGGCTCGCCCTTCTCCCTCTTCCCGAACCCGTCCGGTCCCATGCCGGCCGGCGCCTTCCCGCCGCGCGCTCAAAGCGCCGGCGCGGCCCATCCCCGCCGCGCGCAGGCGGCGGTCACCGTGTTGGCTAGCAGGCAGGCGATGGTCATCGGGCCGACGCCGCCGGGCACCGGCGTGATGAAGCCCGCGACCTCGGAGACCTCCGCGAAGGCGACGTCGCCGACGAGGCGGGTCTTGCCGGGGCCCTTGTCGGGGTCGTCGACGCGGTTGATGCCCACGTCGATCACGATCGCGCCGGGCTTGATCCAATCCTTGCGCACCATTTCGGGGCGGCCGACCGCGGCCACGAGAATGTCGGCGCGGCGGCAGAGCGCCTCGACGTCCTTGGTCCGCGAATGCGCGATCGTCACCGTGCAGCTCTCGGCGAGCAGCAGCGCGGCCATCGGCTTGCCGACGATGTTCGAGCGGCCGACCACCACCGCGTCGAGCCCGGCGAGGTCTTCGCGCACGGTCTTCAGCAGCTTCAGGCAGCCGAGCGGCGTGCAGGGCACGAGCCCGCCCGTGCCCGTCGCGAGCTTGCCCGCATTGACCGGATGGAAGCCGTCGACGTCCTTCGCCGGGTCGATCGCCGCGATCACCTCGTCGGCATCGATCTGCGCGGGCAGCGGCAGCTGCACGAGAATGCCGTCGATCTCGGGATCGGCGTTGAGCGCGGCGACGAGCGCCAGCAACGCGGCCTCGGACGTGTCGGCGGGGAGGACGTGCTCGATCGAGCGCAGGCCCGCGGCGGTCGTCATCTTCACCTTGGAGCGGACATAGACCCGGCTCGCCGGATCTTCGCCCACCAGCACCACCGCAAGGCCGGGAGACTTGCCGTAGGCCGCCTGCAGCCTCGCGGCGGCTTCGCCGACGCGGTTGCGGAGCGCTTCCGCGACGGCGCTTCCGTCGATGATCGTGGCGGTCATGGTCTCGGTCCGTTCGGAGGCGCTCGCGTCAGAAGGCGTTCGGGATGCCGTAATCCTGGATCCAGTGGATGACGAGCTGGATCAGCAGGATCAGCACGATCGGCGAGAGATCGACGCCGCCGAGATTCGGCATGTAGCGGCGGATCCGCATGAGAACGGGCTCCGTGAGCGCGTCCAGCGTCCGGGCGACCGAACGCACGAAGTCGTTGCGCATGTTCACGACGTTGAAGGCGAGCAGCCAGCTCATCACCGCCGACAGGATCACGAGCCAGATGTAGATCTCGAGGACGTTGACGACGAGGATCAACACGGCGCGCATGCGGCGGACTCCTTCACTGCGGACGGAGGAAGATTAGAGGCGCGGCCCCGGCCGCGACAAGGCGGAGACGCCGGAAAGAAAAACGGCCGGGACATCCCGGCCGTTCGATCGAGGCGGGACGAAGGATCAGTCCTTCGCGCGTTCCACGTAGGAGGCGTCTTCCGTCATGATGACCACGCGGGTTCCGGCCGCGATATGCGGGGGCACCATGGTGCGCACGCCGTTCGACAGGATCGCGGGCTTGTAGGACGACGACGCCGTCTGGCCCTTCACGGTCGGCTCGGTCTCGGTGATTTCGAGCACGATGCGCGCGGGCAGCTCGATCGCGACGGGATTGGCGTCATGCATCGAGAGCACGCATTTCATGCCTTCCTGCAGGAAGGGCGCACGGTCGCCGAGGATGTCCTTCGGAACCGAAACCTGCTCGAAGGTCTCATTGTTCATGAAGTTGAAGCCGTCGGCGTCCTCGTAGAGATAGTTGTAGTCGCGGTCTTCCACGAAGGCGCGCTCGACCTGCTCGGTCGTCCGGTAGCGCTCGGAGACCTTCACGCCGTCGCTGATGCGGCGCATGTCGAGCTGCGTGACCGGGGTGCCCTTGCCGGGGTGGATGTTCTCCGCCGTGAGGATCACATAGAGATGGCCGTCCTTGTCGACGATATTGCCCTTGCGGAGCGAGCTGGCGATGACCTTCACGTACGACGTCCTTGGCTTTTCGGAACGGAATGCAACATTCCCGCCCGGCGGGAGCTGCGGCGGAATGCGCGCGGGCTTGTCCCACAAAACCGGCCGAGAGGCTAGTGGCCGATGAACGAAACGCCCTTCTGGCATCCCGAGCGTCACGCCGACCGGCGGCCGCTGCTTCTCGCCCGCAACCGCATCCGCAGCCGCATCCGGAACCGGTTCGAGGCGCTCGACTTCGTGGAGGTCGAGGCCGGACAGCTTCAGGTCTCGCCCGGCAACGAGACGCATCTGCACGCGCTTTCCACCGAAGTGCGCCTGCCGGACGGCACGTCCTTCCGCCGCCATCTGCACACCTCGCCCGAATTCGCCTGCAAGAAGCTGCTCGCGGCGGGCGAGCGGCGCATCTTCGACTTCGCCCGCGTGTTCCGCGACCGCGAGCGCGGCGTGCTGCATGCGGTCGAATTCACGATGCTCGAATGGTACCGGGTCGGCGAACCCTATGAAGCCCTCATGGCCGACTGCACGGCCATTCTCCGGGAGGCCGCGGAGGCCGCCGGATCGAAGGCGTTGCGCTTCAGGAACCGCACGGCCGACCCTTTCGCGGAGCCGGAGCGGGTGACGGTGCAGGAAGCCTTCGCGCGCCATGCCGCGATCGATCTTCTCGCCACCACGCCCGACGGGGTGCCGGACACGGATCTCCTGGCCGAGGCGGCGCGCCGCGCGGGCGTCCGCGTCGCGGAGGACGACGTCTGGTCCGACGTCTTCAGCCGCGTTCTGGTCGAGCGGGTCGAACCCGCTCTCGGGCTCGGTCGACCGACCTTCCTCTACGAATATCCGATCCACGAAGCCGCGCTGGCGCGCCCCTCCCCCGCGGACCCGCGCGTGGCGGAGCGCTTCGAGCTCTATGCCTGCGGCGTCGAACTCGCCAACGGTTTCGGGGAATTGACCGACCCGGTCGAGCAGCGTCGCCGCTTCGACGCGGACATGGACGCGATGCAGGCGATCTACGGCGTCCGCTACCCCGTCGACGAGGATTTCATGGCCGCTTTGGCGATCATGCCCGAAGCCTCCGGCGTCGCGCTCGGCTTCGATCGGCTGGTCATGCTCGCGACGGGCGCGCCGCGCATCGAAGACGTGCTATGGACGCCGATGTCCCGCCCGCCGGAAACCCGTCGCGAAAGATGAAGGCCGTCGCCCATACCCTGAGACGTCCCGCCGAACTCGCCGCGGCGGGGCTCGTCACGCCCGAGGCGACGCCGGAACTCGACCGCGTGGCCGAGCGCTATGCCGTGGCGATCACGCCCGCCATGGCCGCTCTGATCGACCCGACCGACCCGGCCGATCCGATCGCGCGTCAATTCCTGCCCGATCCGGCCGAACTCCGGGAGCACCCCGCCGAACGCGCCGACCCGATCGACGATGCGGGTCACAGCCCGATGCCCGGCCTCGTGCATCGCTATCCCGACCGGATCCTGCTGAAGGCCGTGCATACCTGCCCGGTCTATTGCCGGTTCTGCTTCCGGCGCGAAATGGTCGGCCCGGGCCGATCCGACGGGCTCTCGGCGGAGGATTTCGAGCGGATCACGGCCTACGTCGCCGCGCGGCCCGAGATCCGCGAGGTGATCGTCACGGGCGGCGATCCCTTCGTGCTCTCGCCCCGCCGCATCGCGGGCCTCACCGAAGCCTTCGCGGCCCTGCCGCATGTGCGCACGATCCGCTGGCATACGCGCGTGCCCGTCGTCGCGCCGGATCTCGTCACGGACGAACTCGCCGCGGCGCTGCGCCGCGACGGCATCGCGACATGGGTCGCGATCCACGCCGACCACCCGCGGGAATTCACCGCCGCGGCGCGGGAGGCCTGCGCGCGGCTCGCCGATGCGGGCATCCCGCTCGTGAGCCAGAGCGTGCTCCTCGCGGGCGTCAACGACGACGCGGAGACGCTCGCCGAGCTGATGCGCGTCTTCGTCGAGAACCGGATCAAGCCCTATTACCTCCACCATCCCGACCTCGCGCCGGGAACGGCGCATTTCCGCACGGATCCCGCCGTCGGACGCGCATTGATGCGCGAACTCTGGCGGCGCGTGTCGGGTCTCGCGCGGCCCGTCTACGTGCTCGATGCGCCCGGCGGGGCCGGCAAGGTGCCGATCGGCCCCTCGCATCTCGACGCGGCCGAAGACGGGGGCTGGATCGTGGAGACCGTGCGCGGGGACCATGCGCCCTATGATCCGGGCCTGCCGCCGCGCTCCGGACCGCCGACCGCCTCATGAGGCGAGGGCGGAACCGGTCTCGTCTTCCGCTTCGGCGGACGTCCCGGCCCGCGGACGCACGACCGTGACCGTGCAGGGCGCCTGCGCCGCGACCTGCGACGACACGCTGCCGAGATAACGACGCATCGCCGAATGACCGCGCGCGCCCATCACCAGATGGTCGACCTGATTGTGCCGCACGAATTCGAGAACGGCTTCGGCCGGATCGACGGCTTCGAGCACGTGCAGGCTGAGCGCCTCGGCGCCGAGATCGAGCGGTCGCGCCCAATCCTTCAGCGCCACGAGGCGCTTGAGGTAGATGTTCTGTCCGGACTTGTCGATCGTCTCGTCGATCCGCACGAGCGACGTCTTGAGGACCGTGACGCAGACGAGTCGCGCCGCCGGGTCGCCCGCGAGCAGGCTCTTCACCTGCCGCCTGACGGCATCGAGGATCGGCGCTCCGTCGTCGGCCGAGAAGTCGACGGCGGCCATCAGGATGGGGGCCCGATCGAGCCGTTCCGCCACCCGCGTCGCGACGGCCGGCTTGCGGTCGTGGCCGCGCCACCAATTCCTGACATGGGTCACGAAGCCGGGAGCGCGGCTGCGCTCGGCGCGTTCGGTGAGCACGACCTGATCCGGATGCTGCAGCGCATGGGCGAGCAGGCCCGCGGTCCGGAAGCGGGCGTCGGCGTCGACCTCGAGGCAGCGCAGGATGACTTCCTGCAGCCAGAGCGGACAATGAGGGACGATCGCGCGCGGCGGCGGCGGATCCTGATAGAGCCTGCGCCGCATGCCCGCCCGGCCCTGAGGATTGCCGAAGGGCAGCCGCCCCGTCGTCAATTCGTAGAGAATGCAGCCGAGCGAGAAGATGTCGCTGCGCGGGTCGGTCCGGATGCCCAGCACCTGTTCCGGGGCGATATAGGCGGGCGTGCCGATCGGCATGTCGGATTCTTCGGCGAGCAGATCGGGCAATTCGTCGTGCCGGGCGAGGCCGTAGTCGAGAAGGACGGCGGGGCCCTCCTCGCGGAACATGATGTTGGCCGGCTTCAGATCGAAATGGATGACGTGACGCCGGTGAAGATCGGCGAGCGCCGTCGCGATCCTGGCCCCGAGCGAGGCGACGCGTTCGGGCGCGAGGGGGGCGTCCTTGACCCGCGCTTCGAGCGTCTTTCCGGGAATCCGTTCGATGACGAGATGAGGCAGAACGGCGAAATCGCCCGCCGCGATGAATTGCGGCACGTGCGGGCCGCCGAGCCGCGGCAGGATCATGTGCTCGATCTCGAAGCCGACGATCGCCGACGGGTCGTCCCCTCCGCCCAGAAACGGCACCTTCATCAGCATGGGCCGCTTCTCGCCCGGCTTCGTCACGCGCCACAGGCACGCCATGCCGCCCCGATGCACCTCCTCTTCGAGGCGGAACCCGTCGACTTCCGTTCCGCGGATCAGGCGGCCGTCCGGCATGTCCTCACCCTCCGCGATGGAGCCGGTCGGCGAGCGAGGACGGCAGCCCCGCCCTGAGGATCTTCTCGGCCGCGGCGTCCACGTCATAGGCGACGCGGCGATAGGTCAATTCGCGCGTCGCCGTGTCGTAGAGGGCGTAGCACGCCGCCGCGATCCCGTCCCTCGGTTGTCCTACGGACCCGATCACGGCGAGCCATGAGCGCGACGTCAGGAACGGAATCGCGCGGTCCGGAACCGGGACGAAGGGCGCGGCGGGCCGCGCCGGGGCCATGTGATGGACGGCCGGGACATGCGTATGGCCGCAGAAGGTGATCCGCGCATCGGTGCGGCGCATGCTGCGCTCCGCCTCCCGGGACCCCGTCACATAGCCCCAGCTTTCGGGCGCCCAGGCATTGGCATGCACGAACAGGATCTCGCCCTCCCGCAGGAGGAAGGGCAAGGAGCGGAGCCATTCGGTCTGCGCGTGATCGAGGCGCGTCCGCGTCCAGCGGATCGCCTCGCGGGCGCGCGAATTCATGTCCTCTTCGGAGGCGAAGACCGCCTGATCGTGATTGCCGAGCAGCGCGAAGGCGCCGTCCTCGACGAGACGCGCGCAGACGTCGACGGCCCAGGACGGATCCGCGCCGTAGCCGACGATGTCGCCGAGCAGCCCGATCCTGTCGAAGCCGCGGTGCTCGGCGTCGGCCAGACAGGCCTCGAAGGCCTCGCGATTGGCATGGATGTCGGAAAACAGGGCGATGCGCACCGGACCCTCCCGCCCCTTTCCCATCGCATCGCCGCGGACGGGCGTAAAGCGACCCTTTCGAAGGAGAGTCAGGGCTTGGCGAGAAGCCCCCGGGCATAGGGGGTCAGATCGGGCTCGATCGCGATCCATGGGACCGTGGCGGATTGCGGCCCGGCCGCATAGGGCGCGATCTCATAGACGTTGAAGAGGATCGAGAGCCCCTCGGGCTCGAAGGTCCAGGCCTCCGGATCGGCGACGCGCTTCTCCACCGCCTCGTCGATGTCGTCGAACAGCTCGTCGCCCGCCTGCCGCCGAAGCTCGGAGAGAACGAGCGTCTTCAGCACGGCGACCGCGGCGGGCGAAGCGAAGACGTCGGCGAAGACGAGGGGCCGACGCTCGTCGAGCCGCAGATGGCGGAAGGACGCGCCCGAGATCGGATGCGCGGCCCCGTGCCCGTAGAATTCCGAGGAGATCGTCAAGGTCGCGAGTCCGGGGCGCGGCATGCTCAAGGCGACCGTCAGGCCGCTGTCGCTCGTGCGATCGTCGGTCGGAACGCCCGCCGCGATCCCGGCGGCTTCCGCGTTCAGAAAGTCGGCGGCCGCGGCGTCCGGCCCCGTGACGAAGGGGCGATCGAGCGTGTGGACCGCCACCGGACGGAAGCCTGCCGCCGACCGATCGGCGTCGAGGATGCGGAATCGCTGCGCGGGAACGACGACGAAGGGGCCGACGGTCTCGGGAATGCGGCCGAGCAGGGCGATCCGTTCCCGATATCCGTTCAGAAGGCAGCCCGCGGCTTCCTTCCTGTCCTTGAAGACGCGGCCCTTGCCGTCGTCGGAGCAGAGGGCCGGAAGATAGGGGATCCATTCGCGCTGGCCCTGCCGAAGCGGCGCGCGGGCCGCTTCGGGCGAACGTTCGACCGCGGCCCGATAGGCCGCCGCCAGCTCATCGTCCGCAGCGGACAGGGCGGGCGTCGAACAGATCAGCCTTTCATGGGGGCGCGAGGCCTTGGCGCAGTCGAAGCTCGCCGCCCCGACGGGAGCGGATGCGGCGAAGGCGCCGAGAGCGACGAGAAGGGCGATGAGGTTACGCGACATTCGAGCCTCCCGAATCCCGCCGCACCATGCGCCCGGAGATCGGGAACGGCAACGATTCGGTTCAGGCCGCGGCCGCGCCCTCCTCGGCGAGGACGCAGCGCACGAGCCGTCCGGGGCCGAGCGCGACCGCGGGCGGCTTCGCCGTGCGGCAGCGATCGGTCGCGTGGGCGCAACGCGGCGCGAAGGAACAGGAGGTCGGGGCGACGTCGAGCGGCGGAGGCGCGCCCGGGATCGCGTCGAGGCGGTGGCCCTTCTCCGCGCCGTGCAGATTCGCGGCGAGAAGACCCTTGGTATAGGGGTGCTTCGGATTGCGGATGATGTCGCGCACCGTGCCCGTCTCGACGAATTCGCCCGCATACATCACGGCGATCTCGTCGCAGACCTCGACCGCCACGCCGATGTCGTGGGTGACGAAGATCACGCCCATGCCGAACTCCTTCTGGAGTTCGCGCAGCAGCAGCAGGATCTGCATCTGCACGGTGGCGTCGAGCGCCGTGGTCGGCTCGTCGGCGAGCAGCAGCTTCGGCCGGCAGGCGAGCGCGAGCGCGATCATGGCGCGCTGACGCATGCCGCCGGAAATCTCGTGCGGATAGGCCTTGAGGCGACGTTCCGGCGACGGGATGCGGACGCGCTCCAGCATGTCGAGCGCCCGCTTCATCGCCGATTTCCGATCGAGCCCTTCATGACGCTCCACGGATTCGGCGATCTGCTCGCCGATCGTGTAGACCGGGTCGAGCGCGAGCATCGGATCCTGAAAGATCATCGAGACCACGCCGCCGCGGTGATCGGCGAGCGCACGGCCTTCGAGCGCGAGGACGTCGCGTCCCTCCACCTCGACGACGCCGCCGATATCGGTGCGCTTTTCCGGCAGAAGGCGCAGCAGCGTCTTGAGCGTGACGCTCTTGCCCGAGCCCGATTCCCCGAGAATGCCCAGAACGCGCCCGGGCGGGAGATCGAAGCTCACGCCGTTGACGGCGAAGACGTCGCGGGCGCCCTTGAAGCGGACCTTGAGGTCGCGGATCCGGACGAGCGGATGGTCCTTCTCGGTCATGCGGGCAGTTCCGAAAGCGTGTGGCCGGTGTCGACGCCGCCGACATGGCAGGCGGCGGAATGACCCTGCGCCGCGCGCGCATGCAGCAGGGGCTTCTCGCGGGAGCAGACGGCCTCGGCGAAGCCGCAGCGCGTATGGAAACGGCAACCGGACGGCGGATCGATGGGATTGGGCGGATCGCCCGTCAGAACCACCGCTTCGGTCCGGCTGTCCGGATCCATCGACGGCATGGAGGCGAGCAGCGCGCGGGAATAAGGATGCGCGGGCTTCGCATAGATGGCGTCCACGGGGCCGATCTCGGCGACCTCGCCGAGATACATGACCATCACCCGGTCGGACATGAAGCGCACGACGTTCAGATCATGCGAGATGAAGACATAGGTGAGGTCCAGCTCCGCCTTCAGGTCCATGAGCAGGTTCAGCACCTGCGCCTCGACCGACTTGTCGAGCGCCGAGACCGCCTCGTCCAGAATGACGACCTTGGGGCTCAGCGCGAGCGCGCGGGCGATGTTCACGCGCTGGCGCTGGCCGCCCGAAATCTCGTGCGGATAACGGCCCGCGAAGCGCTTGGGCTCCAGGCCGACCTTGAACAGCAGTTCGCGCGCGAGCCGCCGCGCATCCGCGTCCGTCATGCCGTGCACGGCGGGCGCGAAGGCGATCGAGTCCTCGAGCGTCAGGCGCGGATTGAGCGAGGCATAGGAGTCCTGGAACACCATCTGCACGTTGCGGCGCAATTCGGTGAGCGTCAGATCCCGCCCGAGCTTCCGGCCGTCGAAGACGATCTCGCCGTCGTCGGGCGTGATGAGATCGACGAGAAGACGCGCCGTGGTGGATTTTCCGCAGCCGGACTCGCCGACGATGCCGAGCGTCTCGCCCTTCCTCACGTCGAAGCTGATCCCGTCGACCGCGCGCACCGTGCCCGTGGACCGGCCGAACAACCCGCCCTTGAGCGGGAAATGCTTCACGATCCCGCGGACCTGCAGCAAGGGGCGGTCGGCCGAGGGCGCTTCCCCTGCGGTTTCATGCGTCATGAGGGCTTCGGTCATGCCTTGATGTCCATGGCCGAGCGCAATCCGTCGGACAGCAGGTTGAAGGCGATCGAGGTGATGAAGATCATCAGGCCCGGCAGCGCGGCGACCCAGGGCTGGACATAGATCGCGTTGCGCAGCGTGTTCAGCATCAGGCCCCATTCCGGCTCCGGCGGCTTCACGCCGAGCCCGAGGAAGGAGAGGCCCGAGGCGAGGATCATCGAGACCGAGATCAGGCTCGTCGCATAGACGAAGATCGGCCCGAGCACGTTGCCCAGCACATGCACCCGCACGATCGTGAAGCCCGAAGCCCCGGAGGCGCGGGCCGCCTCGACATAGTCGATCTTGCGCACCTGCGTGGTCACGCTTTCGGCGATGCGCGCGATCGGCGGGATGAAGACGATGGTGAGCGACAAGAGTCCGCTGAAGATGCCGGCCCCCAGCGCGCCCGACAGCGCGATGGCGAGCAGCACGGAGGGGAAGGCGTAGAACACGTCGACCGTGCGCATGGTCAGCGCATTGAACCGGCCGCCGATATAGCCCGCCGCGACCCCGATGACCGAGCCGATGCCGAAGGCGATGAAGACGGGCAGGATGCCCATCATCAGCGACAGCCGCGCGCCGTGGATCAGACGCGAAAGCATGTCGCGGCCGAGTTCGTCCGCACCCAGCGGATAGCCCGGCGTCCCGATCGGCCGGAGCCGACGCAGCATGCTCGACTTGTAGGGGTCGGCGGGCGCGATATAGGGCGCGAAGATCGCCATCAGCACGAGGGCGAGGATGACCACGAAGGCGATCATCGCGACCTTGTCGCGCGAAAGGCGCCTGAGCACGAGCGACCAATAGCCCGGCGAACGCTCCGCGGGAACGACGGGCACGGCGGCGGACGGGGAAAAGAGGCTCATGGCGTCACGACCGCTGGACGCGCGGATCGAGCGCGCTCTGCATCACGTCGACCGCGAGATTGAGGAAGACGAAGAACATCGCGAGCACGAGGATCACGCCCTGCAGCAGGGGAATGTCCCGCTGAAAGATGGCCTGACCGAGGAGGAAGCCCGTTCCGGGCCATGAAAACACGGTCTCGATGAGGATCGAACCGCCGAGGAGATAGCCGAGCTGGAGGCCCATGACCGCGAGCGCCGTCGGCGCGGCGTTCTTGACGACGTGCCGCAGCACGCCCCGGTCGAACAGGCCCTTGGCCTTCAGCCCCTGCACGAATTCCTGGCTCAGAATGTCGGCGACGAGCGCGCGGACGGTCCGCGCGACGATGCCCATCGGGATCACGCTCATCGTCACGGCCGGGAGGATGAGATGCCGGACATGCGCCCAGTCCCATTCCCAGACGCCGGAGCCGCCGGGCCCGGCGCCCGTCGCCGGAAGCCAGTTCAGCTGCACCGAAAAGATGATCACGAGTACCATGCCCAGCCAGTAATGCGGCACGGACACGCCGATCACCGAGATGAAGGAGGCGATCTTGTCGACCGCCGTGTCGCGGAAGAAGCCCGCGACGAAGCCGAACAGACAGCCGAGCACGAAGCCGATGATCGTGGCGACCACCGACAGCATCAGCGTATTGCCGACGGCCTTCGCCAGCTCCTCGGCCACTGCGCGGCCGGTGGCGATCGACGTGCCGAAATCGCCCTGCATCACGTTGCCGAGCCAGATGAAGTACTGGACCGGGAGCGGCTTGTCGAAACCATAGGCACGGCGGATCTGCTCGCGCAGATCCGCCGAAGCGTCGGGGGGCAGCACCGAGATCAAGGGATCCCCGGGGGCGATGTGCACCAGCATGAAGCAGACGATGCTGACGCCCACCGCCACCGGCAGGACATAGATCAGGCGCTTGAGCGCATAAAGGAGCATCCGCGGCTCAGTCGATCGACATCGTGGCGATGTCGATGAACCAGCTCTTGGGCTGGACCACGCCCTTGACCTTGGCGCTCATCGCGCGCGGGCCGACGTCATGCGCGATCCAGACGAAGGGCGCTTCCTCGACGATGCGCTTGTGCAGAGCCGCCAGCGCCTTGTCGCGTTCCGCGCCGTCGAAGGTCGTGCGGGCCGTTTCGATCAGGCGATCGAATTCGGCATTGCCGAAATGGCCCCAATTGTTCGACACGGGCGGGAAGGTCTTCGTCGAGGTGAAGCGCACCATGGCGAAGAACGGATCCATCGACGCGAAGCTCACATTGATGGCGTGAGCGCCGCGCGCGCTTTCGTCCTTCGCGCCCTTGCGCCAGTTGGTGAAGAGCGTGTTCCACTCGATCACGTCGAGCTCGACGTCGAAGAAGCACTCCTTCAGCGCCTGCTGGACATATTCGTTCATCGGGATCGGCTGCATCTGGCCCGAACCCGAGGCGGAGGTCTGCACCTTCACCTTCACGGGCTTGGCGGCCGAGAAGCCCGCCTCCGTCATGAGCTTCTTGGCGGCGGCCGGATCATATTTGATGTCGAAGGTCGGGTTGCCCCACCAGGGATGATCCGGCGAGACCGAGCCCTTCGGGATGCCCATCATGCCGCCGAGCAGCGTCTTCAGCTCCTCGCGGTTCACGCAGAGATTGGCCGCGTGGCGCGCGCGCTTGTCGAGCCAGGGTGAGCCATCCGCGAACGAGAACTGCCACGGCCAGAC
>JAIXTT010000119.1 GCA_027483795.1 Hyphomicrobiales bacterium
AGGCCTGCGCCGCCAAGGGCGAGCGCGTCCTGGTGACGGTGCTGACCAAGCGCATGGCGGAGCAGTTGACCGAATATCTGCACGAGAACGGCGTGCGGGTCCGCTACATGCATTCGGACATCGACACGATCGAGCGCATCGAGATCCTGCGCGATCTCCGGCTCGGGGCCTTCGACGTGCTGGTGGGGATCAACCTTCTGCGCGAGGGTCTCGACATTCCGGAATGCGGCCTCGTCGCCATTCTCGACGCGGACAAGGAAGGTTTCCTGCGGTCCGAGACCTCGCTGATCCAGACGATCGGCCGCGCCGCCCGCAACGTGGACGGCCGCGTGATCCTCTATGCCGACAAGATCACCGGCTCCATGGAACGCGCCATCGCCGAGACGAACCGCCGCCGCGACAAGCAGCGGGCCTACAACGAGGAAAACGGCATCACGCCGGAAAGCGTGCGGCGTTCGATCGGCGACATTCTCGACAGCGTCTATGAACGCGACCATGTCCGCGTGGACACGGGCTTCGCCGAACAGGCGAGCACGATCGGCCACAACATGAAGGCGACGATCGCCGATCTCGAAAAGCGGATGAAGCAGGCAGCGGCCGATCTCGAATTCGAAACCGCCGCGCGGCTGCGCGACGAGATCAAGAGGCTGCAGGCGACCGAACTCGCGGTGGCGGACGATCCGCTCGCCCGGCAATCGGCGGTCGAAGACAAGGCGGGCGCCTATGAGGGCGAAAGGCGCTACGGCTCCTCCGCGCCGCGGCGGCGCCGAGGGTCGTAAGTGCGTTACGCCGAAGCGTAGGGCAAATACAACCTACGAGTGTACTTACGTATACATCTAAATTTTTGCTTCATGTTCACTCGCATTGATTGCAAATACTCAAGGTTGCGTTTACGCTCTATTCATAGCGTTGCGTTTGTTGAGGTGCTTTCATGGCGCAGAGTGTGGAATATGCGTTGGTTGCGGGGATCGCTTCGGCGATCGCGACCTTTACGATGACGGAGTTCGGCGAAACCGTGCAGAAGGACGTGAGCCGCTCCGTCCCCTCCTCGATCGAGTCCCTCATGGACATCGCCCAGCGGGGCGGCAGCCTCGAAGGAACGGGCGTCACGATCACGCTCGATCCTTGCGGGAACAAGCCGGCGACCACGGCCGCGCGCTGAACGCCGCAGGCGTCAGTGCAGGACGAATTCGCCGCCGACGGTCCGCCATTCGGCGGGCCTGATCAAACCCTGATGGGCGACCGTGACCGAATGGAGCGCACCCGACAGGCTGCGCGACCAGAAGGCGAGGAATTTCCTCAATTCCGGGAATTCGGGATGGAGATCGAACTCCTGCCAGACATAGGTCTGCAGCAGCGAGGGGTGATCGGACATGCGGTAGAGAATGCTCGCGGTGGTCAATCCGTAACCGGCCAAGCGCCGGGCCGTTTCGCCTTCGCTCATTCCGAAGCCTCCTTCGGCTCAACGCCCCGAGCATGATCGGGACGGCCGGAGGAAGACAAGAGAAAAATCAAATCATCGTGTTTAAACAGATGGTTGGCAGCAGTCCGGTGCGGCGGCTGCCGACGGCGGGCGCAAAGGAAAAGGGCGCCCGGAGGCGCCCTTTCGGTCGGCGGAGGGAGGCGGGACCGATCACTCGGCCGCGACGGCCTTCGGCCGGACTTCGGCCATGTAGTCCTCGACCATCATGCGGGTGATCGCGGCGGGTTTGAAGCCGTGCGGGCCGATCTCGGAGACGGGCGTGACTTCGGCCGCGGTGCCCGTGATGAAGCACTCTTCGAAGCCGGAGAGTTCCTCCGGCATGATCCGGCGCTCGACCACCTGCACGCCGCGGCGCTTGGCGAGATCGATGACCGTGCGGCGGGTGATGCCGTCGAGGAAGCAGTCGGCCATGGGCGTGTGGATCGCGCCGTCCTTGATGAAGAAGACGTTCGCGCCCGTGCATTCGGCGACGCGGCCCTGCCAGTCGAGCATCAGCGCGTCGGCGTAGCCCTTCTTCTCCGCGCGGTGCTTGGAGATCGTGCAGATCATGTAGAGACCCGCCGCCTTGGAGCGGCAGGGCGCGGTCTGCGGATCGGGACGGCGATATTCGGCCATGTCGATCCGGATGCCCTTCATCCGCTCTTCGGGGGCGAAATAGCTCGGCCATTCCCACGTCGCGATCGCGAGATGGATGGTGTTGTTCTGCGCCGAGACGCCCATCATTTCCGAGCCGCGCCAGGCGACCGGACGGACATAGGCGTCCTTCTGGCCGTTCTTCTCGAGCACGAGGCGCTTCGCCGCATCGATCTCGGCGACGGAGAACGGGATCTCGAAATCGAGCAGTTCGGCGGACTTCTTCAGCCGCTCGGAATGCTCGGTGCATTTGAAGATGGCGCCGCCATAGGCGCGCTCGCCCTCGAAGACGCAGGAGCCGTAATGCAGGCCGTGGGTGAGCACGTGGACCTGCGCGTCCTTCCAAGGCACCAGTTTTCCGTCGAACCAGATCCAGCCGTCGCGAAGGTGGAAGGGGATGACGGACATGGGGCGTTCCTCCGAAGCGTCTTCTTTTCTAGAGCGATCGCAAAAGGCCGCGGCGCGGTCCTTTTCGATCGTGGAAACCGCTTGACGAGTAACAATCGAACTGAAATATGTCAACAAGGCTGACGTAACGCGGCGGGGTTTCGATCGCCTTCCGCGTCCCGACACGGACTCCGGATGAAAGCCGCGCTTCAGGCCGACCCTCACCGCACCGCCGACCCCGTCGAACCGATTCCCTTCGACGTGATCGAGCTGCTCTTCTTCGCCTATCGGGATTTCGTGGGCGATCCGGATCGGATCCTCGAGCGCTACGGTTTCGGCCGCGCGCATCATCGCGTGCTGCATTTCGTCTACCGCAATCCCGGCCTCACGATCGCCGCGCTTCTCGACATCCTGAAGATCACCAAGCAGAGCCTCAACCGGGTGCTGAAGGAATTGATCGAACAGGGTTACGTCGAGAGCCGGGCCGGTCGTTCCGACCGGCGGCAGCGGCTGCTGTTTCCGACCGAGAAGGGTCGCACGCTGGCCTGCGATCTCGCGATGCTCCAGACCGCACGGATCCGCCGGGCTCTCGAAGGATGCGGCCCGGGCGACAGGGACGCGGCGATCCGCTTTCTGGAGGCGATGATCGACCGCGACGGAGCGCCTTCGGGGGCGGACGGTCCGCGCGCCGTTCCGGGCCCGGGACGATGAGCGGACGCGCGATCCACGCGATCTCCGACGACTCGCCCCATGTGCTCGTGGTGGACGACGACCGACGCCTGCGGGATCTCCTCGCGCGCTTTCTCGGCGAGAACGGTTATCGGGTGACGGCTGCGAAGGATTCGGCCGATGCGCGGAAGATCCTCGGGCTGCTGCGCTTCGATTCCCTGATCCTCGACGTGATGATGCCGGGCGAGAACGGCTTCGAACTGGCGCGCGCGATCCGCAAAGGGTCGGACGTGCCGATCCTGATGCTGACCGCACGGACGGAGGCCGACGATCGCGTCACGGGCCTCGAGATCGGCGCGGACGATTATCTCGCCAAGCCCTTCGAGCCGCGCGAATTGCTGTTGCGCCTCAAGAACGTGCAGCGCCGCACCGCGACCGCGGTGCAGGACGAGCGCAACGAAGTCTCCTTCGGGCGGTTCGTGTTCCGAAGGGATCGCGGGCTCCTGCAGAGCGGCGACGAGGTCGTCCGGCTGACCGACCGCGAAAGGGAGATCCTTGCGGTTCTCTCCGCGAAGCCGGGCGAGACCGTGCCGCGCGAGGCGCTGGCGGCGAAAGGCGAAATCTCGAACGAACGGACCGTGGACGTGCAGATCAACCGCCTGCGGCGGAAGATCGAGGACGACCCGGCCAATCCCCTCCATCTGCAGACGGTGCGCGGTGTCGGCTATCGGCTCATCGGGACCTGAAGGCGGCTTCGAGCGCCTGTTCGTCCGCACGGCGCAATTGTGGCGCCGCGCGGCGGGCGTGATCGCGCAGCGCATGCCGTCCGGGCTCTTCGCGCGCTCGCTGATCATCATCATCGCGCCGATGGTGATCCTGCAGTCGGTGCTGGTCTACGCCTTCATGGAGCGGCATTGGCAGACGGTGACGCGCCGCCTTTCCGCGGCGGTCACGCAGGACATCGCCGCGCTGATCGAGGTGCTCGACGGCAACCAGCAGGACGAACGCCACGAGATCCTCGGCCGCGTCGCGGACCGCATGAATCTGGACGTGGACATGCTCCCGTCCGAGCCCTTGCCGCCGATGCCGCCGCGCCCCTTGTTCTCCATTCTGGAACCGACGCTCGCGCGCGAGATGCGGCGGCAGGTGGCCCGGCCCTTCTGGTTCGACACGACGGCGCAGAACCAGGTGGAGATCCGCGTCCAGACGGACCGGGGCGTGATGCGCGTGCTGACCCGCCGTTCGCAGGTCTATGCCTCGAATTCGCACATCTTCCTCGTCTGGATGCTCGGAAGTTCGCTGGTTCTGGTGACCATCGCGGTCGTCTTCATGCGCAATCAGGTCCGTCCCATCGCGCGGCTGGCGGAAGCGGCGGAAAGCTTCGGCCTCGGACGGGACGTGGAGTTCCGGCCGCGCGGGGCGACGGAGGTCCGCCGTGCGGGCTACGCCTTCCTTGAAATGAAGCGCCGCATCGAACGCGCGATGGACCAGCGCACGGCGATGCTGAACGGCGTGAGCCACGACCTCCGGACCATCCTGACCCGCTTCAAGCTCTCGCTGGAACTTCTGGAGGAAAGTCCCGACTCCGAGGCGCTGCGCAAGGACGTCGACGAGATGTCGCGCATGCTGGAAGGCTATCTGGCCTTCGCGCGCGGCGACACGAACGAACCCGCGGGGCCCGTCGACATGGTCGATTTCCTCGACGATCTGCGCGGCGACGCGGAACGCTCGGGCCATTCCACGACGGTGCGCTTCGAGGGCGACCCCGTCGTGATCGTGCGCGCGGACGCGTTCAAGCGCTGCCTGTCCAATCTCGTGTCGAACGCGGCGCGCTACGGCGACAAGATCGAGATCACGGGGACGCGCGACGCGCGCTGGCTCACCGTGCATGTCGACGACGACGGGCCCGGAATCCCCGTGGAAAGACGCGAAGAGGTGTTCAAGCCCTTCGTGCGGCTCGACGAGGCGCGCAACGTCGACGAAGGCGGTTCCGGTCTCGGACTTTCGATCGCCCGCGACGTGGCGCGCTCGCACGGCGGGGACGTGATCCTCGCCGACTCGCCCACGGGCGGCCTCAGGGCGACCGTGCGGATCCCCGTCTGATCAGTAGAGACGGCCGCCGTCCGGCACCGGGCGGTCGGGACCGATCAGCATGACCTCGCCCTCCGCGTCCGGCACGCCGAGCGTCAGCACCTCGGACATGAAGGGGCCGATCTGCCGCGGCGGGAAATTGACCACCGCGAGCACCTGCCGGCCCAGGAGATCCTCCACGCGATGGTTCCGCGTGATCTGCGCCGAGGATTTCTTCACGCCGATCGCGCCGCCGAAATCGATCTTCAGCTTGATCGCCGGCTTGCGCGCTTCGGGGAAGGGTTCGGCCGCGACCACGGTGCCGACCCGGACATCCACCTTCATGAAGTCGTCGAAGGCGATCGGGGAGGAAAGCGCCTTCGAGTCCATCAGATCGCGGCCGCCTCGTCGCCGTAGCCCGCCTCGTAACGGCGACGGTCGCCGTCGCGCATCCGCTCGCGGACGCGGAAGGGACCGCCTCCGCAGAGGAGCCGCGCACCGATCGCGCGGAAGGGCGCGGTCAGGCGGTGGACGTCCTGAATGACGCCCATGGTCTTGCCGGCATTCGTCAATTCGCGGTCGAGCTTGGCCATGGTGCGGGCGAGGCCGGGATCGTCGTCGCGGACCCAGACGTCGAGGATGCGGGCGAAGACCATGGCCGCACCCTGCGTGCGGATCGCGCCCAGCGGCCCGCCGGTGTCGATGCGGGCGGCGCAGAGCATGAAGCGCATGGAATTGAGCGCGACCCCGTTGAGCGCGGCGAGCGAGAGCGGATCCGCGCGCAGGGCGCTCATGATCCGCCGGATCGCCTCGCGATGCGGGGCGAGCGCGTCGAGCCGGCGCATGAACACGTCGAAGAGGCGCTCCTTGGCGGGCTCGGCGTCGAGATCGTCGCTCGTGCCGTCGAGCACGATCTTGTCGATCCGACGCGCGAAGCCGGCGAGGACCGCGCCCTTGGAGGGGAAGGCGTCGCGGAATTCGGAGAGCGAAACGCCCGCACGATCGGCGATCTCCGGAATGTCGAAGGCGTTCCAGGAATGCTCGGCCGCGAGTTCCATCGTGGCGTCGATGATGCGGTCGCGGACGGAGACCGTCGTCTCGCCCGATGCCGCCGTGTCCTTGGGTTTCCGTGCCATGCTTCCGCTCCCTCGATCGCCTCTCGGGAGAAGATAGGGAGAAGGCGGGCGCGGTCCAATGACCCGAAGGATCAGCCCGACAGTTCTTCCGCGCGTTTGCGGGCGGCGGCCACCGCCTTGCGCATCAGGGGGTCGAGGCCGTCGGAGGCCATGAGCACCTCGAGGGCGGCGGCGGTCGTGCCGCCCGGGGAGGTCACGTTGCGGCGCAGAAGGTCGGGGCCCGAATCCGAGCGGAACAGGAGTTCTCCGGCGCCTTCGATGGTGGCGCGGGCGAGACGGGCGGCGGTTTCGGGCGGCAGCCCTTCCGCCTCCCCGGCCCGCGCGAGGCATTCGACGAGCAGGAAGACATAGGCGGGGCCGGAGCCCGACACGGCCGTGACCGCGTCGATAAGCCGCTCCTCCGCGACCCATTCGACCCGGCCGATGCTCGACAGGAGCGCGGCGGTGACCTCGCGCTGCGCGGCGGTCGTCTCCGGGCTCGCGAAGGCGCCCGTCATGCCGCGGCCGACCGAGGCCGGAAGATTGGGCATGGCGCGGACGACGGCGCGCGCGGGCAGGCGGTCGCGCAGATCGGCGATCGTCTTGCCGGCGAGGATCGAGACGACGAGCGTGTCCGGCCCGACATGGGGGGCGATGGCGGGGGCGGCGGCCTCCAGCATCTGCGGCTTGATGCCGAGGACGAGCACGTCGGGCGCGGCGGCGGCGGGAATCCTCGACGCGAGCGCGAAGCCCTTCTCGGAAGCGAGCGCCTTCAGCACGTCGCCGGGCATGGGGTCGACGACGGTGACGGCGGCGGGAGCGAGGCCCATCGCGAGCCAGCCTTCGAGCATCGCGCCGCCCATCTTGCCCGCACCGACGAGCACCAGCGAGGACGGGAGAGCGGAAACGGTCATGGGATCAGGCCTCGCCGACGGTCTCGAACATCGCGCCCGCCAGAGCGTCGGCGGGCGATTTTCCGGCCCAGAGCACGAATTGGAAGGCCTGATAGTAACGGTCGCAGGCGTCGACCGCGACCTTGAGCAGCGTCTCGCATTGGGGGCCGTTGGGCTCCGCGCCGCCCGCGAGCAGCAGCGAGTGGCGGAACATCACCGCATCCTCTTTCGGCCAGAGATCGAAATGGCCGACCCAGAGCGTCTCGTTGATGAGCGACACCAGTTCGTTGATCTCGGTGCGGCGGCGCGGGGCGACCTTGAGGTCGAAGGCGCAGGCGACGTGCAGCGCCTCCATCTCTTCGAGCCAGGTGATGGCGACCTGATAATCCGCCCGGCCGCTCTCGACGCTGATGGAGATCTCGTTCTCGTCGGCGCGATCGAAGGACCAGTCGCGCAGCGCGGCCAGACGTTCGACGACGTCGAGCGGATGCTCGCTGCGTTCGACGAGATCGAATTCGATGGCGGCCATTCCGGTCCCGGTCTCCCCCGCCTCCCGCGATGCACGGGATGCGGATCGGACGGTCTCGGATTCGCCCCTCCGGCACAATGACCGCTTCCGTCCGTCCACAAGCATCGCGGACGGGGGTCGGCGGCGCGTCGCCGGAATCAGGCGGTCTTCGGCGTCTCGCCGGCGAGCTTCGCTTCGAGCGCTTCGAGGCGGGCGGCGAGCTTGTCGTTCTCCTCGCGGGCGAGGATCGCCATTTCGCGCACGGCCTCGAACTCCTCGCGGCTCACGAGATCCATGTCGCGGATGAGGCGCTCGAACTGGGAGCGTACGACGCCCTCCATCTCGCGCTGCGCGCCCTGCGCCATGCCGGCCACGTCGGTCATCAGCCGCGCGAAGTCGTCCATCAACCTGTTGCCGCCCTGCATGACGCTTCTCCTCTTCGTGTCCGTCGGGAACGTCCTAGCACGGGAAAAAGGTCGATGCATCGGCCGACCGAGGGAAGCCCCGCTCGCTTGACGAAGCGGCATGCGGGAGGGCATCAGGGCGGGGAGGAGCCGCCATGCCGCTGTTCGCCCTGCCCTTCCCGACGATCGATCCGGTCATCGTCTCGATCGGCCCCTTCGCGATCCGCTGGTATGCGCTCGCCTATATCGGCGGGCTGCTGCTCGGATGGCTCTATGCCCGCCGACTGTCCCGCGACGAGACGCTCTGGAACGGCCGCCCGCGGCCGGGAGACGTCGCGCTCGACGACCTGCTCGTCTACTCCGCGCTCGGCGTCGTGCTCGGCGGCCGGATCGGCTACGTGCTGTTCTACAACCTGCCTTTTTACCTCGAGAATCCGGCCGAAATGCTGAAGGTCTGGCAGGGCGGCATGTCCTTCCACGGCGGGCTGATCGGCTGTTTTCTCGGCCTCGTCTGGACGGCGCGCGCGCACAAGTTGCCGATCCTGTCGCTCACGGACGTCGCCGCCGCCGTCGCGCCGATCGGGCTCCTGCTCGGCAGAACGGCGAATTTCATCAACGGCGAACTCTGGGGCCGGGTGACGGACGTGCCTTGGGCGGTCGCCTTTCCGACCGGGGGCTTTCTGCCGCGCCATCCCAGCCAGCTCTACGAGGCGGCGACGGAGGGGCTGCTGCTCGGCCTGATCCTGCTCGCGCTGATCCGCGCGGGCGCGCTGAAGAGGCCGGGCTACGTGACCGGCGTCTTCGGCATCGGCTACGGCGCGGCGCGGATCTTCTGCGAATTCTTCCGCGAGCCCGACCCGCAGATCGGGTTCCTGTTCGGCGGCGCGACCATGGGCATGCTGCTCTCCGTGCCCCTGATCCTGATCGGCGCGATGATGGTGATGCGGTCGCGGCGGACGGAGTCGGTCGGCGCATGACGACGCCGCTCGGCGAGGAGATCGCCCGCATGATCGCCCTCGAAGGGCCGATCGGCGTCGAGCGCTTCATGGGCCTGTGCCTCGGCGATCCGCGCCGGGGCTATTATACGACCCGCGACCCCTTCGGCGCGGCGGGCGACTTCGTCACCGCCCCGGAAATCTCGCAGATGTTCGGCGAGATCCTCGGCCTGTGGTGCGCCGATCTCTGGATGCGCATGGGCTCGCCCTCCCCCGTCCTTTTCGTGGAACTGGGGCCGGGGCGCGGGACGCTGGCGGCGGATGCGCTGCGCGCGATGCGGATCGTGCCCGGCCTGCACGACGCGCTGCGGGTGCATCTCGTCGAGACGAGCCCGACGCTCCGGGACGCGCAGCGGCTGAAGCTCGCGGAAACGGGCGTATCGGTGTCATGGCATTCCGACGTCGGCGATCTGCCCGACGGGCCGGCGCTGATCCTCGCCAACGAGTTCTTCGACGCGCTGCCGATCCGCCAATATGTCCGCGCGCCGCAGGGCTGGTGCGAACGCCTCGTCGGGCTCGACGAGACGGGCGCGCTCGCCTGGGGGCTTTCCCGCGAGCCCGAGCCGCGGCTCGCGGACGCGTCGGGACCGGAGGGCGCGGTTCTGGAGATCGGGGCGGTCGCGGGACGGATCATGAGCGAGCTCGCGGCCCGGATCTCGGAACAGGGCGGCGCGCTGCTCGCGATCGATTACGGCCATGTCCGCTCCGGCCTCGGCGACACGCTTCAGGCCGTGAAGAAGCACGCCTTCGTCGATCCGCTCGCCGAACCCGGCGAGGCGGACATCACGGTTCATGTCGATTTCGAAGCTTTGGCGCGCACCGCCGCGCGGGCGGGGGCCGAGGTGCACGGCCCCGTCACGCAGGGCGCGCTGCTGCATATGCTCGGCCTCGACGCCCGCGCCGCGACCCTGTCGCGCGCACGGCCCGACAAGGCCGCCGACGTCGCGGCGGCGGCGCGGCGGCTCGCGGGCACCGGACAGGGCGAGATGGGCGACCTTTTCAAGGCGCTGGCCGTGACGCCGACGGGTTTCGGCCCGCCTTCCGGCTTCGCCGTTCTTCCCCCGCTTTCGCCGGAGCGCGACGCATGACCGTCCTTTCGCCCGTCACCGTTCCGGCGCTCGCGCTGCCGGGCATCCGCCACGCCTTCTTCACGCGCGAGGGCGGCGTCTCGCAGGGCATCCATGCCGGACTGAACGGCGGGCTCGGCTCGAACGACGCGCCGGAGGCGGTGCGCGAGAACCGCGGGCGCATGGCCGCGCATCTGGGCGTGCGGCCGGACGCGCTGCTGAGCCTCTACCAGATCCATTCGCCGGACGTTCTTGCGGTTTCCGCGCCTTGGCCGGGCGAGCGGCCCAAGGCGGACGGCATGGCGACGGCGACGCCGGGAATCGCGCTCGGCATCGCCACGGCCGATTGCGGCCCCGTGCTCTTCGCCGACCCGGCGGCGCGGGTGATCGGCGCGTGTCATGCCGGCTGGAAGGGCGCGTTCACCGGCGTGCTGGAGAACACGGCCGCCGCGATGGAGCGGCTCGGCGCGGACCGCTCGCGGATCGTCGCCGTGCTCGGGCCGACGATCTCGCGCGAGGCCTATGAGGTCGGCCCGGAATTCGTCGCGCGCTTCGAGGAGCGCGACCCGGACCTGCTGCGCTTCTTCGCGCCCTCGGAACGGGCCGGCCATGCGATGTTCGACCTGCCGGGCTTCATCGGTGCGGAATTGGCGCGTTCCGGCGTGGGGCGTTTCGTCGATGCGGGGCTCTGCACCTATGCCGACGAGACGCGTTTCTTCAGCTATCGGCGGACGACGCACCGCAAGGAACCGGACTACGGGCGGCTGATCTCCGCGATCACGCTCGCGGACTGAACGGAAGGGCTCAATCTACCACGTCGGGGGTGCGCCAGCCGAGATGCTGGCCGCCGTCGACCGCGATCATCTGACCGGTCACGCTGCGCGCGCCCGCGAGCCAGAGCACCGCATCGGCGATCTCCCGCGGGGAGCCGCCATGGCCCAGCGGCACGGCGGCGGCCTCCTGCGCGAAGCCCGCCTCCCCGTCATGGACATTGGCGAGGGTCGGGCCGGGACCGACGCCGTTGACGCGGATGCGCGGCGCGAGCGCCTGAGCGAGGGTGCGGGTGGCCGTCCACAGCGCCGACTTCGTCAGCGTGTAGGAGACGTATTGCGGGGTGAGCTTCCAGACGCGCTGGTCGATGACGTTGACGATCGACGGATCGTTCCCCGCGGCCCGCGCCGCGAAGGCCTCGGCCAGCATCACGGGCGCACGCAGGTTGATCGCGAAATGGCGATCCCAGAGGTCCGGATCGAGCGATCCGACGCGGTCGTCCTCGAAGAGCGAGGCATTGTTGACGAGGAGGCCGAGCGGCCCCGCCGCCGCCTCAGCCTCCGCGACGAGCGTCGCGACGGCCCCGGCGTCGGCGAGGTCGCAGACGAGGACCGCGGCGCGGCCGCCCGAAGCGACGATCTCCGCGGCCAGCGCATCCCCGGCGGCGCGCGACCGGTTGCAATGGATCACGACCGGACGGTCCGCGGCGGCGAGCGCACGGACGATGGCCGCACCGATCCTGACGGCCCCGCCGGTGACGAGCGCGGCGCCTTTCGCTTCGGTCATGTCCGACGATCCTCCGTTTCGCGACGAAGCAAGGCGACGCCGTGCTTCCGCCCCAACATTTAGCTCGTTCGGCGCGGAAAGCCGGCGGTTAAGACGTTTTTGACTCTGTTTCGAAGGTTCGCTTTCACCTTGCCGGGCGCGCGCGTAACTCTCCGGCATGGAGCCGTCCTGCACGGCGCAGCCCGGATCGGTGAGATCGATGACGACCTTCCGCCCCATCGCCTTGTTCGCCGCCGCCCTCTCCTTCGCCGCGCCGGCGGCTTTCGCGCAGGACTCCTGGTCGAGCGGCCAAGGCGTCGGCGTCGCGCATTGGCAGGGCCCGTATGCCGGAGCCCATGTCGGCGCGGGCTTCGGCAAGGCCGGCACGCAGCGCACCTCCGGCGCCGCGGCAGGCCTGTCCGGCGGCTATAACTGGCAGTCCGACCGCTTCGTCGCGGGCGTCGAGGCCGATCTTACGAATTCCGACATCGCGGCGAAATCGTCGAGCGACATCTATCGCCAGCGTTGGCTCGCAAGCCTCCGCGGCCGCGCGGGCGTGACCTTCGGCAACGTGCTGCCCTTCGTGACCGGCGGTCCCGCGATCGCGGCGACGGAGTATCGCGGCAACGGCAGCAAGGACGCCTGGGTCACCGGTTGGGTGGCGGGCGCGGGCGCCGAGGTCCATATGAACCGCCGCTTCTCCCTCAAGGGAGAAATTCTGCATTATCAGATGTCGAATGAAAGTTATCCCGTGTCCACCGGCACAAAGCGGCTCGATCCGACCAGCAACCTGATCCGCATGGGAGCGAATTACAGGTTCTGATTTTATCATTTTGTTAAGGGCGTTCGGAGAGAGAACGCTCGAAATCGATCTTCTCGAATTCGAACGGATTTTTTCACATTCTCGCCACGTTCGGTTGCGATCAGAACCGTCAAGTCTTGGCCGACTTCGAAACCTTCAACGACGAGCGGATCGGGGAATCCATCGACCGCCATCGACAACCTGGAGACGACACATGAAGATGATCCTGTCCGCGACCGTCGCCGCGTTCGCCCTCTCGATCGGCGCCGCTTCCGCCGCCGACCTGCCGAACCGCCGCTCGGCGCCCCCGGCTCCGATCAAGACCGTCGCTCCGGCCTACAAGTGGTCGGGCGCCTATGTCGGCGTGAACGCAGGCTACACCACCGGCAACTTCTCGAAGGCCCGCGGCTCGGAGTTCAAGGACCCGACCGGCGCGAGCGTCGGCGGCCAGATCGGCTACAATCAGCAGTATTCGAACAACGTCGTCGTCGGCGTCGAGGGCGACGTCAATTGGACGGACGCGAAGGGCAAGGCCACTTCGACGGGCACCGCCGGCACCAAGGCCGAGATCGGCTACACCACGACGGCGCGCGTCCGTGCGGGCTACGCCTTCGACCGCGTGATGCCCTACGTGACCGCGGGCTATGCCGGCGCGCAGCAGAAGGTGACGAATTCCGGTTCGTCCTTCCGCAACGGCTATGCGCTGGGCGGCGGCGTCGAGGCCGGCCTGACGAACAACGTCACGGCCAAGGTCGAGGCGCTCTACATGGATCTCGGCGAGAAGAACACGGCGAGCGGCAAGCTCGGCACCGACCTCATGGTCGTGCGCGGCGGCCTGAACTACAAGTTCTGATCTCCGGAGAGACCCGGAAGGAAAAGAGGGCTCGCCGGGACACCGGCGGGCCCTTTCCGCATTCGGGAGCCGCGGGCGCTCAGGCGGGCTTGGTCTTCTCCCAGGCGGGAACCGCCGCGGCGAAGGCGTCGAGCCAGGCGACAAGCTTCGGATGCCCGTGACGCCATTCGCCTTCGAAGCGAAGGTCGAGATAGCCGAGCGCGCAGGCGGTCGCGATCGAACCGACGTCCGGCCGGGCGGGATCGAAGGGCGGAGGGGCCGCTTCGAGCGCGGCGAGGCCGCGCCGCACCTTGTCGGCCTGATAGGCCGCCCAATCGGCGCTGCGGGCGCCCTCGGGACGGAAGCGCTTCTCGTAGACCTGCATCAAGGCCGCATCCATGACGCCGTCGGCCAGCGCCTGCAGGCGGAGGACCGCGAAGCGCCCCGCGCCCGCCGGGGCGAGACGCCCGCCGCCCGCGAGATGATCGAGATATTCGAGGATGACGCGGGAGTCGAAGAGGGTGGAGCCGTCCTCGAGCACGAGCGTCGGGATCTTGCCGAGCGGGTTCTGCAGGCGGAGCGGCTCGGCGGGGTCGGTGGTGTCGGCCACGACGACCTCGATCCGCTCGGACAGGCCGAGCACGGAGGCGGCGATCTTGACCTTGCGGCCGAAGGGAGAGAACGGGGAGGAGCGCAGAATCATGGGATCGTCCGGGGCTCGAGAAGCCCGCGACGATAACCCGCCCTCCCCGACGCGCAAGTCTCGCTCAGGCGTCGCCGAGGATGATGATGTTGACCGCCTTCGGCCCCTTGCCCTTCTTGTCGGGCTCGATCTCGAATTCGACCTTCTGGCCCTGATCGAGCGTATCCAGTCCCGCGCGGGCGACGGCGGTGACGTGGACGAAGATGTCGCGCCCGCCGTCGTCGGGCTTGATGAAACCGTAGCCTTTGTCGGTGTTGAAGAATTTGACGATACCCTGCTGGGTCATGCTCTCAGCTCCTCGGGGTCTTGCGACCCCCAACGATCCGCACGCTCCGGACGCCGAAACGCTTCCGCGTCCGATACACGAAGTTACGGCGTCAGATTGCCCCAACGTCATCTAGGCCGCAACATACGCCGCCGTCCGTCTTCCGATCACTGAACTTTCGGTCAAGCCGTTCGGCTTGGCAAGAGAGTGCACGCCGCCATCAAGTGAAGCAGGACGCTCAACGCTGGGTTTCGGCAGTTAAATCAGTTGAAATCCATTCCGCATCGGATGTTTGACGCAAAATCCGACAGAAATGGGGCAATATCCGGTCCATTTCATCGGCAAGGGTCCAAGGCGGGTTGACGATGATCATGCCCGTGCCCGCGAGGGGGCCGCCTTCCGTCTCGCGGCGGACGGTGAGTTCGACGCGCAGCATCTTGGGAATGCCGGTTTCCTTCAGCGCGCGCAGGAAACCGCGCGTTTCGACCGGGTTCTTGAGCGGATACCAAAGGGCGTAGACGCCGGTGGGCCATTTGCGGTGCGCCCGCGCGAGCGCCTCCGCCATGCGGCCGAACTCGCCCTTTTCCTCGAAGGGCGGATCGACGAGGACGAGGCCGCGGCGCTCCTTGGGCGGGACATAGGCGTTGAGCGCAGTCCAGCCGTCGAGCGCGATGACCTTGGCGCGGACGTCGCGGCCGACCGCCTCTTCGAGGGCGATCACGTCCTTGGGATGTTTCTCGATGAAGATCAGGCGGTCCTGAGCGCGGCTCAGATGCTGCGCGATCAACGGGGAGCCGGGATAGGCGGAGGGACCGTGAAGCCCGCGGACGGCTTCGAGCGTCTCGAAATAGGGCGCGAGCAGTTCGCGGATCTCGGGCGGCAGGACGGCGTCGCGGATGCGGCCGATCCCCCCGCGCCATTCGCCCGTGCGCTCCGCCTCGTCCCCCGCGAGATCGTAGAGACCGATGCCCGCATGGGTGTCGATCACGCGGAAGGGCGCGTCCTTCTTCGCGAGATGGAAGAGGATGCGGGCGAGGACGACGTGTTTGACGACGTCGGCGAAATTGCCCGCGTGGAAGGCGTGTCTGTAGTTCATGCTCCGTGAAGAGGGGAAAGCGGCCGCGCCGTCAATTCCCCGCGACGCCCGGAATCGAGATCGAGGGGGCGCGGCAGCCCCGCCGATCCACTTCGGGACAGGCGCGGAACCCCCGGAGGTCCTTGGTCATGCAGATGCGGACCTCCTGCAGCGTCTCCTTCCGGCAGGAGACGGACAGGGATTCGAGGCGCAGGCCCGGATTGGCCTCGATGAAGGCGCGTTCGAGATCGCGCGGGGCCATGGCGACCGTCGCGGAGCCCGGCCCGAGCCGCGCGGGAAGGACGATCTTGTCCCGCGCCGTCTTCACGTCCGCGAAATACTCGGTCGGGGCCTTGCCCGAACAGGAGCCGTGACGCCGCCATTGATGCGCGGCGAGATGCTCTTCGGGATAGATCGCGGCCGCGATCTCGAGGGCCGCGCGGGACGGCCCGCGCGTCGTGATGCCGCATTGGGTGGGATAGCCTTCCTCGAATTGCGGCCACAGGCCGTGGACGACGAAGCCGAGCCGCTTGCCGGGCGCACATTGCTCCTTGGGCCGGTCGTCGGCGTCGCGCAGGGCGCAGAAGCCGGGCGACCAGGACAGGGCGAGGACGTAGAAGTCGAAATCGCCCGGGGTCGCGCCCTTGCGCTCGCCGCCCGCGGACGCGTCCCGCGCGGCCGCGGCGTCGAGGGATGCGACGAAGAGAAGGGTGAGAAGGGCGGAGCGGAGAAGCGGGATCATGAAGGTTCCGTCGAAGGGCGATACGGGCCGAGGGGCATATAGCGCGGACCGGGCCGCGATGCAGCCGGAGCGCAAGGCCGCGCGCACGGGGCCTTGATGCGACGCCTCCGACCTGCTTGCTTCTCCACCCTCGGATCGGACGCCCCTCTCCTGCGCGGGCCGTCGCCGACCGTGGAATGAGGACGCCGATGACCGCCGCAGCACGCTGGGACTTCTGGATCGACCGCGGCGGCACCTTCACGGACGTCGTCGCCCGCGATCCGCAGGGCGTGCTGCATGCCCGAAAGCTGCTGTCGGAAAACCCCGAGGCCTATCGGGACGCCGCGGTGCAGGGCATCCGCGACCTTCTCGGGCTGAATCGGGACGAGCCGATCCCGCCCGGCGTCATCGGCGACGTGCGGATGGGCACGACGGTGGCGACGAACGCGCTGCTCGAACGCAAGGGCGAGCGCACGCTGCTGGTGACGACGAAGGGTTTCCGCGACGCACTGCGTATCGGGCATCAGGCGCGGCCGCGGCTCTTCGACAAGGCGATCGTGAAGCCCGCCGAGCTTTATTCGGAGGTCGTCGAGATCGACGAGCGCGTGCGCGCCGACGGAACGGTCGAGAAGGAGCCGGATCCGGCGCAGGTGCGGCGCATCCTCGAAGACGCGAAGGCGCGGGGCTTCGAGGCTTTGGCGATCGTGTTCATGCACGCCCATCGCAGCCCGGAGCATGAGAAGCGCGTGGCGGCGATCGCGCGCGAGATCGGTTTTCCGCAGGTTTCGGCGAGCCATGAGACCTCGCCGCTGATCAAGCTCGTCGGCCGCGGCGACACGACGGTGGCGGACGCCTACCTCTCGCCGATCCTCGGCCGCTACGTCGCGCAGGTGGCGGAGGCGCTCGACGCGGAGCGTTCGGGTGCGCGGCTCATGTTCATGATGTCGTCGGGCGGCCTCACCGCGGCGGACCTCTTCAAGGGCAAGGACGCGATCCTTTCCGGCCCCGCGGGCGGCGTGGTCGCGCTCGCCGAGACCGGCCGGGAGGCGGGTTTCGACCGGGTGATCGGCTTCGACATGGGCGGCACCTCGACCGACGTCGCGCATTTCGACGGGGAATACGAGCGCGTCCTCGAAACGGAAGTGGCGGGCGTGCGGATGCGCGCGCCGATGATGCTCATCCATACGGTGGCGGCGGGCGGCGGCTCGATCCTGCATTTCGACGGTTCGCGCTTCCGCGTCGGGCCGGATTCGGCGGGAGCCGATCCCGGCCCGAAATGCTACCGCCGCGGCGGGCCGCTCGCGGTGACGGACGCGAACGTGATGCTGGGCAAGCTCGACCCGGCCCATTTCCCGCAGATCTTCGGCCCGAAACAGGACGAGGCGCTCGACGTCGAGGCGGTGCGGGCGGCCTTCGCGGAACTGGCGGCACGGGTCGGGGGCGGACGGAGCCCGGAAGAGGTCGCGGACGGCTTCATCCGCATCGCGACGGCGAACATGGCGGAGGCGATCAAGAAGATCTCCGTCGCCCGCGGCTACGACGTGACGCGCTATGCGCTCAACGCCTTCGGCGGCGCGAGCGGGCAGCATGCCTGTCTCGTGGCCGACGCGCTGGCGATGGAGACGGTGCTGATCCACCCCTATTCCTCGCTGCTCTCCGCCTACGGCATGGGGCTCGCCGACATCCGCGCGGGACGCCAACAGGCGGTCGAGGAGCCGTTGGACACGCCGGTGCTGAAGACCTTGGCGCGGCTCGCCGAAACGCTCGGCGCGGAATGCCGCGCGGAGGTCGAGGCGCAGGGCGTCCCGCCCGAGGACGTCGTCCTGCATGTCCGCGCGCATGTCCGCTACGCGGGAACCGATACGACGCTGGACGTGCCCGCGCCTTCCGCCGTCATGCCGGGCCGTGACGCAGACGACGTCGCCGCGATGCGGGCGCGGTTCGAAACCGCGCATCGCGCGCGCTTCGGCTTCGTCGACGCGACGAAGGCGCTCGTCGTCGAGGCGGTCTCGGTGGAAGCGGTCGGGGGCGGGGCGAAGATCGCGGCCGAAGAACGGCCGCTCTCGGAAGTCCCCCTTCCCGCCCCGCATGCGAAGACGCGCTTCTTCAGCGGCGGGGCGATGCACGAGGCGGGCGTCTTCATGCGCGAAGGGCTCGCGCCCGGCGCGCGGCTGCGCGGCCCGGCGCTGGTGATCGAGCCGCATCAGACGGTGGTGGTCGAGCCCGGCTGGGACTGCATGGTGACGGCGAAGAACCATCTCGTGCTGCGCCGCGCGGAAAAGGCGCAGCGGCAGGCCGCGCTCGGGACCGCCGCCGACCCGGTGATGCTGGAGATCTTCAACAATCTCTTCATGTCCGTCGCGGAACAGATGGGCGTGACGCTGCAGAACACGGCCTATTCGGTGAACATCAAGGAGCGGCTCGACTTCTCCTGCGCGGTGTTCGACGCGCGCGGCGATCTCGTCGCCAATGCGCCGCATATCCCGGTTCATCTCGGCTCGATGGACAAGTCCGTCGAGACGGTGATCCGCATGAACGAAGGCAGGATCCGGCCGGGCGACGTCCATATGCTGAACGCGCCCTATCGCGGCGGCACGCATCTGCCCGACATCACCGTATGCACGCCCGTCTTCGACGCGGCGGAGAAGGAGATCCTGTTCTGGGTCGCCTCGCGCGGCCATCACGCGGATGTCGGCGGGGTGGCGCCCGGCTCGATGTCCCCGCGGGCGACGAGCATCGAAGAGGAAGGCGTCTATATCGACGATTTCAAGCTCGTGGAGAACGGCCGGTTCCGCGAGGCGGAGACCGTCGCGCTGCTCACCGGGGGGCCGTACCCGGTCCGCAACGTCGTGCAGAACCTGAACGACCTGAAGGCGCAGATCGCGGCCAACGAGAAGGGCGCGCGCGAACTGCGCAAGGCGATCGACGATTTCGGGCTCGACGTGGTGCAGGCCTATATGGGCCATGTGCAGGACAATGCGGCCGAGCATG
>JAIXTT010000091.1 GCA_027483795.1 Hyphomicrobiales bacterium
GACGCCAAGCCGCCGATCTCGTTGCAGAACTCCGGCGGCGCAGCCAGCCCGTCGCCGTAAAAGCAGGCCGGAAACTCCAGCCTCAGGCGGTCCAAAGAATGGGAGCGGAGCAATAGGCCGGAAAACTCCAATTCAGACTGGCCTAAACCGCCGGAAGCACGTCACCAGACATCGTCGCCCGCAGCGTGGAAGACATGCGCGCCGTACCGGTGGACCATAACGCCCATCTCTGCGTCGCGTTCAGTGTGGCAGTTGCCCGCCACGCTATTCCGCTCGTCCACGGCGAGGACCGCGTGGCCCGCCTAGGCGAGTTCGCGCGCGATGACCGCGCCGCTGGAACCAGCTCCTAAGATGCAGTAGCGCGTGTATCGTGCAGCTCGGAGGCGACCTCCCCTGACCCTCGGCCTGTTCGGCTCCTTCCCGACCGCCAAGACCAGAGCGCGGCATGCCACCCCTTCGCCTCCTTCGAGCGATCCGATTTTTCAATTCCCGCACCAACATCCGCCGAAGGACGCGCGGGCTCGAGGTCAAAAAAAATTTACGTCATCGCTAAAGTCGCGCGGATGCTGACCGTCTTTACCGCTGGAGGAACTCTCCTTCGGGAGGCTTAGCATGGTCGGCCGCATCCAGTCTGATGGTACATTCGCACCGGCGCATCCGGCGGCGGGAACGGCGTCGCGCGCCGATCTTGCGGTGAGCGCCGCTCCCGCCGGGTCCGAGCCGACGGACCGCGTGATCACGGCCGTGGCGAGGGATCAGCATGTTCCGCCGGAAATGCATAGTCATGTCGCCGTTCTGGGCGGCATCCGCAGTGCCGTGGAAGGCATGCACCGCGCGGAGGTCGACGACCGTCGCCTCGAGGAACTCGCGGCGAAGCTGGTCCTGGGCGGCGAACGGCTCCGGGCCAAGGGCGAACTCGATCCCGCGGCCCGCAAGGAAATCGAAGAGGCGCTGAACGCAATCGCCGATTTCGGACGCGAAGCGGGCGGAACCGACGGCGAACACGACCATGCACCGCCGGTGCTCGGGGCGGCTTCGACGGAAGAGCCGCGCGAGTCGCGGCGCAGGAAGTCCGAACCCGCCCATTCTCCCGACGTCTCGGCGTCGAAGGCGCAGGTGCTTCGGCGGATTCATGACGCGCTGAGCAGGATCGGAACGCTCCGCACCAAGGTACAGGGCGAACGCGAAGGCCATTACGATCAGCTCCTGACGCTGAATTCCTCGGTCAGCGGGCTGAATTTCGCCCGTACGCGTCTCGCCGATACGAGCTTCAGCATCGCGACGGCGGCCGAAGCGGTCGATCAGATCCTCGTAGGGGTCAAGACGGCGGTCGTCGCGCACGGCCGGATTTCTCCCGATCTCGTACGCCTCGTGCTCTGACGACGCCCGCCTTGCGGGCGGTGGTCACTTCAGGCTGTTGGACCAGGCGGTCATGAAATTGGTGAGCGAATCCTGCGTGGATTTGCCTCGACCGACGAGGCCGTCCATGGCGGCGAACTGCTTGAGATAGCGTGCCTTGATCTGATCGGCCCGCTCGTCGAGCTTTTGTTGCTCGGTGTCCAGTTTCGACACCGCCTGCGTCGAGTTCGACGAAAGCCGGGACAGGCTCGACTGCGAATCCTTGAGGTCGCCGAGCATGTCGGTGAAGCGCTCGAGCATGCCGGCGGAATAACTCACCTCGGTCGAATAGCCGACCGACGCCAGGGTCTGCACGGCGGTCGGTATGATGATGGTGAGGCCGTCCTGCGTGGATCCGGACGCGGCGACGAGACGTGTTCCGGTCAGCGTGGCGGCCGTACCCCCGATCGTCCAGCCCGAAGCCGTCTTGGTGATCTCGTAAATGCCGGGCTCCGTATCGTCGGTGACGGCCGCGACCGTCAGGCGGGCATCGGCGACCGAACGTTTGGACGCGAGCACAGCCTCGACCATCCCCGGATCCGATTTGAGGAGCGCCGCAAACCGGGTGGTATCCAAAGACAGCTTGCCGTCACGGTTCGTCTTGATGCCGATTTCGGCCATCGTGTACGAGGTCGAGGAATATCCCGCGACGGGTTGGGTCGTGAAACGACGCAATTGATTCAGAAGGCTCGTCGTCGCGGAATTGTTGCTCAACCCGCCGCGCTTCTTGGGGTCGAGATCATAGACGCTTTCGGCCTTGATCGTGTCGAGCACGATATTGAAGCCGGAGACGATCGTGGCGGCGGCCGTGGTGAGCGCGTCCGAATTCGTTCTCGAGCCGATCGTCACCGCCGTCCCGGAGGTCAGTGCGCTCACCGTCAGGGAGATGCCTTCGATGACGGAATCGAACGTGTTCGACGACGATGAAACGGAGAGCCCGTCGACCGTGATCGTCGCGTCGAGACCCGCGGTCGCCGTGGGCGATTGAAGTCCGTCGCTTGCCAGCGTCGAGGCGTCGGAATTCGCCACCGTCGCGAAGAACGTCTCGTCGGCGCCCGAGCCGCCCTTCACGCTGAGCCGGTATTGCGGCGACGACGCGCTGCCGGCGTTGACGATGACGGCGGAGAGCCCGGAAATGGAATTGATCTGATCCCTGAGCGAGAGAAGCGTCGTGCTCGAGTCGATCGTGATGGCCGTTCCGATGACGGAGCCCGGAGACGCCGACGTCCCTTCGGTGAAGGTCAACGTGCGGTCGAGACCGTCCGCGCCGAGCAAGGAATCGTCGAGGGAGGAAACGGACGCGAACAGGACCGAGGCCGTGCGCGCCAATTGCGTGACTTCGACGGACGCGCTGAAGTCGGCCGGCGGCGCGTCGGAGGTGTTCGCGACGGCGACCTTGGCGGTGTCGCCCGAGTAAGCCTCTCTCTGGAAAGTCGTCGCGTCGCCGACCTCCTTCAGGCTCGTCAGGAACAGGTCGACCGCGCTCATGACTTTGGCGACGGAGGAAATCTGAGCCTGAGCCGCGGCGCGCCGGGTGTCGATGGAGGACTGCGAAGCCGCTTTGGTGGCGTTGGTCAGGTCGGTGGCGAGCGACTGGATGTCGATGCCCGAGCCGGTCTTCATGGCCGAAATCGCGGCCTGCCCGGCATTCGACGTGATCGCGCTGGTCGACATGACCGTCCTTCCGAAAGCTTTTCGTCGTCGATCCTTCAGCAATTCGCGTGCCGGTCGAGCCCGGCTGAAAACGATCAGCCCGGGCGAGGCGGCAGAGCCTCGCCCGGGCGTTTCCGATCGCCGAAAAGCGGCGCGCCGGGGCTGCTTACTTCAGCAGGCTCAGAACGAGCTGCGGCTGCTGGTTCGCCTGGGCGAGCATCGCGGTGCTGGCCTGCTTGATGATCTGGGTGCGGGTCAGTTCCGCGGTCGTTTCGGCGAAGTCCGTGTCCTGGATGCGGCTGCGGGACTGGGCGGTGTTCGTCGAAACGTTCGTGAGGTTGTCGACCGTATACTGGAGCCTGTTGATCACCGCACCGATCGAAGCGCGCTGCGAGGACACGTAGTCCAAGGCGAGGTCGATCAGCTCGATGGCCGACTGGGCCGCAGTCTTCGTCGTGATCGAGGCATTGAGACCGATACCCGTCGAAGCTCCGGACAGCGTGGCGCCCGTATCCGCAGCGAAGGCTCCGATCGCGACCGAAATGGTCTGGTTGGAGTTGGCGCCGACCTGATAGGTGAAGGAAAGGCTGGCGCTGGTGCCGAGAAGCGCCGTGGCGTTCCATTCCGAATTGGTGGCGATCTTCGTGATTTCCGACGTCAGGGCCGAATATTCGAGGTCGAGGTAGGCACGGTCGTCGGTACCGTTCGTGTCGTTCGCGGACTGAACGGCGAGTTCGCGCATCCGCTGCAGCATGCTGGTGATCTCGACCGTCGCGCCGTCGGCGGTCTGGAGCATCGAGATCGCGTCGTTCGAGTTGCGGACCGCCTGGTTGAGACCGCGGATCTGGGCGGTCATGCGGTTCGAGATCGCGAGGCCGGCGGCGTCGTCCTTCGCGGAGTTGATCCGCGAACCGGTCGAAAGCCGCTCCATGGCGACGGACATCTGGCGGTCCACCTTCGACAAGGCGCCCTGGGCCACAAGAGCATTCACGTTCGTATTGATGACCGACATCGTATCTCTCCTCACGACGGTTGGCCCGTGGGGTCCGCCCCCTGAAGCCGGATGATTTGAACCTTGGCGACCCGGACCAAGTCTCGGTCGGGCCTCGTAACCATGAGAACGGATGCCTGCGGAAAAACTTTAGGAACGGAATGATCTCGGAGAGCGGAAAGACCTCGATCGTATTTTTTGTCCTTCGCCGACTTCGTAAGCGGTACCGCGAAAAACGAACCGCGGCTTTTGTCGGCGAGACTTTCTTTCACCGCGCAACAAATTGATGCTCGCGCGTCGATTCGATCATAGACATGAACCACGAGAAGCTCGGGTCTTGGGAAATGCCATCGCCCTTCCGTCGAGGAGTAATGTCCGCATGCTTGACTTGATCCCGAAAGGCCGACCCATCCAGTTTTCCGCCGACCGCTTCAGCGTCAGCGGTCAAGAAATCTCCTTCATGGAAGACCCGCTTTTCGTCAGGGCTTGGAATCGGACGCTGCATGACGTTCGTGATCTGATAAAAGATGCAGCAGTCACAAAAATATTCTGGCGAACTCACGTCGCAATTTCCCTTATCTCACAAATTCGAGACAAGACTGATCCTTTCAAATATGTCGAATGCGGAATTCATCTCGGCTTCCTATCCCGAATGGTGATCAATTATTTCGAGTTGCGGGATCCTGAATTCCGCATCGAGATGCATTTGTTCGACACGTTTGCGGGAATACCGCAGGCACAGATTCGCCCTGATGAACCGCTGGCGCACTGGCACAACGAGAACAATTACGCCGGCGACGTGAAGGAGAGGGTCGTTTCTCTGTTTCCGGCCGACAGGACCACTTTCCATATCGGCATGGTGCCGGACACGTTGAGCGGCTTCAAAGGCGACCGGGTCGATTTCATCTCGCTCGACATGAACATCGTCGAACCTGAAAAAGCTGCGCTGGAATTCTTTTGGCCGAAACTTCGTCCCGGCGGCATTCTCTTGATCGATGATTACGGGTTCCAGAAGCATACGTCTCAGCGCAACTTCTACGACCGTTTCTTCGATGCTTCAGGCGCCATCCCGCTGCAGCTGCCGACCGGGCAGGCCATCGTGATGAAGCGAAGCGGGTGAACGGTCGGCGCGCATGAACGACCTTTTCGGCGGGTTCATGCACGCGGCCGTCCGCCGCGCTTCATCGGGCCTTCACGAAAACCGCGTGAAGGCCGAAGGGTAGAGGATGTTGCGCGACCCGATGCCGAAGCCGTCGGCACGACGGGCATGGAACAAAGCCTTGTCGTCCGGGTTCACGGCCTTCTTTTCCTTCTCGTAGTCGACTTCGACGAGAAGGGATTCGGGGTCGGACCGCAGCACGCCCATGACGGCGGCGACGACGCTGAGCTCCGTGTCGGCGTAATGGGAATGATAGGCCGGGTGGAACAAGCCGCCGTAAAGGTCCCGCACCCATGAGCGGCGGACCATGCCGAAGGCCGCGAGTTTGCCGAACCATTTTCCGTCGTTGAAGGCGAAGACGTCGCCGCCGTCGGCCATCGCGGCATGGGCGATGCGGAGCCATTCCCGTCCGGCGAAGGCGTCTTCCGCCACATAGCCGAACCAGTCGCCCGCGCTGTTCGCGAAGACGTCGTTGGCGACCTTGATGAAGCCGCGACGTTCGCGGTCTTCGAAAATGATCACTTCGAAGTCCTCGACCCCGCTGCGCGCCACGATCTGCTGCGCGACGCGGTCGGCGGCCGCCGTGTCCACCGACGGGAGAACGAAGACGGTTTCCGCGGCGGGCGCTGCGCGCTCCAGTTCCGAAACCTCGGAGAACCGATGGATCCTGCGGGACCCGGTACGGATCGCCGGAGCCGGGGGAACGACCGGATCTTCGTCGAGCTTCCGGACGTAATCCTGCCAGGTCTTGCGCAACGCCGCGGCCAGATTGGTGCCGAAACGCGGCCCGTCGCACAAAGGCGACGCCTGAACCTGCGGGCGGATGCGGGGACGGAGTTCGGCGAGCCGGGCGTGATCGGAGGCGAGAGCGACCGCCTTGTCGACATATTCGTCCCAGCTCGCGCAGACGAAGTCGGGGAAACCCGCATTCACGAGATGGGTGGCGGAATGCCGACCGGCGAAGGTCGGGCCGGGATAGGTGATGACGGGCACGCCCATCCAGAGCGCCTCGCAGGTCGTGAGGCCGCCGGAATAGGGCCAAGGATCGAGCGCGATGTCGATCCTGTTGTAGCTGTCCATCAGCAGCACATGCGAGGATTCGCCTTCGAAATCGATCCGATCGGCGGACACGCCGTGCTGCGCGAGAACCTCGAGGATCGGCGCGTTGAACTCGTCATAGGCGTAGTGCTTGCTCTTCAGCAGCAGACGGCTCGAAGGCACGGCCGTCAGAATCCGCGCCCACTGCGCGAGACCGGTCGGGTTCGTCTTGATGGGATTGTTGAAGCAACCGAAGGTGACGTAGCCGTTGCGCAGCACGGGCGCTTCGCGGACCGGAGGCGCGTAGGCGGGCGGCATGTAGCAGATGTAATCGTCGGGAAGCCTGATCAGCTTCTCGGTGTAGAACTCGTCATGCCCTTCGGGGGTCTCGATCGCGTCGCTGATGAGATGGTCGACGGCCGGAATCCCGGTCGTGTTGAACAGACCGCCCACCCACTTGATGATGACGGGTGCGGGTTCCCGCGCGATGACCTTGAGCCGGTTTCCGGCGGCATGGCCGCTGAGCTCGATGAGAATGTCGATCTCGTCCTTGCGGACGAGCGCCTCGACGACGTCGTCGTCATAGATGTCGATCAGCTTCCACGAGGTCGCCGTCGCCTTCAGGCGCTTGGTGATCTCGTCGACCGACTGCGAAGTCGAGTAGAAATAGAGCTCGAACTGATCGGCGGGCAGGTTTTCAAGCCCGAGCGTCACCATCGCTCCGACCGGATGCTGGCGGAAACCGCCGGACATGAGGCCGATGCGCAGCCGCCGATCGGGATCGCGGTCGGACGGGACCGGGCGGACGAAATCTCCGGCGGGCGTGAAGATCGGACCCCAACGCAGATGCTCCCGGAAAATTTCCTCCTGGGTGCGGGCGGGGTTGTAATGCAGCGACATGAGATAGCCGCTGAGCAGGCCCGGATCGCGCGTTTCGGCGACGACGCGCGCGAAATGCCGCTCGCTCTCGTCGAACCGACCTTGATCGCCCAGAATGCTCGCAAGGTTCATTCGGACGCCGGACGCCTGATCGCTGATCTCCAGCGCGCGGAGGAAACAGGCTTCGGCCTCCCGCAAGGCGCTTTCGGCGCGGAACGACAGACCCTTGCGATTGAGGGCGGCGAGGTTCTCGGGATCTCTTTCCAGGATCCCGTCGTAGAGTTCACGGGCGGCCGGATACGAGCCGAGCGCCTCGAGCGTATGCGCCAGTTCCATCGACGCGTCGCCATTCTCCGGATCCGCCTCGACGACGGCGGCGAGCACCCTCCTCGCATCGTTCGGGCGACCGATCTTGCGAAGGGTCTTGCCCTTGAGGACGGCGCCTTCGTGATCGTCGGGCCGGACCGCCAGCAGGGCGTCGACTTCTTCGAGGGCGGCGAGATAACGCTGCCGATCGAACATCATGGACGCGAGATTGAACCGCGCTTCGACGTTGTCGGGGCTCTCTGCGACCGCAAGGCGGAAATTCTCTTCGGCCGCCTCGAGACGCCCGAGTTGCCGGAAGACGATGGCGAGATTGTTGAAACTGTCGGCGTCCTTTCCCGCAGCCTCGATCACGCGGCAGAAGAATTCGACGGCCCGCGTCAGTTCGCCCAGCTTCATCGCGGCGACGCCGGCGAGCTTGAGCGCCGCGACGTGGTCGGGCACGAGCGCGAGCGCACGGTCCGCGAAGTCCAGAGTCTCGGCATGCCGAAGCTGCAGGATCATGCAGCGTGCCGATCCGACGAGCGCATCGAGATCGTCGGGAACGGCCGAGAGCACGGCGGAATAGGCCGCCTCGGCGTCCTCGAACCGGCCGACTTCCAGAAAGGCCGACGCAAGATTGCAGCGGACGGGACGCGCGTCGGGATAGAGGGCGAGGGCCCGCTCGAAACAGCGGATCGCGACGGACCATTCCTTCCGCTCGGCATGCATGAGACCCGCGACGTTGAGCAGGTCGACGTCGTCCGCCGCAAGGGAGGTGGCCGACGCAAAGGCCGAAAGGGCGTCGCTCTCTCGCCCGGCACGGGCGTAGAGCGTTCCCAGATGCCGCAGGATCTCCGGATTTTCCGGTGCGAGGCCCGCGGCAAGCTCCATCCATTCGACTGCTTCGTCGACCGCACCCAATGCCGCGAAACCGGCGGCGGCATTGGCGTAGGGCGCGACGGCCGTCGGATCGACGGCGATCGAACGCGCGAACGCTTCGATGGCTGCGCGATACTCGCCCTTCGAGAAGAGCTCCGCGCCGAGGGCGAGGGCTGCCGAAGCTTCACCCTCGACCGGAGTCGCCGACGCGAAGTCCTTGTCCGCCACGATACCGTTCATCGATCTCTCCCGTCGGGCGACGCGCCGAGGGCGCCGCTCGATCCGTTTTTTACTGCTTGAGGAGCGACAGAATCGTCTGCGGCTGCTGATTGGCCTGCGCCAACATCGCGGTCGCCGCCTGCTTGATGATCTGATCGCGCGCCAAATCCGCGGTCTCCTTCGCGAAGTCGGTGTCGAGGATGCGGCTGCGGGACTGCGAGGTGTTCACCGACACGTTCGTGAGATTGTCGATCGTGTAGGCGAGACGGTTGATCATGGCGCCGATCGTGGCGCGACCCGCCGCGATGTAGTCGAGCGCGTCGTCGATCGCGGAGATGGCCGAGTCGGCGTGCGTGCTGCTCGAAATGCCGCCCGAGGCTCCATAGCCGATGCCGTCGGTCGCATTGCTCGCGCTCGAGGCCGAGGCCCGGAAATTCCCGATGGACAACGACACCGTCTGGCCCGAATTCGCGCCGATCTGGAAGACGAAGGTCGTGGTCGTGTTCAGGATGTTCTTCGCGTTCCACTCGGTCGTGTCGGCGATGCGCGTGACTTCCGAGGCTAGCTGCTGGAACTCGAGGTCAAGGAATTCGCGGTCCTCGTCGTTGTTGGTGTCGTTGCGGGACTGAACGGCCAGTTCACGCATGCGCTGCAGCATGTTGGTGATTTCGATGGTCGCACCGTCGGCGGTCTGCAGCATCGAGATCGCGTCGTTGGAATTGCGGACCGCCTGATCCAGGCCGCGGATCTGCGACGTCATGCGGTTCGAGATCGCAAGTCCGGCAGCATCGTCCTTGGCGGAATTGATGCGCTTGCCCGTCGAAAGCCGTTCCATCTCCGTGGCCAGCTTGCGATCGACTTTGCTCAGCGCGTCGCGCGCGATCAGCGCATTGGTGTTCGTATTGATGACCGACATATTGCTCTCCGGCTTCAGGTCATGTAACCGACGCCATTATTTGCAATTACGATGCCAGTTTTAATGTTCTGAAATATATACGTTTTTTCCGTTTTTGTGCGAAGCGGCGTCGGAGAGGGGCCCCGAAGCGGGCGAGGATATCCACTTGACGCGCGGCGCGCGGCGCGCGCTGATCGGCGGGAGCTCCGGGCCGGGAGCGGGTATGCGCAAGGGTACGTGATGACGAGCCAGATCCTGCAGAAGCTCAAGGCGCTCGATCTCTCGAAGCTGACCGAGCCGGATCGACAGGCGGCGATCCTCGAAATCAAGAACAGGCTGGCCGCGCTCTCGGCGATGAAGCCCGCGGAGGCCGAACTGCTCTTGGAGCGGATCGAGTTCCTGAAGCTCTGGCACACGCTCGCCTCGCTGCGCGTCGTCGACGTGAAGCTCGACGTCGCGCCGCCCGATCCGCCGCCGCAGATCGAGCCGATCTTCGCCGGGGACGAGCCGGAGGCGGTGCCGGAAGACCCGGAGACCGAAAGCGAAGAGGAAACGACGCCCGCCGCCGAACCCGAGGAGCCGCTCGACACGGTCGGAAGCGAACTCGCCGAAATGATATCCGTCCGTCTGATCGAACAGGGCGTGCTGCGCGGCATGCGGCTGCCCGCCGGGATCGTCATCGACGTCGCGACCGAAGATGCCGAACATCTGATCGAAACGGGGAAGGCCCGGCTGCTCGAAGAGGGCGAGAGCCGGAGCTGATCCTCAAAGGCGCGCGCCCATGGAGGCGTCGCGACCGGAGGCGTCGACGGAGGAGGATGCGTCGGCTTGCGGCGCACCCTCATGGGATACGACCTGCAGGAATTTGGCGACCGTTTCGGCCGCCACGGGAGCGCCTGCGTCGGGCGCGGCTTCGGTCGCCGCGCGACCGCCGACCACGGCCGAGACCGCCTCCGCGGTGATGACGCCCGCAGGAGCGCGGACCGGAGCCGGCGCGGCGGGCGAAGCGAAACCGTTGGACAGAAGACCGCGGGCGGTCGTGGCGAGGCTGCGGAAGGCGGGCTCCGCCGTCTCGCGCACCGCCTTGCCGGTCGTGACCGCGGCGGCGGCCGCGGCCTTGAATTCGGCCGAGGGCGCATCGACGCCGTCGAACTTCTTCGCGAAACGATCATAGACCTCGCGGAAGCTCGCCGCGCGCCCCTGCGGATGGAAGATCGAAGGATTGGCCTCGGCCGCCTTGGGCAGGGCGGAGGCCGCGGCCGCGGTGGGCCGTTCGCGGAGACCTTCCATGAACCGGACCGCCCCGCCCGCACCGAGGAAATGGGCGAGATAGAGTTCGGTCGCACCGATCCGTTCGGTTCCGGCGGCCTTGAGCGCACGGGCGTTCTCGGCGGCGAATTCGGCCGCCATGCGGGTCGAAAGCGCGGGATCCTTGCGCAGATCGAGGATCGCGGCGCGTTCGCCGGCGGACAGGTTGCCCGCTTCGATCCGCCGCGACTGTTCGGCGAGCCCGTGCTGCGGGCCGTGGCGCCGGACCATGGTCATCCAGGTATCGTCGATGAACTGGAACAGTCCTGTTGCGGAACTCGTCGAGGCCTTGGCATGCGGGTCGAGACCGCTCTCCACCTGAGCCTGACGCAGCAGATAGCCGAAGTCGCCGCCCGCATCGCGCGCGGCCGCCTTGATCGTCGAGGCCACGGCCTCGCGCGAGGATGAAACGCCGGACATCTGCATCGCCGCATCTCCCTTCCGTTCCCGACGGCGTCGATCGTCCGGATCGACGCCCCGTCATGACGGACATCAGCGGGTTCGGTACAGCAACTTCCGTACCGGTTCCGCGCCCGGCGCCGTCCTTCGACCCGTTTTCGCGTTTTCCGCACGGATCGGGACTTGGCCGCAGCGCTCCATGCGTTACCTTCAAGGACAGCTTTTACGTGCGGGGAATGATGGACTCGCTTCTTCCGGCCGTCGTGGTCGTCCTGATCGTCGTCCTGATCGTCGTGATGCTGGTGTTTTTCCAGAACCAGCAGGTGCGGCAGCTTCAGGGAATCTATGACCGCCTCGGCGCGATGAAGGCGGGCGACGAGCCGAAGCAGGATCCGGAAGCCCTGCGCCGCGAAAGGGCGGAGCGCATCGGCGGGCTGGTGATGCTCGAGGCCGATCTCGCGAGAACGGGCCGCGACCCGACCGAGGACGAACTCGCCTCCGTCGACGCCGCGCGCGCGGCCGTCCGCTCGACGAACGAGGCCCTCAAGCAGGCCGACGAATGGATGGGGCCGCCCTTCGATCTCGAATGGGTCGAAATCCTCGAACGCATGCCCGAGATCAGGAAGCGGCTGCTCGGGGCCGAAACCGGCCGACCGGGCCCGGCGCTCAACGCAGATAGTTGAACAGCGTCGCTTCGGTGATCTTCACGAAGGAGGCCTGGGCGGCTTCCTGCGCGTTGAGCTTCTGCTTCAGTTCGGTCACCGCCTTGGCGAGATCCGTGTCCTGAAGGGCCGACAGCGTGGCTTCGGTCTGCAGAGCGGCGGCGTCGTTCGAGGAGCGCTGCGCCTCGAGCTTGCCGAGCCGGCTGCCGGAGATCGTCTGATAGGTCGTGAAGTGATCGACCGCGGCATGGATCGAGCCGATCTCGTCGCGGGTCGACCATCCCTCACGCAGCTTCACGATCGCGACCGCCGCGATGTCGAAGATCGAGGCGGGAACGTTTCCGGGGCGCGGAATGCGCATGAAGGTTTCCGCGCCGCTGCTCGCCGTGGCGATGGTGATCCCGTCCGCGATCTCGACCTCGCGTCGCCCGTCGTCGCCCACATAGTCGACGTTTCCGTTCGCATCGATCACGAAGGGCGGCTCGTTCGACTTGAACCCGCCGAAGACGTATTCGCCGTTGCCGTCGATGGCGTTGGCGATACCCGCCATCTGCCCGACCAGTTCCTGCAATTCGGTGGCGATCGCGGTCCGGTCGGCCGTGCCGAGCGCGTCGGACGCGCCTTGGATCGCGAGTTCCTTCATGCGCGTCGCGATCGCGGTCGCTTGGGACAGCGTGTTCTCTTCGAGCGAGAGCCGCAGCGCGGCGGCGTTCATGTTGCGGCTGAACTGCTCGAGCTCCGTCCGACGCCCCTCGAGGGACGTCGCGCGGGAATAGGAGGTCGGATCGTCCGAGGGCGCCAGCAGACGCTTGCCGGAGGAGATCTGCGCCTGGATCTCGCCGCTCTGCTGCTGGAGCCGCGAGAGGTTCTCGAGCTGCGCGCGATAGAACTGCTTCGTGCTGACCTGCATCGCGCTCTCCTTAGAAGGTTCTGAGAATGGTCTGGAACATGTCGCGGGCGGCCATCACGACCTGCGCCGCCGCCTGATAGGCCTGTTGGAAGCGGATCAGGTCGGCCGCCTCCTCGTCGAGGTTCACGCCCGTCTTGCCTTCATGGGCGGATTGAAGATCCGAAGCCGCCCGCTCGGCGGAGGTCGCGCCGAGACCCGCCGCCTGAGACGCGGTCGCGAGCTTGGACGTCGCTTCGAGATAGGCGTCTTCGAAGGACGCGGAGCTCGCCCCGAGAAGCCCGGTGTTGCGGAGACCCGCCAGCAGGAGGGCGTTGCGCGCATCGCCCGTCCGGCTCGTATCCTTGGAGACGCGGAACAGGTCGCCCACCACGGGCCGGCCCGCGATGCTGAAGCGAAGATCCTGATATTCGATGACGTCGCCTTCGGCGAAGGACCGATGGGCGAGGCTCACGCCCGTATCCTGATCGAAGATTTCGATCGAACCCGTGCCGGTCACGCGGATCTCCACGTCGGGCGCTTCGGGCGGAACGCGCGTGACGTTCTCCGGGAAACGCCCCACGAGCGCACGCTTGTCCGTGGGATCGCCGCGCATGACGACGATCAGATCCTCGGGGATCGGCCCGGCGAGCGACAAGGCGTTCCCGATGCGCGAGACGCTCCGCGAGCCGTCGACCGTCGCGTCGTCGGGATCGGTGAGGGTCGAGGCGATCTCGATTTCGTTCCCGGAGCCCGTGACCGTGAGGTCGGTCCCGAGGAAGCCCAGGTTGATCGCGGCCGCACGTTCGGTCACGTCGCGCGAAACCACGCGGAAATCGGGGTCTTCGGGTGAGGTAAAACGGAGCCGGCCCTCGTCGTCGGTCGACCAGGACAGGTTGAAGGTCACGCCCGCCACGGTCTCGGACGTACTGCCCGCGGTGCCCATGATCGTGATCGTGGAGACGGTTCCGCCGAGTTCGACCGCGAGTGCGCATCCCGCGGCCAAGGCCGAGGAATCGGCCGCCGCCGAGCCGCGGGACGTTCCGGCAAGGGACCCGCTCAAGCGGAGCGCGGAAGCGCCGGTGCCGGAAAATTCGATCTCCGGCGCGGCTTCGCCGTCCAGTTTCGGCGGAAGGGTCATCGAGATCCGGA
>JAIXTT010000068.1 GCA_027483795.1 Hyphomicrobiales bacterium
GTTCGCCTCGCCGGCGATGGCGCGGGCGAGCAGCGTCTTGCCGGTGCCCGGAGGGCCGACCAGCAGCACGCCGCGCGGAATGCGGCCGCCGAGACGCTGGAACTTCTGCGGGTCACGCAGGAATTCGACGATCTCCTGCAGGTCTTCCTTCGCCTCGTCGACGCCCGCGACGTCCTCGAAGGTGACGCGGCCGTGCGCTTCGGTGAGGAGCTTGGCCTTGGACTTGCCGAAGCCCATGGCCTTGCCGCTCGCGCCCTGCACCTGACGGGACAGGAAGAACCACGCGCCGATGAAGACGATCAGCGGCAGCCAGTTGATGAGCAGCGCCAGGAACCACGGCACGTTGTCCGACTGCGCCTTGGCGGAGAAGTTCACGCCCTTGGCGGCGAGCTTGGTCACGAGGTTCGGATCGCTCGGCGCGTAGGTCTGGAAGGGGCGACCGTCGGCGAGCATGCCCTGGATCTCGGGGCCCGAGATCACGACGTTGGTCACCCGGCCGGATTCGACCTCGGAGAGGAACTGGCTGTAGCTCATCTCCTGCGCGCCGCCGCGCTGTCCCGGGTTCTGGAACAGCGTCACCAGAGCGAGCACGAGCAGGAAGATGATCGCCCAAAGAGCGAAATTGCGGACGTTCGGATTCATGGACCGATCGATCGCCTCGGTGGGGACCTCGACCACTGAAGCGGTCGCCGGTCGCGTTGCATGGCTCTCAATCTAGGTTCGCGGAAGCCCGTTGCCAAGGGAACGAAGGACGGAAGGTCGAAAGGAAGGCGCGAGAAGCACGGCTTCGGCCCCGCCGGAGCGGTCAAACCGCCTTCTCGGACCCGCGCCGGGGATCCTTTTCCGGCATGACGAGGACCTCGCCGCTTCGGTCGAGGCGGACCGTCGCGCCCGCCAGCGTGCGGCCGCAGGGCGCGCCCGCGGCCCGCGCGGCCCGCAGCGCGACGACCGCCGTCTCGAGACGCTCGAGACGCAGGCTGCGGCCCGGCGCCGCGCGACCGATCGCCCGGGCGAGACAGCGCAGAAGGATTTCGACGGGTTCGTCGAAGATCCCCGAGGCCAGCCGAAAGACGCCGTCCCGCTCGGAAAGGAGACGGCGCGCGGCATCGTCGGTCGCCCGTTCGAGCGCCTCGTCGGCCCGCGCTGCGCGCAGGGCGAGACGGGCGAGGCGGACGTCGTCGAGGCCTTCGGCGGCGAGCATGTCGCGGGCCTCGCGCCAGCGCGCGCGGGCATGGCGCGGATCGCGATTGGACGGGTCGTCGACGAAGGCGAGGCCCGCCGCGCGGCAGGTGGCGATCAGCCGCGCCTTCGGGAGGGACAGAAAGGGCCGGAGAACCGGGATCTCGCCATGCAGGGAAACGGGACGCATGGCCGCAAGGCCCGAAACGCCGCTGCCCGCGGCGATCCGCATCAGGACGGTTTCGGCCTGATCGTCGCGATGATGGGCGGCGACGATGCAATCGGCTCCCACATCGCGGGCATGCGCGCCGAGAAGCGCGAAGCGCGCCTCGCGCGCGGCCTCCTGCAGGCCGGCGGCGGGTTTCGGCGCGGTCCAGCGCAGGACGGCGTGAGGAAGGCCGAATGCCTCGGCGAGGACGGCGATGCGGGCCGCCTCCTCGGCGGATTCCGCGCGAAGGCCGTGATCCACCGTCGCGACGAAGAGCGGGCGGATCCCGCTCCGCGCGGCGAGGACCAGAAGGGCGAGGGAATCCGGCCCGCCCGACACCGCGAGCAAGGGGCGGCGTCCCTCGAGGGGGCGAAGCAGGACCGCCGCCTCTTCGGCGGCGACGGGGGACGCTTCGGGCCGCGCCCGGCTCAGCATCCCGTCCGTTTCAGCTCGCGATCGACCGTCGCCTTCAGGGCGGGCGAGGCCTGCGGATAGCGGCGGCCGACCTCGGCCAAGGTGCCGCAGGCCTGATCCTTCCGGTCGAGCCCCTTGAGGGAGAGCGCGAGCTTGTAGAGCGCCTCGGGAGCGATCCCGGCACTCGGCCATGTCTGATGGATCTTCAGATATTGCTCGGCCGCGTCGGCATGCATGTTGCGGCGAAGATAGGTCTCGCCCAGCTGGAAGGTGGCGTTCGGGGCGTTCGGATCCTTGGGATGGGATCGAAGGAACGACCGGAACGCCATCTCCGCCTCGGCCCAACGCCGCTCGCGCAGGAGCTCATAGGCGTCGTCGAATTCCTCGCGCGCGGTGCGCGGCGGGGAGATCGAGGCGACCGCCGGAGGCGCGGCGGGAGCCGGAGCGGCGTTCGGCGCGGGCAAGGCGCCCTGCGGCAGTTCGGGCTCGACCGCGGGCACGCCGCGGCCCGCCGCCGACAGATCGAGAGGACCGCCCGAACGGGGGCGGCCCTCCTGTTCCTGCCCGGCCGAAGGCCCGGCCGCGCCGCCGACGACGACGCCGCCGCCGAGGCTCGGCAAGGTGCTGCCGAGCTGCATCGGCGCCCCGGGAGCGTTGGGATCCGAAGCGGGATCGAACACGTCGCTGCGCTTCTGCGGCTGCGCCGGGGGAGGCGCGGCGGGAGGCGGCGCGGCGGGCGGCGTCGCCGCGCGCGGCTGGGCGGGCGCTCCGGGCTTGGGAGCCGTCTGCATGTCCTGGAAGCGGAGGTCGACGTCCTTCTGGAACTTGCCGAGCTGGTCCTGAAGACGCCGATTCTCGAACTGGAGCTGTTCGATCTGGCCGGAGAGCTGCCGGAGCTGATTTTCGAGGCGGTTCACCCGCACGAGCAATTCGGCCGGATCCTGCGCCTGGGCGAAGGACGGGACGAAGGCCAGCGCGACCGCGAAGAGGGCACGACGGAGAAACGCCATGAGAGGGTCCGAGGCTGTTGGAATCGCTTTTGGATTACCATGAGCCGCGCGGCGGGCCAAAACATGGCGGGCGGGCGCGAAGCAGCGGGACCCACGCCACGCCTTTCTGCGTGTTCCGCCGTTCGCCGATCGCCGGAAGGACCGGAGCCCATGCAAACACGAACGAAAACGGCGCCCGAAGGCGCCGTTCGGAGTTTCACGTTCGGACGATTCCGATCACATCCCGGCCTGGCCGCCGAGGACCGTCACGCCGCGGCGGTTCTGGGACCAGCAGGAGATGTCGTCGCAGACCGCGACGGGGCGTTCCTTGCCGAAGGAGATCGTCTTGATGCGGTTCGCGGGAATGCCCTTGGAGGCGAGATAATCGCGGACCGTCTGCGCGCGGCGCGCGCCGAGGGCGAAGTTGTATTCGCGGGTGCCTCGCTCGTCGGCATGGCCCTCGATGGTGATCGCATAGCCCGTGTAGCGCTGCAGCCACTGGGCCTGCTTGTCGAGGACGCCCGTCGCGGTCGGGGTCAGATCGGACGAATCCGTCTCGAAGAAGACGCGGTCGCCGACATTGACGACGAAATCCTGCGTGCTGCCGGGCGCGCCCGCGCCGCCCGCGCCGAGGCCGGAGCCGAAACCCGCTCCCGCCGCGCCGTCTGCGGCCTTGTCGGACGAGCAGGCGCCCAGCGCCAGGGCGGCACCCAGAACGACCGCCAACCGGGCGGTCCGGAACATCGAAAGCGTCATGTCCTCACTCCTTGTCGATCCCGTCGCCGCTGCACCGGTCGATGTGCGTCCGATCGACCGCCCGGGGGAATCACGAAAGCCCGAACCGGATCGTACGCACCCATCGAATGCAGCGCCCGTGGTTAACAGGGCGTGAACGCGGAACGAAAAAAGGGAGGCGTCCGCCTCCCTTTTTCGCTTTCCGCGTGCATGGGCCGCAGGGCGGCCTCATTCGTCGTCGTCGGTCTTGAGGCGCTTGAGCTTCGCGAAGACCGAATTGACGTCGATGGGCGCCTCGCGCTCTTCGCGCGGAGCCGGGCCGGCGAAATCCTCGAAGGGATCGGCGGGCTGCTGCGGCGCGGTGGTGACTTCGGCGGGAAGCAGCGTCTGGCCGGGCTCCTCGACGACGGCCGGACGATCCTTGGCCGAGCGCGCCACTTCGAAGTCGAGATCGATCTGCGAGCACAGGCCGAGCGTCACCGGATCCATCGGGGCCAGATTGGCCGCGTTCCAATGGGTGCGATCGCGGATCTGGTCGATCGTGGTCTTGGTGGTGCCGACGAGGCGCATGATCTGCGCGTCCTTGAGCTCCGGATGATTGCGCAGGAGCCAGAGGATCGCGTTCGGACGGTCCTGACGCCGCGACAGGGGCGTGTAGCGCGGACCCTTGCGGCGCTTCGCCTCGGGAACGCGGACCTGCGAGACCAAAAGCTTGAGGCGGTGATTCGGGTCGCCTTCCGCCTTGGCGATCTCGTCGCGCGAAAGCTGGCCGGAGGCGACCGGATCCATGCCCTTGATGCCCGCGGCGACTTCGCCGTCGGCGATGCCCTTCACCTCGAGCGGGTGGAGCTTGCAGAACTCGGCGATCTGATCGAAGGACAGAGCGGTGTTGTCGACCAGCCAAACGGCGGTCGCCTTCGGCATCAGCGGACCGTTGCTCATATCGGAGTCTCCATCACGAGGCCCGTCCGGGGACGGGCAAAAGGGTTTCGGGCGCGCCGGCCCGCGTCACCGGCCGGAACCCCGAAAACGCCTGAGCATTGCGGGAATGAGGCCTATATAGGCGGGACGCGACCGCGACGCAATCGAGCCCTTCGTCGCCGCTTGAGGGATGCGCCGCGCCGCGGCACACTGGGACCGATCGTCGATAGGGGATCCTCGCTCATGTTCGGCATGCCGGAAGACCCGCCTCGTTCCAAGCCCGCGATCCATGAGATCGGGCAGGATCTGTCGACGCTGTCGCTCCACGAACTCGACGAGAGGGTGGAAGCGCTGCGCGCCGAGATCGAACGGCTCGAAGCCGCCAAGGCGGCGAAAAGCGATTCGCGCCGCGCGGCCGAACAGGCGTTCAGGTTTCGAGACGCATGACGGGCCGCTTCGCCCGGTTGCGGGAGAGATTAACCCTAACCCTTTGCCAATGAGGCGCGGCGCTCCGCGGACGTATAAGGTCCGCTCGAAACGAGGGCTGCGGCATGAACGGTACGGCTGACAGGGACGAGGCGGAGGCGGGGGGCGCAGTGCCCTTCACGCGTCCTTTCGTCCATTCCGCCGGCTTCCGCGACCTGTTCGACGAGGGCATGGACCTCGTCGAAGAAGCCGCCGCCTATCTCGACGGCGAAGGCCGCGACCATACGCGCTTCCTGCCGCGCGACGTCGCGCTCGCCTATTCCACGGAAAGCATGCGGCTGACCACGCGGCTGATGCAGCTCGCCTCCTGGCTGCTCGTCCATCGCGCCCTGTCGACGGGCGAGATGTCGGTCGACGAGGTCGAGCAGCAGCGCTCGCGGATCCGCTTCACCCGCCACGAGGTGGAGACCGCGCCGGAACTGTTCGAACGGCTGCCCGAGCGGCTGCGCACCCTGATCGCCCGATCGCTTCGGCTGCAGGAACGGGTCCGCCATCTGGACAAGGCCGCTTCCGAACCCGCGCCGAGCCCGGCCTCGCGCCACCGCAATCCCGTCGCCGTCCAGCAGCTGCTGCTGCGGGCGGTGTTCGAAACCGATCGACGCTGACGACCCGCGGCGTCGCCTTCGGACGAGAGGCTCCGGTTCGGCCCGGAGCCTTTTTCGTTTCGGGGCCGCAAACGAAAAAGGCCCCGGAAAACGGGGCCTTCCGAAGGATGTGCGAAGGCGCTTCGGCTTACTTCGAGCCGAGGCCGAAACCCTCGAAGCGCTTGTTGAAGCGCGAAACGCGGCCGCCGCGATCCATGAGCTGCGTGGAGCCGCCCGTCCAGGCCGGATGGGACTTGGGATCGATGTCGAGCTGCATCGAGTCGCCTTCCTTGCCCCAGGTGGAGCGCGTCAGGTACTCGGTACCGTCGGTCATGACGACCTTGATGGTGTGGTAGTCGGGATGGATGTCGGCCTTCATGATGAAATCCTCGCCGGCCGAAGGACCGGCCCGTAGACGGTGAGCCTGTTTCGAAGTCGCGGCTCTATATCGCAGCCTGCTCCGCCGCACAAGGCGGAGGGATCCGTCTGGACAAGGCTTTCCCGAGGCCTCAGAACTTCGCGACCCGAAGACGATGATCATGACAGCCGACGCCTCATCCCCCGCCGCAAACGAAGGTCGCCCGCCGCGCACGTCCCTGAAGGCGTTGCTGCCGCTCGTCCCCTTCGCGCTCCGCTACAAGGGGCGGATCGCCGCCGCGCTGGTCGCGCTGATCGCCGCATCGAGCGCGACGCTGGTGATCCCGGTCGCGGTCCGGCGAATGATCGACTTCGGCTTCTCGGCCGAGAGCGCGCAGCTGATCGACCGTTATTTCCTCGTGATGATCGGCGTCGTCACCGTGCTCGCGATCGCCAGCGCGGGGCGCTACTACCTCGTGATGACGCTCGGCGAGCGCGTGGTGGCGGATGTGCGCACGGCCGTGTTCGAGCATCTCGCGCGGCTCGATTCCGCCTTCTACGACACGACGCGGTCGGGCGAGATCGTCTCGCGGCTCACCGCGGACACCACGCAGATCAAATCCGCCTTCGGTGCGAGCGCCTCCGTCGCGCTGCGCAATCTCGTGCTCTTCGTGGGTGCGACGGCGATGATGATCGTCACGAGCCCGCAATTGTCGGGGCTGGTGCTGATCGCGATCCCGGCGATCGTGCTGCCGCTGGTCTTTTCGGGACGCTCCGTCCGTCGTCGCTCCCGCGAGGCTCAGGATAGGCTCGCCGACGCCTCCGCCTATGCGACGGAAGCCATCGGCGCGATGCGGGTGACGCAGGCCTTCACGGCGGAAAAGGCGACGGTGGCGCGCTTCCGCGACGCGGTGGAGGAAGCCTACGGGACGGCGCGGGACGCCACGGGCGCACGCTCGATCCTGACCTCGGTCGCGATCTTCCTGATCTTCGCGAGCGTGGTCGGCGTGCTCTGGTACGGCGCGCAGGACGTGCTGGCGGGACGGCTGACGGGCGGGCGGCTCTCGCAATTCGTGCTCTATGCCGTCTTCGCCGCGGGCGCGCTGGGCGAACTCTCGCAGGTCTGGGGCGAGATCAGTTCCGCCGCCGGCGCGGCGGGGCGGCTCGCCGACATTCTCGCCATCGAGCCGCGCATCAAGGCGCCGGCCGTGCCGAAACCCCTCCCCTCCCCGCCGCTCGCGACGGCGCGGTTCGAGAACGTCTCCTTTTCCTATCCGACGCGGCCGGACGAGCCCGTGCTGCATGGGGTGAGCTTCTCGCTGTCGCGCGGCGAGCGCGTCGCGATCGTGGGGCCGTCGGGGGCGGGCAAGAGCACGATCATGCAGCTTCTGCTGCGCTTCTACGATCCGGACCAAGGCGCGGTCAGGATCGACGGCGTGGCCTTGACCGAGGCCGACCCGCTCGCGGTGCGCCGCCGCATCGCCTATGTGCCGCAGGATCCGGTGATCTTCGCCGCGACCATCGCCGAGAACATCCGCTTCGGCCGCCCGGACGCGACCGACGCCGAGATCGTGGAGGCCGCGAAGCTCGCGGCGGTCGACCGTTTCGTGAGCCCATGGCAGGACGGCTATGCCACGAAGATCGGCGAGCGCGGCGTGACGCTTTCGGGCGGGCAGCGCCAGCGCATCGCGATCGCCCGCGCGATCCTGAAGGACGCGCCGATCCTGCTGCTGGACGAGGCGACCTCCTCGCTCGACGCCGAGAGCGAGACGCTGGTGCAGGAGGCGCTCGACCGGCTGATGGAAGGGCGCACGACGCTCGTCATCGCGCATCGTCTGGCGACGGTGCTCGCCTCCGACCGTATCCTCGTTCTGGAGAACGGCCGCATCGTCGAGGAAGGCACGCATGCCTCGCTCGTCGGCGAAGGCGGGCTTTATGCGCGGCTCGCGAACCTGCAGTTCGAGGCGGGCGCGGCGGCGGCGACGGCGGCGGCGACGGGACCCTAAGGGTCGTCGCCTCCTCGTCATGCTCGCGCGCGGCGGCTCACCGCTCGGTGAGCTTCAGCTCGATCCGGCGGTTGCGGCGATAGGCCTCCTCGCCGCTGCCGAGTTCCAAGGGCTGGAATTCGCCGAAGCCCGCGGCCAGAAGGCGGTTGGGGGGCACGCCCTTTTCGGCCAGCGCCTGCACCACCGCGATCGCGCGGGCGGCGGACAGCTCCCAATTGCTCTTGAACTGCCCGAACCCGGACAAGGGACGACGGTCGGTGTGGCCGTCGACCCGCAGCACCCATGCGATGTCGGGCGGAATCTCGCGCTCGAGCGCGAGCAGCGCGGGGACGAGCTTTTCCAGTTCCGCGCGGCCGGCGGCGGTCAATTCGGCCCGGCCGGGGTCGAAGAAGAGCTCCGACTCGAAGACGAAACGGTCGCCGACGATGCGGATGTCGGGACGGTTGCCGAGGATCTGCCGCAGCCGGCCGAAGAAGTCGGACCGGTAGCGCGCGAGTTCCTGCACCTTCTGCGCGAGCGCGACATTGAGCCGTTGGCCGAGATCGGCGAGGCGGACCTGACTGTCGCGGTCCTTGGCCTCGGCCGCTTCCAGCGCCTGTTCGAGCGCCGCCAGTTGGCGACGGAGCGCGAGAAGCTGCTGGTTCAACGCCTCGACCTGGCTCAGCGCCTCGGCGGAGAGTTTGCGTTCGGAATCGAGATCGCGCGTCAGCGCGCCGATGCGCGCACCCGAGGCCGCGCTCGCCGACTGCTCCGAACCGACGAGCCCCGCGAGCCGGTTCCGCTCGGCCTCGGCGGCCTGCAGCGTCGCGCCCAGAAGGCCGATCCGGTCCTGCAGCGTGCGGGTATTGGCCCGTTCGAGCGCGAGAAGATCGGTGAGTTCGGCGATCTGGCGATTGAGCCGGGTGAGGACCGTGTCCTTGTCGGAGACCTGCTGCGACAGGAAGAACTGCGCGACGACGAACACCGTGAGCAGGAAGACGATGACGAGGACGAGCGTGGCGAGGGCATCGACGAAGCCCGGCCAATAGTCGACGCCTCCTCGGACGCGGCGACGTCGGACGATGCTCATCGCGCCTCCAGCCGATCCTCGAGCCTTTCGATCAGCTTGCGCATGTCCGCTTCGCGGCGCGATTGCACGTCGACCCAATCGCGCATCAATTGCTGTTCGTTGCGCATATGCTGCACGAGCGCATGGACGCCCTCGGCGAGGCTCGCCATGGCGGCGCCCGTGGCCTGTCGACCGCCGGCGTCGATGACGGCGCGCGACAGCCGCTCGATCAGGGCCTCGAGGTCGACCGCGCCTTCGGACGTCGTGAGGGCCCCGTCCTCGACGACGGCGGCGGACAGCCAGTCCTCGAGTTCGTTGTAGAAGCGGTTCTGCGCCTGACCCGCCTGGAGATCGAGAAAGCCCAGCACCAGCGACCCGGCGAGACCGAACAGCGAGGACGAGAAGGAAATGCCCATGCCGGCGAGCGGTGCGGCGAGGCCCGATTTCAGCTCGTCGAAGAGCAGCGCCGCATCGCCGCCCGACTTCATCGAACGGATCACGTCGCCGACCGAGCCGACGGTTTCCAGAAGGCCCCAGAAGGTGCCGAGCAGGCCGAGAAAGACCAGAAGCCCCGTGAGGTAACGCCCGACCTCGCGCGCCTCGTCCAGACGCATGCCGACCGAGTCGAGCATGGAGCGGAGCGTGGCGGGCGCCACGCCATCGCGGCCGCGGGCGGCGTTCAGGATGAGGGCGACGGGGGCGAGAAGCACGGGCTCGTCGGCGGAGGAGGCCGCGCCGACCTGCATCGAATTGACCCAACGGACCTCGCGGAAGAGACGCAGCACCTCGCGGAAGGCGAGCGCCGTGCCCACGAGGAGCACGCCGACGATCAGGCCGTTCAAGCCGGGATTGGCCAAAAAGGCCCGGATGATCGCCTGCTGCAGGATGAAGGCGATGAACCCCGCAAGCACGACGAAGACGGCCATGCGCACCAGATGCACGCGTGGCGGCGTCAGGGGAAGGGCGCCGGATCGTGAGGCGGAGACGGATCGACGGGCCATGGCGACTCGCTGCTGAACCGAGGGGGATGTTCTACGGTCGGACGAGCGCGATCAACCTCCGATTCCGAAGGAGAGGACGCCGCGGGGCTCGGCGAAGGAACGTCACGCGGCGGCGCGCGCGCCTTTCAGCACGTCGAGATAGGTCGCATGCATGCGCTCGTTGCCGCAGAGGACGGAGCCCGACTCGAACATCTTGTCGGTGCCGAAGACGTCGGAGACGTAGCCGCCCGCCTCACGGACGAGAATGATCCCCGCGGCCATGTCGTAGCTGGCGAGGCCTTGGTCCCAATAGGCGTCGAGGCGGCCCGCTGCGACATAGGCGAGGTCGAGCGCCGCCGAGCCCATGCGGCGGACGCTCGCGCTCTTGACCATGACGATAGAAATCTCCTTGAGGAAACCCGCGTGATTTCGCGTCCCGAGATTGGGGATGCCCGTCGCGACGACGGCGTCGAGCGGATCGCTGCGGCCGGCGACGCGGAGACGGCGATTGTTGACGAAGGCGCCCTTGCCGCGCTCGGCGATGAAGAGCTCGTCCTTGATCACGTCGTAGATCACGCCCGCGACGATGACGCCTTCCCGCTCCAAAGCGACCGAGGTGCAGAAATGCGGGATGCCGTGCAGGAAATTCGTGGTGCCGTCGAGCGGGTCGACATGCCAGCGATGCTGGCCGTCCTTGCCTTCGACGATGCCGCCTTCTTCCAGCACGAAGCCGTAATCGGGGCGCGCCTTGGCGAGGTGCTCGCGGATGACGCCTTCGGCCCGCGTGTCGGCGAGGGAGACGAAATCGCCCGGCCCCTTGCGCGAGACCTGCAGATTTTCGACCTCGCCGAAGTCGCGGCGCAGCCCCTTCGAAGCCTTCATCACGGCGTCGACCATGACGGTCATGAGAGGCGAACGGATCATCGGGCGAACTCGCGGGCTGGGGGAGCCGCGCGGATCGCGGCCCCGGAGGACGTCTGGCGTGAGGACGGCGCGTTGAACACCGGGGGTGCCCCGGCGTCAAGGCCGGAGGGCGGCGGCGGACCTCAATCCACGGGCAGCGGATGCGCCTCGAGCACCGCGAGCGCGGCCTTCACGGCGGCGGCGGGATCGGGCGACGGCCAAGAGTCGGGGCCGAGCGCGACGAATTCGGCGCCCGTGGGTGCGAGGGTTTCGACGGCGGCGAGATCGGGCGCATAGGCGACGCAGGGCGTCTGGAACACTTCGGCCCACCAGGCGGCGCGCTCGGCGACGGCGGGCAGCGGCGGCGTCGTCCCTTCGGCCTGCGGTTCGCCGAAAGCGACGTAGTCGCAGCCGAGTTCGGCCGCCTCCATCGCGTCGTGACGGGCGCGGAGCCCCGCGCAGCCGACGATGCGCTCCTGCGGCCCGAGCATCTCGAGCGCTTCCGACAGGGCGGCGGGGTCCGAAAGATGCACGCCGTCGGCCCCGGAGCGGGCGACCAGATCGAAGCGGTCCGCAAGCAGCAGCGCCGCGCCGGCCTCCTGGACGAGCGGAGCGAAGGGCTTGGCGAAATTCACGAGCGTCCTGTCGTCCCGCTCGGGCAGCGGAAGCACGACGGCGTCGACGCGGCCCGCCGCAAGGGCCGCAGACAGCGCGGGGATCAACTCCGCCGGGTCTTCGACGCGCGGACAATGGAGAACGAGACGCGGGTGGTGAGCCATGCCTCCCGTTTAGCCGGATCGCGGACGGAAGGACAGAGCAAGCTGCAGGGAGACCGCGCGCGGGACGGTCGTTCAGCGCCGGCCGCGGCGGTCGAGAACGGGGCTGGACAGGCGCGTGACGGGCGCCTTGCCGCCGAGCAGCGCGACGCGGCCGACACGGCCGAGGCGCGGATCGACCCGGCCGATCGAGGCGGCCGCATTGACGAGCCCCGCGCGCAGCGAAGCCGCGAGCCCGCCGCGCAAGGCGAGCGAGAAGACCGCGACGCGGCGCTCCGCTTCGGGGCCTTCGAGGAAATCGGCGGTTTCGGCGATCCAGTCGCCCGCGGGCACGAGACCCGGTTCGAGCACCATGCCGACCGTGGAGCGGGCGCGGGCGAGACCGATGCGGACGAGTTCGGCCCTGTCGCCCGAGGCTTCGAGCAGCACGCAACCGCCCGAATCGGCGATCCTTTCGGTGAGCTTGGAGGGCGCTCCGGTCACCACCACGACGTCGCGCACCATGCCTTCCGCCACGCCGGGCACGAGGGCCGCGAGCGTGTCGACCAATGCGGGTTCCTCGGTGAGGACGGGCAGGACGACCGAAAGCATGGCCGCGTCCTAGCATGGGACGGCGCAAGACACATGCCCGCTTTCCGGGCAGCGCTCACCTGACGGGCAAGAGGCTCCGCGCCGGAACATGCCCGCCGCGGGCGAGCATGGCCTTGGCGGTCGCGGAATCCTCATTCATCCGTGCGATCAGCGCCTCGACGCTTTCGAATTTCTCTTCACCGCGGATGAAGCCGCAGAACTCGACGTCCACGGTCTTGCCGTAGAGATCGCCGGAAAAGTCGAAGAGGAAGGTTTCGAGCCGTGGCGCGCCGTCGTCGAAGGTGGGACGGCGGCCGAAGCTCGCCACGCCGTCGCGCACCGCGCCGTCGACCGCCATGCGCACGGCATAGATGCCGTGGGCGAGCGTCGTTTCCTTCGGCAGGACCATGTTGGCGGTCGGATAGCCGAGGAGCCGTCCGCGCTTGTCGCCGTGGACGACCTCGCCGCGGACGAACCAGCGATGGCCGAGGAGCCGCGCGGCGGTCTCGACGTCCGCTTCGGCCAAGGCCTTGCGGATCATGCTCGAGGAGACGGGTTCGGCGCCTTCGAGGAAGGCGTCGGCGACCTCGACCGGAAGGCCGCGCCGCATGCCCGTCTCGACGATCATGTCCGGCGAGCCTTCGCGCCCCTTCCCGAAATGGAAGTCGTGCCCGATCACGATGCCGCCGATGCCGAGCCTTTCGATCAGGATCGTCTCGATGAAGTCCCGCGCCGAGGTGCCGGCCAGCGCGGCGTCGAAGGGCATCACGATCGCGCCGTCGAGCCCGAGCGCGCGGGCGACGTCCTCCTTCACGCCGGGGGGCGTGAGACGGAAGACCGGCGCGTCCGGCTTGAAGAAGCTGCGCGGATGCGGCTCGAAGGTGAGGATCGCGACGGGCCGCCCCTCGCGTTCCGCCATGGCTTCCGCCCGGCCGATCACCGCGAAATGGCCGCGATGCAGTCCGTCGAAATTGCCGATCGCGACCACCGCGCCTTGCAGCGCGGGCGGCGGCGACGCCGAGGCGTCGATGACGGTGAAGGGCCGATCGGCCTTGCCCGGACGGGACCGGCGGGTGGTCATTGCGGAAAGCGTCCGGTGAGGGGCGGCGGGAACGGGACGGTCCCGCTTCGGGCGGGCGGAACGTGGCGCGGGCGGCCGTCACGGTCAAGACCTTCCCGCGTCCCGAGGACGCGCAAGGCGGCCTACCCGCGGGCCGATTCGACCGTTATGGTCGGCGCATGAACGATCGGCCCGCGACCAATCTGCCGGAATGGACCGTCAGCGAGATCTCCGGCGCGCTCAAGCGGACGCTCGAGGAGACCTATGCCCAAGTCCGCTTGCTCGGCGAGGTCGGCAAGGTCACCGTCCACGGCTCCGGCCATGTCTATATCGACATCAAGGACGACCGTTCGACCCTGTCCTGCGTGATCTGGCGCGGGAATGCGGGGCGGCTCCGCTTCCGCCCCGAAACGGGCATGGAAGTGGTCGCCACCGGCAAGATCACCACCTTCGCCGGGCAGTCGAAATATCAACTCGTCATCGATCAATTGGAGCCCGCGGGCGTCGGCGCGCTGCTCGCGCAGCTCGAGGAGCGCAAACGGCGGCTCGCGGCCGAAGGGCTCTTCGCGGAGGAGCGCAAGCAGCTCCTGCCCTTCCTGCCCGAGGTGATCGGCGTCGTGACCTCGCCCACGGGCGCGGTGATCCGCGACATCCTGCATCGGCTCGCCGACCGTTTCCCCCGCCGCGTCCTCGTCTGGCCGGTCCGCGTGCAGGGCGAAACCTGCGCCGCCGAAACGGCCGCGGCGATCCGCGGCTTCAACGATCTGCCCGAAGGCGGCGCGATCCCGCGGCCGGACCTGATCATCGTCGCCCGCGGCGGCGGCTCGATCGAGGATCTCTGGGGCTTCAACGACGAGATGGTCGTGCGGGCCGCGGCGGACAGCATGATCCCGCTGATCTCGGCCGTGGGCCACGAGACCGACTGGACGCTGATCGACTACGCCGCCGACCGCCGTGCGCCGACGCCGACGGGCGCGGCCGAGATGGCGGTGCCCGTCCGCGCCGAACTGCTGATGCGCGTCGCCGACGACCGACGTCGCCTCGTCTCCGGACTGATGCGCCTCGTCGATGCGCGGCGGAAGGAACTGCGCTCCGCCGCCCGCGCGCTGCCCTCGCCCGAGGATCTGTTGGGCGGAGCGCGGCAGCGCCTCGACATGGCCTCTGCCAAGCTCGTGCACGGCCTCGGCCGGAACGCGCAGCGCCATGCGGCCAAGCTGGCCGAAGCCTCGCGCCGTCTCGCCCGTCTGTCGCCGGAGGCCCGGCTCGCGGCTCTTCACGCACGGGTGGAGGGGCTCGGCAAGCGTCTCGCCTCGGCCAAGGAGTCCGATCTGCGCGCCGCGCGGCGGCAGGCGGCGGAGCGCCGGACCCGTCTGGGCGAGCTGATCGCAAGACGCGACCGCGCGGCGCAGGTCGCGCTCGCGCGCCGGGCGGACCGGCTCGCCTCGCTCTGGCAGCTCGCCGCGAGCTTCAGTCATGAAGGCGTCCTCGCCCGCGGCTTCGCGCTCGTCCTCGATCCGGACGGAAGACCCGTGCGCAGCGCGGCGGCGGTCGCCGCGGGCACGCGCTATGACGTCCGTTTCGCCGACGGACATGCGCCGATGGTCGCGGCCGATCCGGAGAAGCCGCGTCCGACTCGGGCGAAATCCGAGGGCCCCGCCGGGGGAACCGGGCCGCAGGGTTCCCTGTTCGGCTGAACGGATCCGCGTCGAAAGCCTTGGCGCGGCCCCGCATGATCCGCTAGAGAAAGGACTCCGACATGCGGCCCGGCCGCCGCGTCAGGACGAGAGCCATGAACCGTTTCGATCGCCGCCCCGTCGCCGATGGCGAGGCCGTCCTCGAATATCTCGACGGCGAATTCCGCGTGGTCCGCGCCGGATCCTTCGTCCGTTGCGCCGTCACCGGCGAGAAGCTGCCGCTCGAGGATCTCCGCTATTGGAGCGTCGAGCGCCAGGAAGCCTATGCGTCTCCGCAGGCCGTCCTCATCAGCATGGGCGTCACGCCGAAGGGCTGAGAGCGCGCGCGACGAGAGCGTCGAAGGCCGCGGGATCGTCCGGCACGAGCGTGACGGGCAGGCAGAAGATCCGCGCGGCGAGGTCGGGCGCGACGGCCCGGATCTTCACCATGTCCTTTTCGGTGGTGACGAGGGCGAGGTTCTCGCGATCCGCCGCGGCGATCATCGCTTCCAGCTCGAAACGTTCATAGGGGTGGTGATCGGCGAAGCGCGTCATGCGCGCGACCGACGCACCCGACGCGCGCAGCGTTTCGAAGAACTTCTCGGGCCGGCCGATCCCCGCGAAGGCGGACACGTCCCGCCCGCGCAGCGCCGCCGCCGCCGCCGGATCGGCGACGAGCCGCGCCGTCGTCCAAGCCCGACCGGCATCGCGCACCGGACCGCCCGACCCGTCGCCGCCGACGACGAGAAAGGCGTCGATCTTCGGCATCTGGTCTCGGATCGGCGCCCGCAACGGGCCCGCCGGGATGCAGAAGCCGTTGCCGAAACCGGTCGCTCCGTCGACCACGGCGAGGGACAGCGTCTTTTCGAGCGCGGGGTTCTGGAGCCCGTCGTCCATCACGATCACGTCGCCGAGCGTCGCGGCGAGTTCCGCGCCGACGCGGCGGTCGCGGGCGACGACGGTGGGCCCCGCCGCGGCGAGCAGCAGGGGTTCGTCGCCGCAATCGGCCGGTCCGTGCAGAGCGGGATCGACCTGCAGGGGTCCGTCGAGGCGTCCCCCGTAGCCGCGCGAGAGAAAGACGGGGCGTCGCCCGAAACTCCGCAGACGGTCCGCGACGAGCAGGGCGGCGGGCGTCTTGCCCGCGCCGCCGGCGGTCGGGTTGCCGACGCAGATCACCGGGATGCCGAGGCGCGTGCCGGCCCGCTTCATCCGGGCCGCCGTCACGGCGCCGTAGATCATGCCGAGCGGTGCGAGCAGGCGCGCGGCGAGGCCCGGAGGCCGCCACCAGAAGGCCGGCGCGCGCATCAGCGCCCCTCGAGATGCATGCTGACGATGAAGGGCGCGATCTCATGCATGGTCCGATCGACCGCGCCGCCGAGTTCGGCCACCGCACCGCCCGCCGCGCGCGCCATCCAACGCAGGCCCGCCGGGTCGCCCAGAAGTTCGCCGAGCACTTCGGGCAGGGTCTCCGCCGTCACGCCGACGGCCCCGCCCGCGCTGTCGAGCGCCGCGAAGACGTCGACGAAATTGTGCACGTGAGGTCCGTGCAGCACCGCCGTGCCGAGCTTCGCGGGTTCGATCGGGTTCTGGCCGCCGTGCGGGACGAGCGAGCCCCCGGTCAGCGCGAGGGGAACGGTCCGGTAGAAGATCCCGAGTTCGCCGATCGTGTCGGCGATATAGACGTCGGTCGCGCGGTCGGGCTGGAGGCCCTGCGAACGCCGCGACCCGCTCAGGCCCGCCCGTCGCACCAGTTCCTCGATCTCCCCACCGCGATGGGGATGACGCGGCGCGATGATGGTCAACAGATGCGGATGGCGCCGCGAGGCTTCGCGATGCGCGGCGAGCACGACGTCTTCCTCTCCCGGATGGGTCGAGGCGGCCATCCAGACGGGGCGCGAACCGATCAGGCCCTCGATCATCGAGACCCTGAGCGGATCGGCGGGCGGCGGCGGGACGTCGTATTTGAGGTTGCCCGTCACCGCCACGCGCTGCGCGCCGAGCGCGAACAGGCGTCCGCCGTCCGCATCGGACTGGGCGAGGCAGAGGGCGAAGCGCGAAAAGACCGCCCGAGAGACGTCGCCCGCCTTGCGCCAACGCGCGAAGCTCCGCTCGGAGATGCGGGCATTGACCAGCACGACGGGAACGCCGCTGCGGTCGGCCTCTAGGATCAGGTTCGGCCAGATCTCCGATTCCGCGATCAGGGCCAGATCCGGACGCCAATGATCGAGGAAGCGCCGCACATAGGCGGGCGCGTCGAGCGGGACGAATTGGTGGATCGCTCCCGGCGGAAGACGCCGCGCCATCAGCCGCGCCGACGTCACGGTGCCCGAAGTCATGAGGACGGTGATGCGGTCGGCCGCGAGCCTTTCGGCGACGGGCAGAAGCGAGATGGTTTCGCCCACGCTGGCGCCGTGGATCCACACCAGAGGACCCGCGGGCCGGGCGACGGTGGGCTCGCCGCGCCGCTCGCCCAGCCGCGTCCGATCCTCCTTGCCCTGCGCCGCACGACGGCGCAGCAGGACGGGCAGGAACGGCGTCGCCAGTCTGGCGGCGACGCGATAGGCCCCCAGAGCCAGCGCGCCGATCATGCCGCGGTCCCGAGTCCCTCGCCGGGGTCGGTCGCGCCGAGCCGCGCATAGGCTTCGCGATGGACGCGATCCAATTCGCTTTCGAGCCTCAACCGGAACGCCTCCATGGCCGCCTCGTCCGCATCGGGCGGAACATGGAGGGGCTCGCCGATCATCGCAACAATTCGACCGAAGGGAAGCCCGATCGTGGCCTTGTCCCAACTGTCGAAGATCTTGACCCGGCTGGAGACGACCGCCGTCGGATAGACGGGCCGGCCCGACATCCGCGCGAGAGTCACGATCCCGAGCCCCGCGACACGGGCGCGTTTCGGAACGTCCGCCGTCAGCGTCACGCTCTCGCCGCCGGCGAGGGTGCGCAGCAGATCCCTGAGCCCCGCGACGCCGCCCTTCTTGTGCATCTGCTCCGGCCGTCCGCCGGAGCCGCGCACCGCCCGGATGCCGAGGCTCTCGCAGGCCGCCGCGTTGATCTCGCCGTCTCCGTGCTTGGAGATGAGAACCGCGAAGCGCATGGCGGCGGGCCGGACGAGCGGGATCATGAAATGCTGGCCGTGCCAGAGCGCGCAGATGATCGGCGCGTCCGCTCCGATGCGGGCGTCGAAATCCGCAGGATGCCTTTCGATGCGGGACGTGGCCCGCACGGTCCGCAGATAAAGGGCCATCAGCCTGCCGATCACGGTCAGGACGGCCTTGGACCGCGCGATACGATTGAGCATCGGGTTCTCAGGCGCCCGGATCGAGCAGTCGGTGGAGATGCACGACGAAATAGCGCATCTGCGCATTGTCGACGGTCGCCTGCGCCTTCGCCTTCCAGGCCGCCTGCGCCGCAGCGTAATCGGGATAGATGCCGACGATGTCCAGCTTCGAGAGGTCCTTGAACTCGGTGCCGCCGATATCGACGAGCTCGCCGCCGAACACGAGATGGGGCAGTTGCTTGGTCGGGGTCTCGTTCATGTCCGAAAGTCCTGGCTGGATGAAGACGTCACGTCGGAAAGGCGTCAGCGGCCGCGGCGCACGCCGTCCTCGACGGCGACGCGCCTGAGATCGACCGCGGCGAGAAGTTCGGTGAGCGAGGGCAGCAGCGCGGGTGATCCCGCGGCGATCGCGGGATGCTTCGTCGACGGCCTGTTGTAGGACGGGGTCCGACCCTCCCGGGTGCGCAGCTCGCCGCCCGCTTCGACGAGGATCGCGTGGGCGGCCGCCAGATCCCAGTCATGGGCATGCGCTTCGGCCACGCCGAGATCCACGCGCCCCGCCGCCACATGCGCGATGCGCAGAGCGAGCGAATGCACGCGGGGGACACGCTCGAAACGCCCGCCCTCGTTCATGACGGCGTCGACCAAGGGCTTGGGGCCGAGCAGGCTCGCGCCCTCGGCCTCGGTCCGGGCGCTGACCGCGACGGGCCGCCCGTTCAGGGTCGCGCCGGCGCCGCGCGCGGCGGCGAACATGTCGCCCGACACGGGCGCGAAAAGGGCGCCCAGCAGGGGGATGCCGTCCTCGACGAGACCGATCGCGACCGTCCAATCCGCGTCGCCGCGGGCGAAGGACCGCGTGCCGTCGATCGGGTCCACGACCCAGACGCGTCGTTTTTCGAGGCGGGAGGGCTCGTCCGCCGTCTCTTCGGACAGCCAGCCGAAGCCGGGCTCGGCCCGGCGCAGGAGATCGCCGAGATAGGCGTCGACGGCGAGATCCGCCTCGGTGACGGGCGAACCGCCGGCCTTGTAGTCGATCGCGGCGGTGGTGGCTCCGCCGGGCGTGAAACGGGTCATCGCCATGCGGCCGCCTTCGCGCGCCGCTTCCGTCGCGAGCATCAGCAGATCATCGAGCGAACGGGCGGAGATCATGGGAGGACTCGAGCTCCGGCGCGGCCGGAATGATGCAGTGCGGAACGTGCATAACCGTCCCCTTACGGGGCGGCAAGTCCGGGCTCGATCAGGAGCCGATCAGGGCGTCGAGCGCCATCCCGGCGAAAAGAACGAGGCCCGCCTCGCGGTTCGAGCGGAACAGGCGCAGCGCTCCCTGCGGGTCGCGCAGATCGATCGAGACCGTCTGCCGGACGAGATGCGCGGCGAAGAGGCCGAAGCCGATCCAGCCGGCGGGCCCGGCGCCGACGCCGAGAAGCGCGGAGGCGATCGCGACGAGGGCCAGCCCGAAGAACAGGCCGACGGCGGCCTTCGTCCGCTCGCCGAAGAGGCGCGTCGTCGAGCGGATGCCCGCCACGGCGTCGTCCTCGAAGTCCTGCACCGCATAGATCGTGTCGTAGGCGACGGTCCAGAGCACCGCCCCGACATAAAGCGCGACGGCGGGCGGGTCGATCCGGCTGAAGGCGGCGGCCCAGCCCATCAGCCCGCCCCAGGCGAAGGCGAGGCCCAGCACCGCCTGCGGCCAGGAGGTGACGCGCTTCATGAAGGGGTAGACGGCCACCGGAAGAAGCGAGGCGAAGCCGAGCGCGATCGCGAAGGCATCGAGGCTCAGCAGCACCGCCAGCCCGACGAGGCAGAGGAAGAAGAGAAAGACGAGCGCCGCCTTGACGCTCAACGCGCCGCTGGCCAGCGGGCGGTTCCGCGTGCGGGCGACCTGCTTGTCGAGATCGCGGTCGATGATGTCGTTGTAGACGCAGCCCGCGCCGCGCATCGCCACCGCGCCGATGAGGAACAGCAGCAGATGATCCGGCCGGGGCGGGGCGTCCGCGGCCATTCCGGCGAGCGCGGTCGACCACCAGCAGGGCAACAGCAGCAGCCACCAGCCGATCGGACGGTCGATGCGTGCGAGGCGGAGATAGGGACGCGATGCGGAGGGCGCGAAACGGTCGACGAAATTGCCCGGCGCCGCGTCCGGAACCGCGCCCGTCGCGCCGGGACCGGCCTCGGTCAAAGCGCGCCCTGCGGAAGCCTCATCGGCCCGCCGATGATGTCGCCGCCGCCGAGAAGTCCCTGTTTCCGGGCGTCGTCGGCGGCCTTGCGCTGCTCCCGGGCGGCGGTGCACGCGCCCTTGCGCGCTTCGACGATCTGCTCCTGCTGCTGCTTGAGCCCGTTCAGCACGTCCGCCGGGACATGGCACCAGTCGCCGTTCTTCTCGACCTCGGACATCGCCGCCGCCGTCTGCTCCTGAAGGCGGCCGAAGGTGCCGCAGGCCTTGTCCGCGGTCGGCCGGCGCTTCTGGAAGCCTTCGATCTCCTGCATCGTCTTGCTGCGGATCTGGAAGGCCTTGGCCAATTTCTCGCACTCGGCCGATTGGGCGGCCGCCGGGGCCGCGGCGAAGGCCGTGCAGAGCGCGACGAGGGCGCCGAGGACGGGCCGGATCCGTCGATCGGTGTCATGTCTCATGGGGCGCCTCCCGTTTGCGATGCGATTGAGATAACCCCGCCGGCCGCGCCGGGCAACCGCTCCCGCGCGAAGTCGAAGCCCGGCGGGCTTGCGGCCCCGCGCCGCGGACGGCACAAGGCTCCGGTGAGCGGAGGCCCGACCTTGTCCCATGATTTTCGCACGCAGCGGCTTTTCGTCGACCTTCCTCTTGCGGAGGGGGAGATCCGACTTGCGAAGGAGCAGACGCATTATCTCGTCACCGTGATGCGCGCGAAGCCCGGCGATCCCGTCCTGCTCTTCGACGGACGCGACGGGGAATGGCTCGCCCGCATCGTCGCGGCGGACCGGAAATCGGCGACGCTCCGGGTGGAACGCCGCGTGCGGGACCAGACGCCCGTCTCCGCGATCGCCCTCGCCTTCGCGCCGCTCAAACATGCGCGGCTCGACTATATGGTCCAGAAAGCGGTCGAAATGGGAGCGGGGCGTCTCGTCCCGGTGATCACGCGGCACACCATGGTGCAACGGGTCAATCTGGAGCGCATGCGCGCCAATGTCGTCGAGGCGGCGGAGCAATGCGGCGTGCTCTCGGTGCCGACGGTCGAGGACGAGATCGGACTCGAAGCCTGGCTCGCGGCGCGCGATCCCGAACGGCTGCTCGTCTTCTGCGACGAGGCCGCCGAGGTGAAGGATCCCGCGGCCGCGCTCGACGGAGCTCCGGCCGCGCCGGGGATCGACGTCCTGATCGGGCCCGAAGGCGGCTTCACGCCCGCCGAACGCGAGGCCGCGGCGGGCGCGCCGCGCGCGCTGCGTCTCTCGCTGGGCCCGCGGATCCTCCGGGCCGACACGGCCGCGGTCGCCGCGCTGACGCTCGTTCAGGCCGTCCGCGGCGATTTCGGGCGCTGAAGCGATCGGGAACCGGACATCGGCGGTCGCATTCGCGGAGGCCCGGAGAAGGGCGCGGATCGCGTCGCGGGACGGGCCGTCGCCGGATTGCCACGGCCGGCCACGGGCCTTATCTGTCGTCGTCCTCGCCCGCCGGGCGGGGAATCTCCTCTCAGGAGCGCCGATGGCCCGCGACCAGTCCGATCCGACACCCGTCGAAAGCCGCGACGAACTCGTCGCCTGGCTCGAGAAGGGCGTGAAGCCGGAGGCGGCGTTCCTGATCGGCACGGAACACGAGAAGATCCCGTTCCGGACGGCCGACCGTCGCCCCGTGCCCTATGAGGGGCCGGACGGCATCCGCGCGCTGCTCGAGGGCATGCGCGCCGCGACGGGATGGGCTCCGATCATGGACGGCGACGCGATCATCGGCCTCGCCGACGAACGGGGCGGCGGCGCGATCTCGCTGGAGCCGGGCGGACAATTCGAGCTGTCGGGCGCGCCGCTGCGCTCGATCCACGACACGGCGGCGGAATTCGACGCCCATCTCGATCTCGTGCAACGGATCGGCCGCGATCTCGGCATCGGTTTCCTCGCGCTGGGCCTTTCGCCCGTCTGGTCCCGCGCCGAAACGCCGGTGATGCCCAAGGCGCGCTACAAGATCATGTCGGCCTATATGCCGAAGGTCGGGACGATGGGTCTCGACATGATGTTCCGCACCGCGACGGTGCAGGTGAATCTCGATTTCGCCTCCGAAGCGGACATGGTGAAGAAGCTGAGGGTGAGCCTCGCGCTCCAGCCCCTCGCCACCGCGCTCTTCGCGGCCTCGCCCTTCATGGACGGCCGGAAGACGGGCTTCCTCTCCACGCGCGGGGAGATCTGGCGCGATACCGACGGCGACCGCAGCGGCCTCATCCCCTTCGCCTTCGAAGACGGCATGGGCTTCGAGCGCTATGTCGAATGGGCGCTCGACGTGCCGATGTATTTCGTCAAGCGCGGCGACCGGTATCACGACGTCGCGGGCGCCTCCTTCCGCGATCTTCTCGCGGGCCGGCTCGACGCGATGCCCGGCGAGCGCGCGGTGATTTCGGACTGGGTGAACCATCTGTCCACGCTGTTCCCCGACGTCCGCCTCAAGCGCTATCTCGAAATGCGCGGCGCGGATGCGGGGACGCGGCCGATGATGCTGGCGCTGCCCGCCTTCTGGGTCGGCCTGCTCTACGACCGCGGGGCGCTCGACGCCGCGTGGGATCTCGTGAAGGGCTGGACCGCCGCGGACCGGCAGGCGCTGCGCGACGCGGTTCCGGCCCGGGGTCTCGCCGCCGCGATCGGCGGGCGCGGGCTGCAATCGGTCGCGGCGGACGCCTTGAAGATCGCCGAGGCCGGGCTCGTCGCCCGGGGGCTGGGCGAAGAGATCTTCCTCGCTCCGCTCGCCCGCGTGGTCGAGACGGGACGCTCTCCGGCCGACGAGCTGATCGCGCTGCAGGACGGCGCTTGGGGCGGCGACCTGTCCCGCTGCTTCACCGACGTCGTGCTCTGACGCGACGAGCGTCGGGAGCGCCGGTTACGATCGGTTCACCATCGCCGCGCATCGGCGCGCCGTTCCGGTGCGGCGTTAACCGCTTCGTCAGGATGCGGGCTCGATCCTCGCGCCGTCGAATGCGGAGCGAGTAATGCGTCGTCGGGCACGGGGAACTGCAGGATCGGAGGCGGGGGAATCCGCCGCGCTGCAATACGCCTTCCTCGCGGCGGTCCTCGCGCTCGCGATCATGGGCTCGGCCGCGGGCGTCGCGCACGGCGTGCTGCAATATATGGAAACGGTCCCGCCGGTCGGCCTTTTCGACTGAGCGTCAGCGCCCGCCCATCATCTTCGAGAAAATGTCCTGCAGATTGCGCAGATGCTCTTCCTGCGCCTCGCGGCCGGTGTGCATGATCTCCGCCAGGGCTTCCATGTTCCTGTCGACGGCGGATTTCTCGGGTTCGGGCTCGGGCTCCGGTTCCGGCTTGCCTCGGCTGATGCCCAGCATCGCGCTGATCATGCCGCCGAGCGCCTCGCCGCTTTCCTCGGCCGCACGCGCCGTCCGCTCGTCGCGAGCGCGCCGCGCCGCGCTCGGATAGAATCTGCCGAGCGTCGTTTCGTCGGCGGCCTTGCCGAGCGAGGTCGCGAGCGCCGCGGCGACGGCCGGCATCATCCGGTGCATGATCGACGAGGAGAGACCGGCGAAGGCGGCCGTCTGATCGGCGACCCGCTCGGCGAGTTCGCGCGAACCGAAGAAGAGCTGGAGCGGATCCTGCCGGCTCTGCGCCGACGGATCGAACATCGCGACGAAATCGGCGGGAGTCGGCGCGCGGCGCTGCATCGCCATCGCGAAGGCGGGCATCATCGCGGCCATGGCCCGCGTCGCCTGATCCTGACTGATGCCGAAGCGCGACGCGAAGTCCGCGAAGGGATCCGCGGCTTTCGGCGCGAGGAAGTCGAAGAGATTGACCATGATCGCGGCCCCCGGTTCCGCCGCACTCTATGCCCGTTCGCCCGCGCCCGCCATTCCACCTCCGTGGGACCGTTTCGGCAGTTCGGCGATGACGCGATAGGCCCAGACGACGCCCGCGATGCCGAACAGCACCGCGCCGATCCCCTGCCCCGTCAACGCGCCTTCGGCCCCGCCGGTTCGCGCGCCGTACCAGGCGAAGGGCACGGTTCCGATCGTGGCCTTGCCCCAGTTGAAGGCGGTGGCGAGGAAGGGCGCGCCGAGATTGTTGAAGGCGGCGTTGGCGACGAACAGCGCCCCGTGGAACGCCCAGGTTCCCGCGATGATCGTGCAGAAGAAGCGCACGAGCTCCGCCGTCTCGCCCTCGGCCTTGAAGGCGACGACGATCGCGTCCTGCGCGAGCCACAAGCCGATCCAGGCGAGCGCGATCACGCCCGCCGAGAACCAGAGGCCGCAATCGAGCGTGGTCTTCACACGGTCGTACATTTTCGCGCCGAGATTCTGGCCGAAGACCGGGCCGACCGCTCCCGAGAGCGCGAAGAGCGCACCGAAGGCCACGGGCACGAGGCGCGTGATCACGGCGTTCGCCGCCACGGCGTCGTCGCCGAAGGGCGCGATGACCGCCGTCATGAAGCCGTTGGCGACGGGCGTCGCGACATTGGTGAGGACCGCGGGGATCGCGACCGCGCAGAGCGGGCGGAAGTCCTGCATGACATGCAGCGCGACGGGGCGCGCGACCAGATCATGCACGCGGATCGCGCCGTGCGCGCCGACGACGACGAAGACGAAGCGCGAGAACACGGTCGCCCATGCCGCGCCGTCGGTGCCCAGCCCCAGCCCGAAGATGAGGATCGGGTCGACGGCCGCGGTGGCGATGCCGCCCGCCAGCGTCACGTACATGCCGCGCTTGGCGTCGCCCGCCGCCCGCAGAATGCCCGCGAAGGCCATGCCGAGGCCCATCAGGACGTTCGAAGGCAGGCTGATCATCAGGAAGCGCTCGGCCACCCGGCGCGTCTCCCCCGTCGCGCCCAGAAGCGCGAGGATCGAATCGGCTTCGATCATCAGCACGATCGACACCGCCCCCGACAGCAGCGCGGAGACGACGAGGGACGAGGCGGCCCAGCGGCGCGCTCGATCCTTCTCCCGCGCGCCGAGCGCGCGCGAGACCAGGGCGCCGACGGCGATCATGAAGCCGATATTGGCGGAGGTGGCGAAGAACAGAACCGTCGTCGCGTAACCCACCGCCGCGGTCAGATTCACGTCGCCGAGCCAGGAGACGTAAAGCAGCGACAGGAGATCGACGACGAAGATCGCGATGAGCCCCACGGTGCCCGTGATCGACATCACGGCCACGTGCCGCATGATCGAGCCGCTCGTGAATTTTCCGGGATCGCCGCGGGTCACGGACGACGGCTCCCCGAGGCGGGAGCGGCTCCGGCGGTCGCGGGGGCGGGGTGATCCAAGATGCGGTCCATCGGTTCGAGCGCGTGCCTTCGGTCATAGGCGCGCGGACGCGGCTTGGCCACCGGGAATTCGGACCTCGGGACGGCGTCGAGGGGCGATCGGGCCGCCCGTTCTCCGCCCCGCGCTTGACAGTGCTCCGGGGGCGGGGTCAATGACTCCCGACCTTTCGAAGCGCCGCATGATGACACGGACCGACGCGCCCCCGCTGAAAATTCTTCTCTGCGCTCCCCGCGGCTTCTGCGCGGGCGTCGTGCGGGCCATCGACGCCGTGGAACAGGCGCTGAAGCTCTACGGCGCGCCCGTCTATGTGCGGCACGAGATCGTGCACAACAAATACGTCGTCGAAGGGCTGCGCCGGAAGGGCGCCGTCTTCGTCTCCGAACTGCATCAGATTCCCGACGGGAAGGCGCCCGTCATCTTCTCCGCCCACGGCGTGCCGAAGGCGATCCCCGCCGAGGCCGAGCGCCGCGGCCTGTTCGCGCTCGACGCGACCTGCCCGCTGGTGACGAAGGTCCATCGCGAGGCCGAACTGCATCACAAGCGCGGCCGCACAGTGATTCTCGTCGGCCATGCCGGCCATCCCGAAGTCGTGGGAACGATGGGGCAGTTGCCCGAAGGCGCGGTGATCCTCGTCGAGACCGTCGAGGACGTCGCGGGGCTCACGCCGCCCGCGGGCGAACTCGCCTATGCGACGCAGACCACGCTGTCGGTCGACGATACGCAGGCGGTCGTCGATGCGCTGCGGGCGCGCTTCCCGGCGATCATGGGACCGCACAAGGAAGACATCTGCTACGCCACGACCAACCGGCAGGAGGCCGTGAAGGCCGTCGCCCCGAAGGTCGAGGCGATGATCGTGGTCGGCTCGCCGAATTCCTCGAACTCCCAGCGTCTTCGCGAAGTGGCCGAACGCGCGGGGTGCCGCGTCGCGCGGCTCGTGCTGCGTGCCGAGGACATCGACTGGTCGCTGTTCGACGACATCGCCTCGCTCGGCATCACGGCGGGCGCCTCGGCTCCCGAGGTGCTGGTCGAGGAGATCATCGACGCCTTCGCCGCGCGCCGGCCGATCGAGGTCGAGACCGTCTCCACCGCCGACGAGAGCGTCTTCTTCCCCCTGCCGCGCCGGTTGCGCGACGCCGCCGCGGAGCAAGCCTAGTGGCCGTCTACACGGAAGTGCCGGACGACGAATTGTCGGACTTCGTCGCGGGCTACGACATCGGCGCGGTCCTCTCCGCCAAGGGCATCGCCGAGGGCGTCGAGAATTCGAACTATCTGCTCCACACCGAAGGCGGCTTCTACATTCTGACCCTCTACGAGAAGCGGGTGCGCGAGAGCGACCTGCCCTTCTTCGTCGGGCTGATGGAACATCTCGCGGCGAAGGGACTCGTCTGCCCGCAGCCCGTGAAGAACCGGAAGGGCGACGCGCTCGGCCGGCTCGCGGGCCGCCCGGCCGCCATCGTGACGTTTCTCGACGGAATGGGCGTGAAGCGCCCCGGCGTCGCGCATTGCGGCGCGGTGGGCGAAGCGCTGGCGCGGCTGCATCTGGCGGGCGCGGACTTTCCGATGCGGCGCGAGAACGCACTGTCGGTGCAGGGCTGGCGGCCGCTCTACGAGGCCGCGAAGGACCGCGCCGACACGATCACGCCGGGCCTGCGGGCCGCGACCGAGGAGGCGCTGCTCGAACTCGAGGCCCATTGGCCCGAGGGGCTGCCGGGCGGCGTGATCCATGCCGATCTCTTCCCCGACAACGTCTTCTTCATCGGGCCGCGGCTGTCGGGGCTGATCGACTTCTATTTCGCCTGCACCGACGCCTTCGCCTACGACCTCGCGATCTGCCTCAACGCCTGGTGCTTCGAGCAGGACGGCTCCTACAATCTCACCAAGGGGCAGGCGATGATCGCGGGCTATCGGCGCGTGCGCGCGCTGACGCAGGCCGAGATCGACGCGCTGCCGGTGCTCTGCCGCGGCGCGGCGCTGCGCTTCATGCTGACGCGTCTCGTCGACCGGCTGAACGTGCCCCCCGGCGCGCTGGTGCGGCCGAAGGATCCGCTCGAATACTACAAGAAGCTCCGCTTCCATCGCCGGGCCGAGAGCGCGGCGGATTACGGCCTCGTCGGCACTCCCGCATGACCGCCCGCGTCGCGATCTGGACGGACGGGGCCTGTTCCGGCAATCCCGGCCCCGGCGGCTGGGGGGTGCTTCTGCGCTACGCCGACACCGAGCGGGAATTGTCGGGCGGCGAGCCGCTGACGACCAACAACCGCATGGAACTGACCGCGGCGATCATGGGCCTCGAAGCCCTGAAGCGCCCCTGCGAAGTCGATCTCTGGACCGACAGCCAATATGTGCGGCAGGGCGTGACGAGCTGGATGTTCGGCTGGAAGAAGAACGGCTGGAAGACGGCCGACAAGAAGCCCGTGAAGAACGTCGACCTGTGGCAGCGGCTGGACGAGGCCCGCGCGCGGCACGAGGTGGCGTTCCACTGGGTGAAGGGCCATGCGGGCCATGCCGAGAACGAGCGCGTCGACGAATTGGCGCGCGCGGGGCTGAAGCCCTTCCTGCCTGCGAAGGGCTAGCGCGGGCGTCGGCGAGGAACGCGCCGTATGGCGTCCCGCGCGCGAATGCTCTAAGTCCTCGGCGGGATTTCCGCGGCATGTCCGGCCGCGTGCGAGACGGTTCGAGACCATGAACGACGCTTCCGAGGCCGCCAAGGCGACGCGCGACCATTCCGAGACCCTGTTCCTGCCGCAGACGGAGTTCCCGATGCGGGCGGGGCTCCCCCAGCGCGAGCCGCTTCTCCTCGAACGCTGGATGAAGACGGATCTCTATGCCCGGATGCGCGAGGCCGCGAAGGGCCGCGACAAATTCGTGCTGCATGACGGCCCGCCCTATGCCAACGGCAACATCCATATCGGCCATGCGCTCAACAAGATCCTGAAGGATCTCGTCGTCCGCTCGCAGGGTTTCCTCGGCTACGACTCGAATTACGTGCCGGGCTGGGACTGCCACGGCCTGCCGATCGAGTGGAAGATCGAGGAACAGTACCGCGCCAAGGGCAAGAACAAGGACGAGGTGCCGATCGTCGAATTCCGCAAGGAATGCCGCAGCTTCGCCGAGCATTGGCTCTCGGTGCAGCGCGAGGAGTTCAAGCGGCTGGGCGTCGAGGGCGACTGGGCGCATCCCTATGCGACCATGACCTATCCGGCGGAAGCGCAGATCGCCCGCGAACTCATGGCCTTCGCCTCCACGGGCCAGCTCTATCGCGGCTCGAAGCCGGTGATGTGGTCGGTCGTCGAGAAGACCGCGCTGGCCGAGGCCGAGGTCGAATATCACGAGCATACGTCCCAGACGATCTGGGTGAAGTTCAAGGCGCTCGACGTGCTCGACGTCTCGCTGTCGGACGCCTTCGTCCTCATCTGGACGACGACCCCGTGGACGATCCCGGCCAACCGCGCGATCGCCTTCTCGAAGTCGATCACCTACGGGCTCTACAAGGTCACGGGCTCGCCCGAGGGCAATTGGGCCAAGGTCGGCGACCTCTACGTGATCGCCGACAAGCTCGCCGAAGAGGTGATGAAGGCCGCCAAGGTCGAGAGCTTCACCCGCATCCGCGAGGTCGACCCGGCCTTCATCAGGACGACGGCGCATCCCTTCCGCGGCGTCGCGGGCGGCGAGGGCTTCTACGACTTCGACGTGCCGCTGGTGCATGCCGACTACGTGACCGACGACGCGGGCACGGGCTTCGTGCATACCGCGCCGGGCCACGGCGCGGACGACTACGTCACCTTCATCTCGAACCGCGAGGCCTTCGCGGCGGCGGGCACGCATGAAGTGCCGCACACCGTCGCGCCGGACGGCTCCTATTATCCGCAGGTGAAGCTCTTCGCCGGGGCCCGCGTGTTCGACGACAAGGGCAAGGACGGCGACGCGAACAAGCGGGTCATCGAGAAGCTCTCGGACGTCGGCGGGCTCGTCGCGCGCGGGCGGCTCGTGCATTCCTACCCGCATTCCTGGCGCTCGAAGGCCCCGCTGCTGTTCCGCAACACGGCGCAGTGGTTCATCGCCATGGACCGGCCGATCCCGGCGCAGGGCGACCGCACGCTGCGCGAGATCGCGCTGAAGGCGATCGGCGAGACGCGCTGGGTGCCGGCCGCGGGCGAGAACCGCATCCGCGGCATGATCGAGAACCGGCCCGACTGGGTCATCTCGCGCCAGCGCGCCTGGGGCGTGCCGATCACGGTCTTCGTCCGCGAGGACGAGAACGGCAACGTGGTCGAACTCGCGCCCGGCCCGGACTTCGGCAAGAGCAAGGACCTCGTCGACCGCATCGGCAAGGCCTTCGAGGCCGAGGGCGCGGATGCGTGGTTCTCGGCCGATCCGCGCCGCTTCCTCGACGGACTCGTCGCGGACGCGTCGCAATGGACGCCCGTCTACGACGTGCTCGACGTGTGGTTCGACTCGGGCTCGACCCATGCCTTCACCCTCGAAGACCCCAAGGAATTTCCGGGGCTCGCGGGCGTGAAGCGCGTCGTCGACGGCGGGCGGGACACGGTCATGTATCTCGAAGGCTCGGACCAGCATCGCGGCTGGTTCCATTCCTCGCTGCTGGAAAGCGCGGGCACGCGCGGCCGCGCGCCCTATGACGTGGTGCTGACGCACGGCTTCGTTCTCGACGAGAAGGGCGAGAAGATGTCGAAGTCGAAGGGCAACGTCACCGCGCCGCAGGACGTGATCCGAGACTCGGGCGCGGACATCCTGCGCCTCTGGGTGGCGGCGGCGGATTATTCGGACGATCTGCGCATCGGCCCGGAGATCATCAAGACCTTCGCCGACACCTATCGCAAGCTGCGCAACACGCTGCGCTGGATGCTCGGCACGCTCGCGCATCACGAAGCGGGCCACGACGTCGCCTTCGAGGACATGCCCGAGCTCGAGCGGGTCATGCTGCATCGGCTCGTCGAGGTCGACGGGATCGTGCGGGAGGCCTATCGCGACTTCGACTACAAGCGCGTGGTGGCGACGCTCTCGTCCTTCATGACGCTCGACCTCTCCTCCTTCTATTTCGACGTCAGGAAGGACGCGCTCTATTGCGATCCGCGGTCGAGCCTGCGTCGTCGCGCGGCGCTGACCGCCGTCGACCTGATCTTCGACCGCGTGCTGCGCTGGCTCGCGCCGATCCTCGTCTTCACGGCGGAGGAAGCTTGGCTCGAGCGGCGGAAGGGTGCGGACGGGTCCGTCCATCTCCTCACCTTCGCCGATACGTCCGAGAGCTGGCGCGACGAGGCGCTCGCCAAGAAATGGGCCGAGATCCGCCGCGTCCGCCGCGTCGTCACCGGCGCGTTGGAGATCGAACGCGCGCAGAAGCGCATCGGCGCTTCGCTCGAAGCCGCCCCGGTGGTCCATGTCGAGGACGCGGCGCTCGCCGCTCTCCTCGGCACCGTGGACTTCGCGGATGTCTGCATCACTTCGGCGATCACGGTGACGACCGATCCGGCTCCCGCCGACGCGTTCCGCCTCGAGGACGCGGCGGGCGTCGCGGTGGTTTCCCGCCGCGCGGAAGGCCGGAAATGCGCCCGCTCGTGGAAATGGTCGCCCGATGTCGGCACCGATCCCGACTACCCGGACGTGACGCCCCGCGACGCCGCGGCGCTGCGCGAATGGGACGCGGCCCGGGCCGGGGCGTAAACGCAATCGGAGGTTGGTGGAGAGGACGAGACGCCGGCCGCTAAGCTTTCGACCGAGAGGCGGAAGCATGAGAGCGATTTCGAGCCGAATACTCCCTCCATCGACCCTCAGCGTTCGATCGAAGCTTCGATCGAACCGCAGGACGCCGATACGGCGCGCGGGACCCGCTCCGTTTCGGCTTCAGCCGACCTGCAAGGTCGCGGTCCGTCTTCCGCAAATCGGCCGAAGCCCGCTCGCGGGAACCGCGGTCGATGCGTCTCTTCCGCCGCCGCCGGCCTTTCGAGCCTCGAAGCGGAGGTCGGACGGGCATCCGATGCTCGGATTTCTTAAAGTCTTCTTCGCGCTTTTTCTGGTCCTTTCAACGGCCGCATGCGGCTCCCCGCCCGACGGAATGCACGGCGGCGTCAAAACATATTTCGATCAGACGTCGGGAAAAACGAACCAATCCTGGTCGAGCGAGAGAAACGCGACGGCATTCGGAATCGGCTTCTTTTGGAACATAGTGCCGGGTCTTCATCTCGCGGGCGTGTGGATCGACACCTTCTTCCTCTGGTCCAGTTTGGAGACCACGGCGATGGGGCACGGCGCGATCATTGCGCGCGGGTTGAATTGCAATCATCTCGTCATTCCCGAAGATTACGTGATCATCCAATCAAAATGGACGAGAGAGCTCGACAATTCAAAAATAATCAAGATCCTGAACAGCATCGACGAGTTCCAAGAAGGGTACAAACAAGGAACTCAGATCGGCCAATCTCTTGCCAATCGCTCCATGAAAGCGACGACCGTCATTCGAAACGTCATTGCCAATAAGATTCAAGAAAAAATCACTGGGAAAATATTGGGAAAATACACGATAAAAATCATCGTGAAGAAAGCTGCGGGTTTTGTACCCGTCGTCGGAGCTCTCTTGGCGGGAGCGATGAACACATGGATGTTCGTCGGCCCCCTCGAAAGCGCGGCGCAAGAGTATTTTCAAACGAAAGCGCGCTACGTCTGCCGTTGAGAGAACGGCCCGTCCTTTCTTCGGGCGGTCGTTCCGGAGCAGCGTCGTCGCTCGTCGACGATGCCGGCCCGACGCGGCCGGAGGCTGCCCGAGATACGGCCGCGTTGCAAACGGGCGGCGGAAAAGGCACATTCGACCCCATGGCGGACCATGTCATTCGGCGCGCGGGACGAACGGACCGGATGGGGAAGCGGCCGGATCGGCCGGGGTCCGCGCTCGACCGCGCGTATCGGTCGCCGCAGACGGTTTCGATGGACATGGCCGGAATGACGGACAGGTTCTTGTCGGCGGCCGCCTTGATCGCCGCCCTCGCCGTTTCGCCCGCAGTCGCTGCACGTCCATTGCACGTCGCGGACGAAGCGCCCCTTCGGACGTGCGCGCCCGCGGACATTGCGTCCGCCGCCGCCGACCACGCCCGCGCGACCCCCTGAGCGTGTCGAGCGCCCCCGCCCGCTTCGGCGCATGGCTCGCCGCGATCCTCTTCGTCGTCGATCAGGCGACGAAGCTCGTGATGCTGCATCTCGTCGACATCGAGGCGCGGGAGCCGATCCGGATCCTGCCGTTCCTCGACTTCGTGATGGTCTGGAACCGCGGCATCTCCTACGGCCTGTTCCAGCAGGAGCATGAATTCGGACGTTGGACGCTCGTCGTCCTGTCGGTGCTCGCCTCGATCGGCATCGCGGTGTGGATGATGAAGGCGGAGACCAAGCGCCTCGCGACGGCGCTCGCGCTTCTGCTCGGCGGGGCGGTCGGCAACGCGATCGACCGCATCGCCTACGGCGCGGTGGCGGATTTCATCCATCTGCACTGGGGCGATTGGTCGTGGTACGTGTTCAATGTTGCGGACGCGGCGATCGTTGCGGGGGTCGTTCTCCTTCTGTATGACTCCTTCCGCAGCGACGAGCCGCGGCCGGGCTTCGACGGCCCGGCGCGTTGACGCCCCATTTTCGACGTGATGGCGCTCCAACACGACGGCTCGATCGACGAGGGAGGTCGCACATGATCCGGCTCAGGCATTTCGGTCTCGCTCTCGGCGGCCTGCTCGCCGCCGTGTCTTTCTCCGAACCTGCGAAGGCGCAGGCGGTCTTGGACTTCGCCCGGAACATTCTCGGCATTCAGGACGAAAAGCCCGAAATCGCCTATCCGGAGCGCGCTCCGTTGGTGGTTCCGCCGAAGCTCCAGCTGCGCGAACCGCAGCAGCCCGCTTCGGCCGGCAACCCGAATTGGCCCAAGGATCCCGACGTCGAGGCGCGGCGCGCGGCCGCGGAAGCGGCGAAGGGCCCCTCGCCCGAACTCCGCAATATCGGGCGCAGCCCGGTGCTGTCGGTCGAGGAGATGCGGGCCCCCGGTCGCCGCCCGAGCGGCGCCACGACGACCGCGACCGCCCAACCCTGGTCGGAACGCCCCGCCCTCTCCGTTCAGGAAATGCGCGATCTGGACGCCAAGGGTCGCGCCGCGAAGCAGGCTCCGGTCGTCTCCGGCGTGGAGCCGCCCCGCCGCTATCTGACGGATCCGCCGACCGGATACCGGAAGCCCGCACCGGGTGCGCCCGTCGCACCGCCCCAACGCGAGCGGAGCGTCCGCATTCTCACCGACAACGACTATGCGGCGGGCAAGGACTGAGGGTTTCTCCGCCGTTCTCCGCGGAACGCTCGCCCCGCCGTCCTGCACCGTCCTTCGCCGAACCGAGGGTACCCAGATCATGACAGAAGCCCGGCTCGTCGAGGGCGCGTCCTCGTCCGCCCCCGCCCGCTCCGGTGCGGAGCTTTCGACCGTCACGCTCGGCAACGGGATGCAGGTGGTGGTGATCCCCGATCACCGCACGCCCGTGGTCACGCATATGGTCTGGTATCGGAACGGCTCCGCCGACGATCCGGTCGGCAAGTCGGGCATCGCGCATTTCCTCGAGCATCTGATGTTCAAGGGCACGGAGAAGCATCCGCAGGGCGCGTTCTCGGACAAGGTGACGGAGCTCGGCGGACAGGAGAACGCCTTCACCTCGCTCGACTACACGGCCTATTTCCAACGCGTGGCGCGCGAACATCTGCGCACGATGATGGAATTCGAGGCGGACCGGATGACGGGCCTCGTCCTCTCCGACGAGGTGGTCGCGCCCGAACGAGACGTGGTGCTCGAAGAGCGCCGCATGCGCACGGACACCGACCCCGGCGCGCAGCTCGGCGAAGCGGTGGCCGCGGCGCTCTATGCCCGCCATCCGTACGGAACGCCGATCATCGGATGGATGCACGAGATCGAGGATCTCGGCCGCGAGGACGCGCTCGCCTATTACCGCCGCTTCTACACGCCCGAAAACGCCATTCTCGTGGTGGCGGGCGACGTGACCGCCGACGAGGTGGTGACGCATGCGGAGGCCACCTACGGACGGATCCCGCCGAGCGGCGACGCGCCGAGCCGGAGTCGACCGCGCGAGCCGGAGCTGAAGGCGTCGCGCCTCGTGACGCTCGCCGATCCCAAGGTCGAACAGCCTTCGCTGCAGCGCTGCTGGATCGTGCCGTCCTACACCACCGCCGCGCCCGGAGAGGCCGAATCCATCGAAGTCATGCTGCAGATCCTGTCCGCAAGCCAGACGGGGCGGCTGCACAAGCGGCTCGTCGTCGAAAAGCGCATCGCGGTGGGTGCGGGCGGCTGGTACCAGTCCACGGCGGTCGATCCGTCGCGCCTGATGCTCTATGCGGTGCCGATGCCGGGCGTCGGCCTCGAAGCGCTGGGCACGGCGCTCGACGAGACGGTCGCGGAACTCGCGCGCGACGGCGTGACGGAGAAGGAACTGGCGCGGGCCAAGACCCGCCTCGTCGCCGACGCCGCCTATGCGCAGGACAGCCAATCCTCGCTCGCCCGCATGTACGGCTCCGCGCTCGCGACGGGCTCGACGATCGAGGACGTGCGGAACTGGCCGGACGCGATCGAGGCCGTGACGGCCGAACAGGTCAAGGAGGCCGCGGCCCGGCTCGATCCGCGCCGCGCCGTGACCGGACATCTCCTCAAGGACGAGGCCGCCCGATGAGCGCCGTCGTGACGGAGGGAGCGGGCGTCCGCTATGCGGACCGCATCCGCAGCATCATGACGCCCGGCGGGATCGAAGCCTGGCTGGTCGAGGACTATACGGTGCCGATCGTCGCGCTCGAATTCTCCGTGCGCGGGGGTTCGGCGCAGGATCCCGAGGACAAGCCCGGCACGGCGCATCTCCTCGCGGGCCTGCTCGACGAGGGCGCGGGCCCCTATGACGCGACCGAGTTCCACGAACGGCTCGACGATTTCGCGATCGAACTGCATTTCGGCGCGGACCGCGACGGCCTGTCGGGCCATCTGCGGACGCTCGCCAAGCATCGCGCCGAGGCTTTCGACATGCTCCGCCTCGCGGTCTGCGAAGCGCGGCTCGACGACGAGCCGATCGAGCGGACCCGGGCTCAGGTCATGGCGGGGCTGCGCCATGAATCGACCGATCCCGACACGATGGCGAACCGTGCCTGGTTCGCAGAGGCCTTTCCCGGACATCCCTACGGCCGGCCGAGCAAGGGATCGCTCGAAAGCATCCCGCTGATCACGCGCGACGATCTCGCGGCCTATCGGGCCCGTGTGCTCGCGCGCTCGACGCTGAAGATCGCCGTGGTCGGCGCGATCGACGAGACGACGCTCGCCGCGGAACTCGACCGGACCTTCGGCGCTCTTCCCGCCACCGCGGATCTGCGGCCCGTTCCGCTCGCCGCGCCGCAGGGCATCGGCACGCGCCGGCTCATCGATTTCGACATTCCGCAGGCATCGATCCGCTTCGGCGGGGCGTCGATCCATCGGACCGATCCGGATTGGCTCGCGGCGATCGTGGTCAATCACGTCTTCGGCGGCGGAGTGTTCTCCTCGCGCCTGTTCCGCGAAGTGCGCGAGAAGCGCGGACTGGCCTATTCCGTTCATTCGCAGCTCGCGGCCTTCGATCGCGCGCCCGTCTTCGTGGGCGGCACGTCGACGAAGAACGAGCGGGCGGCCGAAAGCCTCGCGATCATCGAGGCGGAAATCGCCTCGTTGGCCGAGCACGGCCCGACGGAGGAAGAGCTCGTCATCGCGAAGAAATATCTCGTCGGCTCCTATGCCCTTCGCTTCGACACGTCGACGAAGCTCGCGGGCCAGCTCGTCCATGTTCAGGTCGACGAACTCGGCATGGACTACATGGACCGCCGCAACGCGCTGGTGGAAGCGGTGACGCTCGAGGACGCGAAGCGGACGGCCAAGCGACTCTTCGGCGACGGCAGGATCTTCACGACCGTGGTGGGCCGGCCGGCCGGGCTCTGAGATAAACTCCCGGTCTCGTCCCGATTCGTCCCGCCCCGGAGAGCCCGTGACCGTCCGGCGTCTCGATCCCGTTCTGGTCGACCGCATCGCAGCGGGCGAAGTCGTCGAGCGCCCCGCCTCGGCGGTGAAGGAGCTCGTCGAGAACGCGCTGGACGCGGGCGCCTCGCGCATCGAAGTCGTCGTCGAGAACGGCGGGCGGACGCTGATCCGCGTCGTGGACGACGGGCTCGGCATGACGCCCGAGGATCTGGAACTCGCCGTCGAGCGGCACGCCACGTCGAAGATCCCCGACGGCGATCTGTTCCGCATCGAGACTCTGGGGTTCCGCGGCGAGGCCCTGCCCTCGATCGGCGCGGTGGCGCGGCTCTCGATCACCACGCGGCGCACAGGCGCCGACCATGCCTCGGCGATCCTCGTCGACGCCGGCATCAAGCACCCGGTCCGGCCGGCGGCGCTCGACCGGGGCACGCGGGTGGAGGTGGCGGATCTCTTCCATGCCGTGCCCGCCCGGCTCAAATTCCTGAAGACGGACCGGGCCGAGGCGCAGGCGATCGGCGATCTTCTGAAGCGCATCGCCATGGCGCATCCGCGCGTCCGCTTCACGCTTTCGGGCGACGGCGGGACGGTGTTCGACCACCCCGCAGCCCGCGGCGCGACGGAGGCCGAAGCGCTGGCCGAACGGCTCGGACAGGTGCTGGGACGCGACTTCACGAGCAATGCGCTGCCCGTCGACGCGATCCGGGAGGAGGCCGCGCTGTCCGGGCTCGCGGGCCTCGCGACGGATCACCGGGCGACGGCGGCCGGAATCCACACTTATGTGAACGGCCGGCCCGTCAGGGACAAGTTGCTGCTGGGCGCGGTGAAGGCCGCTTATGCCGATCTCCTGCCCAACGGGCGGCATCCGGCGGTCGCGCTCTACGTCACGGTACCGCCGCGCATGGTCGACGTGAACGTGCATCCGGCGAAGAGCGAGGTCCGGTTCCGCGATCCCGGACTCGTGCGCGGGCTGGTGGTGGGAGCGCTCAAGCAGACGCTGGGGGCCGCGGGCCATCGGGCGGCGAACACGGTGGGTGCGCGGACGCTCGATGCGCTGAGGCCGGGGGGCTCGCCGCAAGGCGGCGTCTCCGGCATGGCCCGACCCCTGAATTGGGATTGGCGCGCCTCGCCCGCCGCACCGTCCGCGGCGGAGACGGCGCCCGCGTCTTTCGGTTTCGCGGAGGCCGCGCAGGCCGCCATCGCGGCCTTCGCCCCGCAGAGCGACACGCGCGCGACGGAGACCCCGATCGATCCCGGCCTGCTCGACCGGCCGCTCGGCGCGGCGCGGGCGCAGCTGCATGACACCTATATCGTCGCGCAGACGCGGGACGGCGTCGTGATCGTGGATCAGCATGCGGCCCATGAGCGGCTCGTCTATGAGCGGCTGAAGCGCGAGCGGGACGCACGCGGGATCGAAAGGCAGATGCTGCTGATCCCGGTCGTGGTGGATCTCGACCCGGTGGAGGCCGACCGGCTGCTCGACCGCGCCGCCATGCTGGCCTCCTCGGGCCTCGTGATCGAAGGCTTCGGGCCGGGCGCGGTGGCGGTGTCGGAAGTGCCGTCGGCGCTGGCGGGCGGCGACGTGCCGGCGCTGATGCGCGACCTCGTCGACGGCATGGAGGAATGGGGCTCGGCCCTCGCGCTCGAAGACCGGCTCGACCATGTGCTCGCGACCTTCGCCTGTCATCATTCGGTGCGGGCGGGACGGCGGATGAAGCCCGAGGAGATGAACGCACTGCTTCGCGAGATGGAGGCGACGCCCTTTTCCGGACAATGCAATCACGGGCGGCCGACCTATGTCGAATTGAAGCTCGTCGACATCGAGCGGCTGTTCGGCCGGCGGTGAGCCGGGTTGCGGCGGGACGCGTCCGGGCGGAGAAACGTGCCATGGCGGACGTGATGACCCCGGAGCAGCGCAGCCGCGCGATGGCGCAAGTGCGCTCGAAGAACACCAAGCCCGAAATGCGCGTGCGCTCGCTGCTGCATCGCATGGGCTTCCGCTTCCGGCTGCATCGGCGCGACCTGCCGGGGACGCCGGATCTCGTGCTGCCCAAACATCGTGCGGCGATCTTCGTGCACGGCTGCTTCTGGCACGCGCATCCCGGCTGCGCGCGGGCGACGGTGCCTGCGACGCGCGTGGAGTTCTGGACGGGCAAGCTCGCCCGCAACGTCGAGCGCGACGCGCAGAAGCTCAGGGCGCTTCAGGCGGCGGGCTGGCGGGTGCTGGTCGTTTGGGAATGCGAGATCCGGGACGCGGAAGCGCTGGAGACGCGGTTGAAGGCGTTTTTGGCCGAGGACCCTCTCCCGTCATTGCGAGCGGAAGCGAAGCAATCCAGCTGACGGACGGAGGTTCGCACCCTACCCCGGCATGGATTGCCGCGTCGCTACGCTCCTCGCAATGACGGAGGATGCGTTCTTCTCCTGAGGACGAGCCTCACGCCACCGCGAGGATGATCTTCCGGAGCTTGTCGACGAGTTCGTCGATCTGGTCCTCGGAGATCACCAGCGGCGGAGTCACCGCGATCGTGTCGCCCGTGATGCGGATCATCAGGTCATGGTCGCGGAAGCCGCGGTCCATCGCGTCATAGGCGCGCTTGCCGACGCCGTCGGGAATCGAGGCGAGGTCGATCGCCGCCACGAGGCCGACCGTGCGGATGTCGAGCACGTTGGGCAGGCCCTTCAGCGACATGATCGCGTCCGCCCAGACGGGCTCGAGAGCGGCGGTCCGTTCGAACAGCTTCTCCTCGCGATAGAGGTCGAGCGTCGCGAGGCCCGCGGCGGCGGCCAGCGGGTGACCCGAATAGGTGTAGCCGTGGAAGAGCTCGATGACGTGATCGGGGCCCTTCATGAAGGTGTCGTAGATGCCCTTGCGCGCGATCACCCCGCCCATGGGCACGGTGCCGGAATTCACGGCCTTGGCGAAGCAGATCATGTCGGGGATCACGCCGTAGCGCTCGGCGGCGAAGGCGGTGCCGAGACGGCCGAAGCCCGAGATCACCTCGTCGAAGATGAGCAGGATGCCGTGCTTGTCGCAGATGTCGCGGAGCCGCTTGAGATAGCCCTTGGGCGGCGGCAGCACGCCCGTCGAGCCCGCCATGGGCTCCACGATCACGGCTGCGATGGTGGAGGCGTCGTGCAGCGTCACGATGCGCTCGAGATCGTCGGCGAGATGCGCGCCCCATTCCGGCTCGCCCTTCGAGAAGGCCTGTTCCGCGCGGTTGTAGGTATGGGGGAGATGGTCGACGCCCGCGAGCAGCGAGCCGAAGAACTTCCGGTTGTTGACGATGCCGCCGACCGAAATGCCGCCGAAGCCGACGCCGTGATAGCCGCGCTCGCGGCCGATCAGGCGGGTGCGCTGGCCTTGGCCGCGCAGGTTCCAATAGGCGAGCGCGATCTTGAGCGCGGTGTCGACCGCCTCGGAGCCGGAATTGGCGAAGAAGACGTGGTCGAGATCGGCCGGCGCGAGCGCCGCGATGCGCGAGGCGAGCTGGAAGGCCTTGGGATGGCCGAACTGGAAGGCCGGCGAATAGTCGAGCTCGGCCGCCTGTTTCTGGATCGCCTCGACGATGGGCGCGCGGTTGTGGCCCGCATTGCAGCACCAGAGGCCCGCCACGCCGTCGAGGATCTTGCGGCCCTCGGGGGTGACGTAATGCATGTCCTTCGCCGACGAGATCATGCGCGGGTTCTTCTTGAACGCGCGATTGGCGGTGAAGGGAAGCCACCAGGCATCGAGATCGTTCGGTGCAAGATCGCGGGCGAGATGATCGTGAACGGCGGACATGGATGCGCCTCCTCTGCGACGGCTCGGGGTGAACCGTAACATCCCGGATGTTTTGCAGAAACGATGAATGATGTATGCTGATGCGAGTTTTCAGAAGGGCGTCGCCCTTCGTCCTTGCGGACATTTGAGCATGAAGCCGTTGCGGAACATCGACATTCGCATTCCGACTCCTGCGGGCGAGGCCTTCGCCGCCGTTTCGGCTCGACCCGACCCGCACGATCCCACGACGCTTCCCGATGCAACGGCCGACGAGGCGCGCGCTCTCGAAGCCCTTCGTCTCGTGCTCGATTCGGAAGAATTCCGGGCCTCGCAGCAGCTTTCGGCCTTCCTCACCTTCAGCGTCGGCCGGACGCTCGAGGGCCGCGGCGCGACGCTGAAGGCCTATACGATCGCGACCGAGGTGTTCCGGCGCGGTCCCGATTTCGATCCTCAGATCGACCCCATCGTCCGCGTCGAGGCGACGCGCCTGCGCCGGGCGCTGGAGCGCTTCTACGGCGGCGGCGGAGCGGACCACCCCGTGCGGATCGTGCTTCCGCGCGGAAGCTATGCCGTGAGCTTCGAGCGGAACGACCGCAAACACGCCGCCGCCGATGCCGACGCGTCCCGCACCGCCGACGCGCTGCGGGCATTCGGACGGCGTCTCCCGCGCTTCGGCGGCGAGGACAGCGGCGTGTCGCTCCGGTCGACCGCGGCGGCCGTGGTTCTCGGCCTGAGCATCTGGATCGCGATGCCGGTGAAGCAGCCGGAGCCGAAGACCGCCTTTCTCGTCGGCGAGAGGGCGGCTGCGGTCGAGCGGATGCTGCCGACCGCGATGGCGGTGATCGCTTCGGACGAGACGCTCGCCTCCTTGGCGGAAGATCTGCGCGACGCGCTGGCGGCCATGCCGCGCTTCGAAGTCTCGTCGCGGCCTGACGCGTTCCGCGCCGAAGCGGCGGACGGCGTCCTCGTCAAGCTGCGGACGACCGGAGAGGCCGATGCGGCCCGCATCGTCGTGCGGCTGCTGTCCGCCAGGGACGGCGTCATTCTCTGGACGGCCTCCTTCCCGCGGACGGCATCGACGTCCGGGCAAGGCGCTGCGGCCGACGCCATCGCCGAGGCCATCGCCCGGAACGAGGCGCTCAAGCGCTTCGGATCGCGCACGGCGGGATCGACGAACGTCTCGGTCGACCGCCCCTCCTGAACCCCGTTCGCGGCTCCGTGTTCTCCCTCATGGTCGGGGACGAGCGTCGTCGCTAGCCTCGCCGGCAGCCGAAACCGCGGCGGAAGCCGACGCCTCCGCGCCGGACGGCAGGAGAGCGCATGCGACGGACCGGAACTCTTCTCGCGCTCGGCGCGGCGCTGGCCGCCGCATATGTCGCTTGGGTCTATTGGGGCCCGACGCCCGTCGCCGTGACGCCCGTGGTCCGCGGGGACGCGGCGGAGGTGGTGTATGCGACGGGCGCGGTCGAACCCGTCCGTTGGGCCAAGGTGGTGCCCCTGCAAAGACGCCGCCTGATCGAGATCTGCGACTGCGAGGGAGACACCGTGACCGCGGGGACGATCCTCGCGCGACAGGACGACGCCGAGGAACGCGCGGCGCTGGCCGAAATCGAAGCCCGTCATGAAAGGCTCGAAGCCGATCGCAAGCGGCTCGCGGGCCTGCTCGAACGCAACGCCGCCTCCCTCACCGCCGTCGAACAGGCGGCGACGGCCGTTCTGGAGGCCGAGGCCCGCATCGCCGCCGCGAAGGAGCGCGTCGACGCGCTGCGGCTGCGCGCACCGATCGACGGGGTCGTGCTGAGACAGGACTTCTTCACGGGCGAGATCGTGGGGCCGGGCGACGTCGTGTTCTGGGTCGGCCCGCCGAAGCCGCTGCGCGTCGTCGCGGAGGTGAACGAAGAGGACATGGGGCGGATCGTGATCGGCATGCGCGTGCTGCTGCGCAACGACGCCTTCGGCGGGCGCGTTCTGCAGGGGGTGCTGCGCACCATCACTCCGAAGGGCGATCCGGTGTCCAAGACCTTCCGCGTGCATATCGAACTGCCCGACGACACGCCGCTGATGATCGGCATGAGCGTCGAGGCCAATATCGTATCGCGCGAGGCGACGGGCGTGCCGCTCGTTCCGGCCGACGCGGTGGTCGACGGCAAGGTCTTCGTCCTGCGCGACGGTCGTGCCGTCGCGGTCCCCGTGAAGACGGGGATCCGCGGAACGCGGATGACGGAACTGCTCGAAGGCCCGCGCGAAGGCGAGGCGGTGATCGTCCCGGTCCCGCCGGGCCTCGTTTCGGGACATCGGGCGAGGATCGAGACAAGGCCATGAACCTCGTCTTCGACATCGCGCTGACGCATATCCGCTTCCGGCTCCGGCAGACGGTCGTGGGCCTCTTGGGCGTCGCGACGGGCGTCGGCTTTTCCGTGATGATGGCTGCGTTGATGGAGGGATCGCAACGTGACTTCATCCGCCAGCTCGTCGATTCCCTGCCCCATGTTTCGGTCACGGACGAGCGCCGGGCGCCGCCCGTGCAGCCCGCCGAAGACGTCTATGCCGCGGTGACCTTTCACGGGCTCAGCACCGATCAGGGGCGGAAGGGAATCGTGAATCCGCTCGCCACCGTGGCGGCGCTCGAGAGCTGGGTTCCGGGCGCTCTCGCGCCTTCGGTGCAGACCAAGGCGGTAGCGCGTTTCGGCGGGCGGGACACGACGGCCTCGGTGATCGGCATCGAGCCGCGGAGGGAGATCCACGTCTCGCAGCTCGCCCGGCAGATGACGCACGGCGATCTCGACGCGCTGTTCAAGGCGCCGAACGCGGTGATCCTCGGCGATACGCTCGCCCGCAAGATCGGCGTGCGGACGGGCAATTCCATCATTCTCGCGACGGCGGAAGGACGCGCCTTCCTCGCTCAGGTCGTCGGACTGTTCCATTCCGGCGTCAGGCAGATCGACGAGAACCAGATCTACACGCTGGCGCGCACGGCGCAGGTGCTCTCAGGACGGACGGCTCTCGTCAACGAGATCCGCGTGCGCGTGGACGACGCCATGACGGCGCGCGACGTCGCGGCACGGATCGAGCGGCAGACGGGGTACAAATCGGTCTCCTGGCAGGAGGCGCATGAGGACATCCTCTCGGCCTTCAAGATCCGCAACGCGATCATGTTCATGGTGGTGGGCGCGATCCTGCTCGTCGCCTCCTTCGGCACGTTCAACATCATCTCGACGATCACGCATGAGAAGGCGCGGGACATCGCGATCCTGAAGTCCTTGGGGCTCAAGGAAAGATCGGTCCGTTCGATCTTCGTCATCGAGGCCGCCGCGATCGGCCTGCTGGGCTGTCTCGTCGGGTTTCTTCTGGGCTATGGGCTCTGCCTCGGCATGGGGCTGATCGAGTTCAAGACGGGCTTCACGGACGCCAAGCGGCTCCCGATCCATTACTCGGCGCTGCATTATCTTCTGGCGGGCGCGGTGGCGCTGGCCTCGTCGCTCGTCGCGGGGTTCTTCCCGGCCCGGCGGGCCGCGCGGGTTCATCCCGTCGAGATCATCCGAGGGGCCTCGTGAGCGCGCTGATCGGCCTGCGGGGCGTCAGCCGCATGCTCGGCGGCGAAATCCCGACGACGCTCGTGGCCGACATCGATCTCGAGATCGAGTCCGGCAAGTTCACCGCCATCGTCGGGCCTTCGGGCTCGGGAAAATCGTCGCTGATGTATCTGCTCGGCCTGCTGGACGTGCCGACCGCCGGGGAGGTGACGATCGCCGGTCGAGCGACGCGGAACCTCGACGAAGACGCTCGGGCCGAATTGCGGCTCGCGCATCTCGGCTTCGTCTTCCAGTTCCACTTTCTGCTCCCGGAATTCTCGGCGCGCGACAACGTGATGCTGCCGATGCGCGCGCTGGGACGTTTTTCCGATGCGGAGAACCGCCGCCGCGCCGACGCCCTGCTCGATCGTCTCGGCCTGTCGCCGCATGCCGGCAAACGGCCGGATCAGTTGTCGGGCGGCCAAAGGCAGAGGGTGGCGGTGGCGCGGGCCTTGGCGAACGAGCCCGCCGTGCTCCTCGCGGACGAGCCGACGGGCAATCTCGACAGCGCCTCGAGCGGTCAGGTGATTTCGCTGCTCAAGGACGTCGCCGCGGCGGAAGGCCGGGCGGTGGTGGTGGTCACGCATGACCAAGGCATCGCGGCCGGGGCGGACCGGATCGTGACGTTGATCGACGGGCGGATCGCGGCCGATCAGGCCCGCGCCGCGGGATAGCCCGCCTTGGTGATCGCGGCGGCGAGCGTCGCCGCATCGGCCGCGGACCGGACGTCCACCATGCCCGTGGCGAGGTCGATCGCGACTTCCGCGCCCGGATCCTGCCGTTGGACCACTTTCGTCACCGCCGCGGCGCAACCGCCGCAGGTCATGCCTTCGACCCGGAAACGGATCGTTTCGGACGTCGCCATGGTCTTTCTCCCCGCTTCGATCCACGGAACGAAGATCGGATCTTCGAGGTGCGACTTCAATCGGGACGCGTCGAAAAGCGTCGCCCTTTCGAGGGCGGGACGGGAAAAGCGTTGACTCGCCCCGCCGCGCCGCCTAGCCGACGCTCGCGGGAGGACGCGGCATGGCGCGAAGCGAGACGAAGATCCTGAGCGGGCTCGGCGAAGTCGCCGACCGTTACGACGTTCTCTTCTGCGACGTCTGGGGCGTCGTCCACAACGGGGCCGCGGCCTATCCGGGGGCCTCGGACGCGATGCGGCGGTTCCGCGAAAAAGGCGGGAAGGTGATCCTCGTCTCGAACGCGCCGCGGCCGGGAGCGACGATCCCCGCTCAGCTGCGCTCGCTTGCCGTTCCCGACGAGGCCTGGGACGCGATCGTGACCTCGGGAGACGTGAGCCGTCGCCTGATCGAGGCGCGCGGGGCGAAGCGCTTCCTGCATATCGGGCCGGAGCGGGACAAGCCCCTGCTCGAAGGCATGCCGGGCACCGAAGGCGATGTCGACGATGCGGAATTCATCGTCTGCTCGGGCCTTTACGACGACACGACCGAAACGCCGGACGACTATGCCGAACTCCTCGACCGGGCGAAGGCGCGCGGGCTGGAGATGATCTGCGCCAATCCCGACCTCGTCGTCCATCGCGGCGGGGAGACGGTCTTCTGCGGCGGGGCGATCGGGGAGGCCTATCGGGCGATCGGCGGGCATGTCGCATTCGCGGGCAAGCCGCATCGGCCGATCTATGTCGAAGCGCATGCCGTCGCAGAGCGGCTTTGCGGCGGGCCGGTCGGGGCCGAGCGCATCCTCGCGGTCGGCGACGCCTTCCGGACGGACGTGGCGGGCGCGGTCGCCTACGGCGTCGATTCCCTGATGATCGCGGCGGGGATCCATGCGGAGGAATTCGGCCTCGCGCTCGGAGAATTGAACGCGGAACGCGCCGCCGCCGTCCTCGCCCGCTCGGCCGTGAGGCCGACCGCGGTGATGGACGTGCTCGTCTGGTGATCCGAGTCGACGTCTCGAACGAAGGAGTCGAGACGAAGGACGGATGGCGACGCGGCGACGCCGGGCCTATCGTTTTTTGCACTGCAATACGATCGGTCCCGACCATGACGTTCCACGCGATGCGCACCTTCACCTTCGACGACCTCGAGATCGGGACGCGGGACGTGCTGATGCGCACCGTGATGGAGACCGATCTCGTCCGTTTCGCGGACGTGTCCGGGGACGTGAACCCGATCCATCTGTCGGACGCCTACGCCTCTTCCACGCGGTTCGGGCAGCGCATCGCGCACGGCATGTTCACGGCCAGCCTGATCTCGGCGGTGATCGGGA
>JAIXTT010000106.1 GCA_027483795.1 Hyphomicrobiales bacterium
GTCCTCCGCGCTGCTGGAGGTGCTGGATCCCGAGCAGAACTCCTCGTTCAACGATCATTACCTCGAGGTCGACTACGACCTGTCGAACGTGATGTTCGTGACGACGGCGAACACGCTCAACATCCCGCCTCCGCTGCTCGACCGCATGGAAGTGATCCGCATCGCGGGCTACACCGAGGACGAAAAGGCAGAGATCGCCCGTCGTCATCTCATTCCCGAGGCCATGACCAAGCACGGTCTGGCCCCTAAGGAATGGACCATCGAGGACGACGCGCTGATGATGCTCATCCGCCGCTACACGCGCGAGGCGGGCGTGCGCAATCTCGCACGGGAGATTTCCAACCTCGCCCGCAAGGCGGTGAAGGAGATCATCCTGTCGAAGAAGACCTCCGTGACGGTGACCGAGAAGAACCTCCCGGACTTCCTCGGCGTGCCGAAATACCGCTTCGGCGAGACCGAGACGGAGGACATGGTCGGCGTCGTCACGGGCCTCGCCTGGACGGAAGTCGGCGGCGAGTTGCTGACGATCGAAGGCCTGATCATGCCCGGCCGCGGCAAGATGACCGTCACGGGCAATCTGAAGGACGTGATGAAGGAGTCGATCTCCGCCGCGGCGTCTTACGTGCGGTCGAAGGCGCTCGACATCGGCGTGGAGCCGCCGCTCTTCGAGCGTCGCGACATCCACGTGCACGTGCCGGAGGGGGCGACCCCGAAGGACGGGCCGTCGGCGGGCATCGCGATGGCGACGGCGATCGTGTCCGTGCTCACCGGAATCCCCGTGCGCAAGGACATCGCCATGACGGGCGAGGTCACGCTGCGCGGCCGCGTGCTGCCGATCGGCGGGCTCAAGGAGAAGCTTCTCGCGGCGCTTCGCGGCGGCGTGAAGACCGTGCTGATCCCCGAGGAGAACGCGAAGGATCTGGCGGACATCCCGTCCAACGTGAAGAACGGGCTCGAAATCATCCCGGTCTCGCGCATGGACGAGGTTCTCCGGCATGCGCTGACGCGCAAGCCCGAGCCGATCACTTGGGAGGAGGATCTCTCCGCATCCAAGCCCGCGGCCCCCGCGGGAGAGGACGAATCGGCGGGCGTCGTCGCGCACTGATCCTCTTCGAAGAGGTTTGCGAGCCCCCGGGAGACGCTTCCGGGGGCTTTTTTATTGCGCGAAAAGGCGCTTTTCCAAGGAAAATAAGGGAATTCGGCTTCACCGCGCTTGCGCTCGGCTGCTCGAGGCACGATCAATCGTTCCGCACGACGACGATTCGACGTGCGTACAGTTGTTGGAAGGAGACATCCGATGAACAAGGGCGATCTCGTCGCGGCCGTCGCGGACAAGACCGACATCACGAAGTCGCAGGCCGCCGCGGCGGTGGACGCGGTTCTCGATGCCATCACGGCGACCCTGAAGAAGGGCGAAGAAGTCCGCCTCGTGGGCTTCGGCACCTTCGCCGTCTCGAAGCGCCCGGCCGGCACCGCGCGCAACCCGCGCACGGGCGAGACCATCAAGACCGCCGCCTCCATCGCGCCGAAGTTCAAGGCCGGTGCGGGCCTGAAGGCCGCCGTCAACGGCAAGTGAGCATGCGGCCCGCTTCGGCGGGCCCGCTCCGACCGCCCGCGCTTGCATGAGGCGCCGTCGCTCCGATATGGAGGTGACGAAGGGCGGTTAGCTCAGTCGGTAGAGCATCTCGTTTACACCGAGAGGGTCGGCGGTTCGAGCCCGTCACCGCCCACCAGATGCAAACGGAGCCCCGTTCCGCGGGGCTCCGTTTTCTTTTTCGCCGGGCTCGTTCAGGATCGGCGCATGGCCGTTTTCTTGGATCCGGTTTCGGCGACCTTCGCGGTCGCGCTCCTCGGTCTCGTTTCGGGCGGGGGGGCGGCGGCGGCCGGCGTTCCGCATCTCGCCGCTGTCTTCTGGTCGGTGGGCGCCGGGATCGTTCTTCTGCGGCTCCTCGTGCAGATCGCGGCCGGTCTCCGCAAGGGCGAGACCGGGCTCGACGTGATCGCGGCTCTGGCGATGGGCGGGGCCCTCGTTTTGGGCGAGCCGCTCGCGGGCGTGATCGTCGGGCTCATGTATGCCGGGGGGCAGGTGCTCGAGCGCTATGCCGCGCATCGCGCGGGAAGCGCCATCCGTGCGCTCGTCGAGCGGGCCCCGCTGGAGGCGGAACTTCTGAAGCCGGAGGGATCGCGGACGGTCGCGGTCGCTTCGATCCGTCCCGGCGACCGGATTCATGTCCGGCCGGGCGAAGTGGTTCCGGTGGACGGGCGGGTGGAGGCGGGGAGGGCGCTGCTCGACGAATCCGTGATGACCGGAGAGTCCCTTCCCGTCGTGCGGGAAGCGGGCACGGCGGTAACCAGCGGCACCGTGAATGCAGGGTCCGCCTTCGTGCTCCTCGCGGACCGGGCCGCGGCGGACAGCGCTTATGCCGGCGTATTGCGGCTCGTCGAGACCGCGCAGGCCTCCAAGGCGCCCTTCACGCGCCTCGCGGAGCGCTACTCCCTCGGCTTCCTGCTTTTCACGGTTCTTCTGTCGGGAGCGGCATGGCTCGTGTCGGGCGATCCCCGGCGCGCCCTCGCGGTGCTGGTGGTCGCGACGCCCTGTCCCTTGATCCTCGCCGTTCCGGTGGCGCTCGTGGCCGGATTGTCGCGCGCGGCTTCGCTGGGAATGCTCGTGAAGACGGCCGGCGCGCTCGAGGCGCTGGCTCGGGTCGATACGGTCCTGGTCGACAAGACGGGTACGCTCACCGTCGGACGACCGGCACCGTCCCGCATCATTGCGGCCGCACCTTTTACGGAAGACGAGGTGCTCCGTTTCGCGGCATCGGTCGGGCTCGGATCGCGTCATGTGGTTTCCGCGGCGGCGGTCGATGCTGCCCGAGCGCGCGGCATCGAACCGCCCGTCGCCGATATGGTCCGCGAGGTCCCGGGGGAGGGCGTGCGCGGGATCGTCGAAGGGCACGACGTGGCGGTCGGCGGACGCGATTTCATCGCCGGGCTCGTGGAGCGTCCGGAAACGATCGCCTCTCCCGACCATGCCGATCTCGGTCTGTGGATCGCCGTCGACGGCCTGTCGGCAGGGGCGGTGCTGTTTTTCGACCCGATCAGGCCGGAAGCGGCGCATGCCCTGATCGATTTGCGCCGCGCCGGGGTTCGTCGCGTGGTTCTGGTGACGGGCGACCGTCGCGAGGTCGCCGAGAAGATCGCGGAAGGACTGTCTCTGGACGGGCTCGTCGCGGGCGTGACGCCGCAGGGCAAGGTCGATGCGGTCCTCGCGGCGCGCTCGGGCGGGCGGAGCGTGGCGATGATCGGGGACGGCATCAACGACGCGCCCGCGCTCGCCGCGGCCGATATCGGAATCGCGCTTGCCGGACGGGGCGGAGGAGCGTCGGCGGAAGCGGCCGACGCGGTGCTGGTCGGCGACAGGCTCGAACGGGTCGCTCCCGCCTTGCTGGCCGCGCGTCGGGCCGTCCGCGTCGCCCGCCAGAGCGTCCTCGCGGGGATCGCGCTGTCCGGGCTCGCGATGGTCGTGGCTGCGGCCGGATACATACCCCCGGTGGCGGGCGCGCTTCTTCAGGAAGCGATCGACGTCGCGGTGGTTCTGAATGCGCTCAGGGCATTGGGACCGGGTGCCGTTCGAGGGGGCTCCGAGGATGCCGAGACGGGTGTCGGAGCGCTTGACAGGGAGGGGGGCGTCCCTTAATCCCACGGCCATCGCGGACGAGACATCGTCTTCGCTTCGCGGGAGTAGCTCAGTTGGTTAGAGCGCCGGCCTGTCACGCCGGAGGTCGCGGGTTCGAGCCCCGTCTCTCGCGCCACTTCTTCTCGTCGAAGTGAAGAAGTCGGCCCTGTCTTCAGGTCCTTGTCGTACGTTTTCCCACCTTGGTTCCGGCACGCGCTTTCGTTCATGAAGGCGGCGCGGGTCTCAGTAAGTCGCGCGGCCGCCGGAGAGGTCGAACACCGCGCCCGTGGTGAAGCTGTTCTCGGCCGATGCCAGCCAGACGATCATGTTGGCCGCCTCGTCGACCTGCAGGAAGCGACCGCGGGGAATGCGGGAGAGCATGTAGTCGATATGCTCCTGCTTCATCTGGTCGAAGATGCGCGTCTTGGCGGCGGCGGGGGTGACGCAGTTCACGGCGACGTCCTTGCCCGCCAACTCCTTGCCCAGCGACTTGGTCAACGCGATGACGCCCGCCTTGGCGGCGGAATAGGCGGCGGCGTTGGGGTTGCCTTCCTTGCCCGCGATCGAGGCGACGTTCACGATTCGCCCGTAGCCGCGCTCGCTCATGCCCGGGGCGACGACCTTGCAGCAGTAGAAGACGCCGTTGAGGTCGATGTCGATGATCTGCCGCCAGGCGTCGACGGGATAGTCGGCCACGGGCGCGTTCGGGCCGGCGATGCCGGCATTGTTCACGAGAACGTCGATGGGGCCGAGCGCCTCGCGCGTGACGCGTTCCGCGGTCACGACGGCGTCGAAATCGGTCTGATCGACGGGGAGGGCGAGGGTGCGCCCGAGCGCGGCCAGTTCGGCCGCGGCCTTGCGGACGAGGTCTTCGTCCTTGTCCCACAAGGCGACGGCCGCTCCGGACTGCAGGCAGCGCTTGGCGACGGCGAAACCGATTCCCTGCGCTCCGCCGGTCACGACGGCGACCTTGCCGTTCAAATCGATCTTGTTGGCCATCGTATCCGTCCCTTTTCGACATTCGATTTCCGGGGACCGTCCGGAACCCGAGGAGCCTTATTCTACAGGCGCAGCTTCGGCCGTCGACCCGCCGCGGAGGCTTCGGCCGCCGTGGAACCCGACCAAGGAACGGTCGACCGTGACCCTTTGCCGGCTTGCGTCGACCGGGCCGCCGGTTTAAGCCTCGGCCGTCGCTCGAAGCAGCCGCGGTTCGCCCGAATTTTACGGGTTTTCTGCGGTTCTCGTTCGGAGCGTCGGCGTAAATGCCTTCGAACGGGGGGGAATCCGGTCGAAGTCAGGGGATTGTCGCATGCCGAGCCTCTTGCAGGATTACCTTCCGCTGGTCATCTTTCTGGGCGTCGCGATGCTGATATCGGGCGCTCTGCTCGTCGCCCCCTTCGTCGTCGCCTACAAAAATCCCGATCCCGAGAAACTGTCCGCTTATGAATGCGGCTTCAATGCGTTCGACGACGCGCGCATGAAGTTCGACGTGCGGTTCTATCTCGTCTCGATCCTGTTCATCATCTTCGACCTCGAAGTGGCCTTCCTGTTCCCGTGGGCCGTGGCCTTCGATCAGGTCGGCATTTTCGGCTTCTGGTCGATGATGATCTTCCTCGGGGTGCTCACGGTCGGCTTCGTCTACGAGTGGAAGAAAGGGGCGTTGGAATGGGACTGATGCAGGAGAACGCCTCCGGCACGCTGGTCGCGCCGGCGCCCAAGGGCATTCTGGATCCCGCCACCGGCAAGCCGGTCGGCGCGACGGATCCTTTCTTCGTCAACGTCAACGACGAACTCGCCGACAAGGGCTTTCTCGTCACCTCGACCGAAGACCTGATCCAGTGGGCCCGGACGGGATCGCTGATGTGGATGACGTTCGGTCTCGCCTGCTGCGCGGTCGAGATGATGCAGATGTCGATGCCGCGCTATGACGCCGAGCGCTTCGGCTTCGCGCCGCGCGCCTCGCCGCGCCAGTCCGACGTGATGATCGTCGCCGGCACGCTGACCAACAAGATGGCTCCCGCGCTCCGCAAGGTCTACGACCAGATGCCGGAACCGCGTTACGTGATCTCGATGGGCTCCTGCGCCAACGGCGGCGGCTACTATCACTATTCCTATTCGGTCGTGCGCGGCTGCGACCGCATCGTACCGATCGACATCTACGTGCCCGGCTGTCCGCCGACGGCCGAAGCGCTGCTCTACGGCGTTCTTCTTCTCCAGAAGAAGATCCGTCGGGTCGGCACGATCGAGCGCTGATCGGACGGGGGCGGGGGCCCGGGGGGAAGGCTTGATGGAAACGCTGAACGAACTCGGAGACTATGTCGCGGCGGCCTTCGGCGATGCCGTGAAGGGCTTCGCGGTGGCCTTCGACGAACTGACGGTCGAGATCGACCGCGGGAGCGTCGTGGCCGTGCTGCGCGGTCTCCGCGACGATCCGAAACTCCGCTTCGTCTCCTTCATCGACCTGACCGCCGTGGACTATCCCGCCCGCGAAGAGCGGTTCGACGTCGTGTGGCATCTGCTGTCGCCGAAATTCAACCGCCGCATCCGTCTCAAGACCCGCACGGACGAGCGCAATCCGGTGCCGTCCTCGACGCCGATCTTTCCCTCGGCCGATTGGTTCGAGCGCGAAGCCTACGACATGTACGGCGTGCTCTTCTCGGGCCATCCGGACCTGCGCCGCATCCTCACGGACTACGGCTTCGAGGGCTATCCGCTCCGCAAGGACTTCCCGCTCACGGGCTATGTCGAGGTCCGTTACGACGACGAACAGAAGCGCGTCGTCTACGAGCCCGTGAAGCTGACCCAGGAATTCCGCCAGTTCGACTTCCTCTCGCCGTGGGAGGGCACCGACTACGTGCTCCCGGGCGACGAGAAGGCGAAGCAGTGAGCGCGCCATGACCGAACATGCCATCCGGAACTTCTCGATCAATTTCGGCCCGCAGCATCCTGCGGCGCACGGCGTGCTGCGTCTGGTGCTGGAACTCGACGGCGAAGTCGTCGAGCGCGTCGATCCGCATATCGGCCTGCTGCATCGCGGCACCGAGAAGCTGATCGAGGCGAAGA
>JAIXTT010000101.1 GCA_027483795.1 Hyphomicrobiales bacterium
GCAGGCCTCGAGAGCCGGAACCTTGTTCCGGGCCTTCTGGGGGCTCCGCGCATTGCGGATCAACTGGCTGATGGTCGGCATCGTTCGCTCGTTCCAGTCCCAGGATCTGGTGCGACGCTCGCGCGCCGCACGATGAAATTCGATCGACGTTCCACGCTTTCGCGCAAAACGAAGTCGCGCCTTCGGCTTGATTGCCTCCGGCGCGCACGGACTCAGAGGACCACGGCGAACCGCAGTCATGAGATCAATCGGACGACTTCTCAGTCGGTGATTGCGGCAGCGTCTCGGCCTTGAAGTTCCCCGCGAAGGCCGCGGAAGGAACGATGCAGAGCCGACAGTCTGCCGGGATGCGCGGGTCATATCGGTAGAGTCGGACCCCGTCAACCCCCGAAGCCAAGCGCATCAAGGGATTCAGGCGAAAGAGCGCTCGCGGTCCTGCCAAAGCCGGCGGTAGAGGCCCCTTTTCTCGACCAGTTCGGCATGCGTGCCGCGCTGGACGACGCGCCCGTCGCGCATCACGAGGATTTCATCGAAATCGGCCGCCGTCGTCAGACGATGCGTGACGAAGAGCGTCGTGCGTCCGCGCCCGATCCGGCGAAGGGTTCGCAGCACCGCGGCCTCGGTGGTCTGGTCGAGCGCCGACGTCGCCTCGTCGAGCAGCAGGATCGCCGGATTGCGCAGCACCGCCCTCGCGAGGGCGATCCTCTGCCGTTGGCCGCCGGAAAGCGTCGCTCCCCGTTCGCCCACGAGCGTATCGTAGCCCTGCGGCAGCCGATCGATGAATTTATGCATTTCCGCGGCCTTGGCCGCGGCCTCCACCTCGGCGTCGGTCGCATCGGGCCGCCCGAGCCGGATGTTCTCCCGGATCGTGGTCCCGAACAGGATGCTGTCCTGGAACACCACGGCGATCTGGTCGCGCAACGATGCGAGGGAGCCGTCGGACACGTCGCGGCCGTCGATCGTGATGCGGCCGCGCGTCGGCTCGTAGAGCCTCAGCAGCAGGTTCACGACGGTGCTCTTTCCCGCCCCGCTCGGTCCCACGATCGCCACCGAACGACCCGCCGGGATGCGGAGGTCGAGGCCCTGCAGCACCGGCTCGTCCTCGTCCTCATAGGCGAAGACCACGCCTTCGAAGGCGATTTCGGACGACAGCCGCGGAACGACGCCGCCCTCGCGGTCTCCCGCCTCCTGCGGCTGCGTCGACACTTCCTCGATATGCTTCACCGCGCCCGCCGCATGGAGCGTGACGGGCACGAACTGCATCAGATTGGTGATGTTGTAGCTGATCTCCCAGAACACGCCTTCGAAGGTCACGAAGGCGCCGAGCGAGATATGGCCGTGGAAGGTCAGCCAGGCGCCGATGCCGAACACGACCAGATGCAGGAGCAGCACGGCGATCGTCACCGAACGCTCGACCATCGTGGTCAGGAAGGTCGCCCGCGTCTGCGCGATCCGGACCGCCTCGTTGCGGCGGCCGAACCAACGCCGGGTGACCCGCTGCAGACCGAAGGCCTTCACCACGGATTGCGCCGCGATCTGTTCGTTCACGGTGCCGAGCGCGCCCGCCTGCGCACGCTTGAGTTCATAGGTGGCCTCGATCGCCTTCGGCGCGATGAGCTTCGGCCCCAGCAAGGCGATCGGGAAGATGAGCAGCGCCACCAGCGCGAGCTGCCAGGACAGAACGAACAGGAGCACGATCCCCGTCACGAGTTCGAGGAACGGCAGCACCGCCCAATTCGCCGCATGCACGACGCCGTTCTCGAGCGCCGCGAGGTCTCCCGAGAAGCGCGAAACGATTTCCCCCGAACGGGTGCGGGCGAAATAGGCGGCCCGAAGCCCCTGAACGCGCCGGAACAGGCTGCGCCTGATGTCCGCCATCACGGCGGCCGTCGTTTCGGCGTCCTTCCGCTCGTACCAGATCGCCGTGATCGAGGTGACGAGACCCGCGATCCCGAGCACCATCAACACGTCGATCAGCGCGCTTTCGTCCCCGCCTTCGACGACTTCGTCGATGAAGTATTTGAGGCTCAACGGCATCAGCACGTTGAACGCCGTCTCGACCAACAGGCCCAGTCCGACGAGCGACAGACCCACCTTGTGGGCCGCGAGATGCGGCTTCAGGAACCGGAAGACCGTCGCGACGGCGCCGACCGCCTCGCCCGCATTGAAGACGACCGGGAGATCCTCCTCGTCGTCGTCATCCTCGTCCTGCTCGTCGCCCTCGTCGTCGTCCTCGCCGCGTCGCGCGTCCTCTCCCGCCTTCCTTTCGGCGGAGGCCCGCTCGCGGCCGGGCATGCCGCGCCCCGCGAGGGGAGCCGCCGGGGCGACCTCGGTCCCGGAGACCTTCTCCTCTTCGTCGGTCGCCATCCGCTCCGCGCCTTACTCGCCCGCAAGCGCCGTGATCGGCGTCGCAAGGGCCTCGTCGGGGATCTTGCGGAAGAAGCAGTAGCGCAGCGCGTCCGGCTCGTCATACCACCGCCCGGGGCCCCGCCCCGCCGCGATCGTGCGTGCCCAGAGCGCGTCGAGCGTCGGCACGTCCTGAACGGCGAGTTCGAAATCCGCGTTGAAGAAGTCTTCCGACCACTCCCACCAGGTCGCGAGGCGCTTGACGCCGCGCAGCAGGTCGTGCCGGTCGAGGACGGCGGGCGTGAGATCGCTGGTGACGGAACCGAACATCACCCCGACGCGGCAGACGCGGCGGAGTTCGTCGAGCGCCCAGCCGACCCGCTTCTCGGAGATGTGGCAGAGACAGGTCTCGTAGACGACGTCGAAGCTCCCGTCCTCGAAGGGAAGATCGAGGACCGAGCCGAAAACGTTGAAGGGCTTCAATTCGGCGGGCGTCTTCGCATGGATGTGGGCATTGTTCTCGATGCCGCGGGCGTCGAACCCGAGCTCGCGCAGCGCGCCCACCAGCTGGCCGCTCGCGGAGCCCGCCACCAGCACCTTCGCACCCTTCCCCACGCCGAAGGCGGTGCGGAAGCAGTCCGCGAGATGCTCGGGGTCGGCGAAGGCGCGCCAAGCCTGCGCATAGGGGCCGAGCCCCCGATAATTCTCGAAATAGGAGCGGTCGATCTTCCATGACGGGGCGGGAAGGGACGGCGCGTCGTTCCGAAGACGGGCCGCCTCATGGGCGGCGCCCGTCTCGTAGCGCAGCTTCACGACATGGGAGACCGCGAGGTCCGTCGCGAGATCCGCGGAATCGAGCAGGCCGTTCAGCGTCGAGTCGAACATGTAGTCGCCGACGAGGAAAAGCCCGGAATGACGAAGCGGTTCGGGAATGTGGTTCGTCTTGGGGTCGCGCACCGGCATGCCGCCGGGCAGCGCATTGACCGATGCGAGATGGCGGTGGATGCGGACTTCGAGGAACTGAGCCCGGGCCGCGTCCCGGACGGCGTCCGGCAGCGTCGAGATCGCGTGGTCGATCAGTTCCGCATCCGAAAGATTGCCCCAGGCGAGGACGTCCGACCCTGCGACCAGCCAGTTCAGGACGCCCTTCCCCGCCGCATCGTGCCGCGCGCCTTCGTCATAGACGCAGCAGCCGCCGAAGGCTTCCGACATGAACCACGCGCCCTGCACGTGCTCCCGCCAGAAAGGCGTCTCGAACAGCGCGGCGACGCGCAGATAATGCGCCGGACGATCGAAATGCGCGATGTGGTCGGCCATCGCCGAAGCCAGATCCGGGCCGCCCCACCGCACCGTTTGAAGCCAATTGTGCGGCAGGCAGACGAGCACCAGATCGAAGCGACGCGTTTCCCGCTCCATGCCGGCGCGCAGATCGAGGCGATAGCCGCCGTCTTCCGTCCGCTCGATCCGCTCGACGCGACGTCCCGTCAGGACCTCCGCCTCATGCAGACCCGCGAGTTGCTCGACGAAGCGCTCGATCCCGCCGTCGATCGAATAGAGGTCGATGTAGCCGTCGACGTCCATCAGATAGTTCTTCAGCGCGTTCAGACCGTTGGTCAGATGGTTCTCGGACGCGATGTCGCTGCGCGCCATCACGCGCACGAGATCGCGCGCCTTGTCGTCCTTGATCATGTCCTGGAGGAGCTTGCGCGCCGAGAGCGCGGCCCAAGGATGGCCGTTGTCGTCCTTCCCGGCCCCTTCGTAATAGGCGTGGGGAGACATCATCGTCGCGCAGAGCGCGCGGAAATCCTCGATCGCACGCGCGGTCGTCGCCCCATAACGGCGGCGCACGCCCTCGATCCCGTCGAGGAAGGCGCCGTCCATCGCCACCGCCTCCCCGTCCATGGGGGTGATCGAGAGACCGCAGACCCCGGTGATCAGATCCTTCAACGGATCCGGGCCGTTGCGGGAGTAATCATAGATTTCCGCGACGCCCGCCTCATAGACCGCGGGAGCCTTCTCGAAGCGGCTCGTGCGGATCTTTCCGCCGAGACGGTCGGCGGCTTCGTAAAGGGTCACGCGGGCGCCGAGCCCGGCCATCTTCTTCTTGAGATGCCAAGCCGCCATCAGCCCGCCGGGGCCGCCGCCTATGATCGCGATTTCGAGCATCGATCCTGCACGCAAAGGTCACACATGCGTCTCCGGACACCCCGCGCCGCGGCGCGTCCGCATTACCCCACACCAAGCCCGTCTTTAGCGGAAACGCCCGCGCCGGACCACGCGCCGGACCGCGCGGCTCGTAAGAAGATGTAAACGCGAGCCGGCAGAGTCGCCAAACGAAAAGGGCCGCCCCGACAGGGCGGCCCTCATGTCTTTTCGGGCGACGGCGCTCAGATGAAAGGCTGAGGCGCATCGAGCTGGGCGACGTCCGGAAGCGCCTGAGCCTCCGACGTCTGCTGCGCCACGATCATCTCGTCGCGACGCGTCGCGATCTCGCGGATGCGGCTGATCATGGCGCCCGTACCCGCCGGGATCAGGCGGCCCACGATGACGTTCTCCTTCAGGCCCGCCAGCTCGTCCGACTTGCCGTTGACCGCCGCTTCCGTGAGGACGCGGGTGGTCTCCTGGAACGACGCCGCCGAGATGAAGGAGCGCGTCTGCAGCGAGGCCTTCGTGATGCCGAGCAGCACGGGGTGACCCGTCGCGGGCTTCTTGCCGTCCGCGATGAGCTTCTCGTTGGCATCGTCCATCTCGACCCGGTCGACCTGTTCGCCCGACAGGAATTCGCTGTCGCCGGCGTCCTCGATCTCGACCTTCTGCAGCATCTGGCGAACGATCACCTCGATGTGCTTGTCGTTGATGTTCACGCCCTGCAGTCGGTAGACTTCCTGGATCTCGTTGACGAGATAGGCGGCGAGTTCCTCCACGCCCTTGATCGCCAGGATGTCGTGCGGCGCCGGGTTGCCGTCGACGATGTAGTCGCCCTTTTCCACGACGTCGCCCGCCTGCAGATAGACGTGCTTGCCCTTCGGCACGAGATACTCGACCGGCTCCGAACCGTCGCTCGGGACGAGCGAGATGCGGCGCTTGTTCTTGTAGTCGCGACCGAACTGGATGGTGCCGGCCTTCTCCGCGATGATCGCAGCTTCCTTCGGACGACGCGCTTCGAAGAGCTCCGCCACGCGCGGCAGACCGCCC
>JAIXTT010000036.1 GCA_027483795.1 Hyphomicrobiales bacterium
CCTGGAAGTCCTGCGCATCATCAACGAACCCACGGCGGCCGCACTGGCCTATGGCCTGGACAAGAAGGATTCGAAAACCATCGCGGTCTATGACCTTGGCGGTGGTACCTTCGACATCACCATCCTGGAAATCGACGACGGCCTCTTCGAGGTGAAGTCCACGAACGGCGACACCTTCCTTGGCGGCGAAGACTTCGACATGCGCATCGTCCAGTACCTGGCCGATGAGTTCAAGAAAGAGCATGGCGTTGACCTGACTCTGGACAAGATGGCGCTGCAGCGTCTGAAGGAGGCCAGTGAAAAGGCCAAGATCGAGCTGTCGTCCGCCAGCCAGACCGAAATCAACCAGCCGTTCATCAGCATGGACCGGAACACCGGGCAGCCCTTGCACCTGGTGGTCAAGCTGACCCGGTCCAAGCTGGAAAGCCTGGTCGAGGATCTGATCAAGAAGTCGATCAAGCCCTGCATGGCCGCGCTGAAAGATGCTGGCGTGTCCAAGGACGACATCGACGAGGTCGTGCTGGTCGGCGGTATGACCCGCATGCCCCGCGTGATCGAGGAAGTGACCAAGTATTTCGGGAAAGAGCCGCACAAAGGCGTGAACCCGGATGAAGTCGTGGCTCTGGGCGCGGCCATCCAGGCTGGCGTTCTGCAAGGCGACGTCAAGGACGTGGTTCTCTTGGACGTGACCCCGCTGTCGCTAGGCATCGAGACGCTGGGTGGCGTCTTCACCCGCCTGATCGACCGCAACACGACGATCCCGACCAAGAAGTCTCAGGTCTTCTCGACCGCCGAGGACAATCAGACCGCGGTGACCATCCGCGTGTTTCAGGGCGAGCGCGAAATGGCGGCGGACAACAAGCTGCTCGGCCAGTTCGATCTGGTCGGCATCCCGCCCGCGCCGCGCGGCGTGCCGCAGGTCGAAGTCACCTTCGACATCGACGCGAACGGCATCGTCAGCGTCACGGCGAAGGACAAGGCGACGGCCAAGGAACACCAGATCCGCATTCAGGCCTCGGGCGGCCTGTCGGACGCCGACATCGAGAAGATGGTGAAGGACGCCGAGGCGCATGCCGCCGAGGACAAGGTCCGGCGCGAGACGGTGGAGACGAAGAATCAGGCCGAAAGCCTCGTGCATTCGACCGAGAAATCCCTCGCCGAATACGGAGACAAGGTCGGTGCGGCCGAGAAGGAGGCGATCGAGACCGCGATCGCCGACCTCAAGGAAGCGCTGAAGGGCGACGATCTCGACGGCATCCGCGCCAAGACGACGACGCTGATGCAGGCGTCGATGAAGCTCGGCGAGGCGATGTATGCGGCCCAGCAGGGCGGCGCCGACGATGATGCAGGCGCCCCGGGCGGCCCGTCGGCGGGCGGCGGCTCGGCCAAGGACGACGTCATCGACGCCGACTTCCGCGAAGTCGGCGACGACGACAAGAAGAAGCGCGCGTAAGCGGGGTCGTGAACAGCGATCCGACGTGAACGAGGGCCCGGTGCGGCGACGCGCCGGGTCCGCCGCATCCGCGAGGAGCCCGTAAGGCGCGATGAGCAAGCGAGATTATTACGAGGTTCTGGGCGTCGCGAAGCAGGCCTCCGAGGCCGAGCTGAAAGCCGCCTTCCGCAAGCTCGCGATGCAGCATCACCCCGACCGCAATCCCGGCGATGCGGCGGCGGAGCAGAAGTTCAAGGAACTCAACGAGGCCTATCAGACCCTCTCCGATCCGCAGAAGCGGGCGGCCTATGACCGCTTCGGCCATGCCGCCTTCGAGAACGGCGGCGGCCCGGGCGGCCCGGGTTTCGGCAACGACTTCGCCTCCTCGATGGCCGACATCTTCGAGGATCTCTTCGGCGACGTGTCCGGCCGCGGTCGCCGCGGTCGCCCCGACGGCCGCGAGCGGGGCTCCGACCTGCGCTATGATCTCGAGATCACGCTCGAAGACGCGCATCAGGGCAAGACCGCCACCGTCACCGTGCCGATCGCGGTCGCCTGCGAGGCCTGCGACGGTTCGGGCGCGAAGGCGGGCACCAAGGCCAAGACATGCTCGACCTGCGGCGGCTACGGCCGCGTGCGGGCGCAGCAGGGCTTCTTCGCCATCGAACGGACCTGCCCCTCCTGTCAGGGTCGCGGCGAGATGATCGACGATCCCTGCCGCTCCTGCGGCGGCCAAGGCCGCGTGACGAAGGACCGGACGCTTTCGGTCAACATCCCGAAGGGCGTGGAGGACGGCACGCGCATTCGGCTTTCGGGCGAGGGCGAAAGCGGGCGCAAGGGCGGCCCGTCGGGCGACCTCTACATCTTTCTCTCCGTGAAGGCGCATCGCTTCTTCCAGCGCGACGGGGCCGATCTCTATTGCCGCGTCCCGATCTCCATGGTGACGGCGGCGCTCGGCGGCGAGATCGAGATCCCGACGCTCGAGAGCGAGCAGAAGATCGTGGCGATTCCCGAAGGCACCCAGTCGGGCAAGCAGTTCCGGCTGCGCGGCAAGGGCATGCCCGTGCTGCGCTCCCGCGACATGGGCGATCTCTATGTTCAGGTCTCCGTCGAAACGCCGCAGAAGCTCACGCCCCGGCAGAAGGAACTGCTGCGTGAATTCGAGGCCGCGAGCTCGCGCGAAACCCAACCGGAAAGCGCGAGTTTCTTCGCGAAGGTGAAGGACTTCTTTTCCGGCAGCCCCGACTGACCCATAACCTTCCCGGAGCCGAGCGTTTCGCGTCGCCGAGAGACCGAACCGGAGAGAACCCGACGTGCCGCAGCCTTCGCGCAGGACAGGTAGAGCCAGAGCCGCCGCCGTCGGAGCCGAATTGCGGGAAAAGCTTCCCGACGAGGCTCGATTTCTCAAGACCTGGCTCGACAAGCCGCTCGTCACCGGCGCCGTCGCCCCGTCGGGCAAGGCGTTGGCCAAGCGGATGGCGGGTTTCATCGAGCCCTTGCGGGCCGGGCCCGTCATCGAACTCGGTCCCGGAACCGGCGCGGTGACGGAAGCGATCGTCCGTCGCGGCGTCGCGCCCGAACGTCTGATCCTCGTCGAATTCGACCGCGATTTCTGCAAGCTGCTCGAAAAGCGCTTTCCGGGCGCCAAGGTGATCCGGGGTGACGCCTATGCGCTTGCCGAGACCCTGCGCGACGAGCCCTCTCTCCCGGCTTCGGCGATCGTGTCCGGCCTGCCGCTCTTCACCAAGCCGGAGCGCATGCGTCTCGATCTTCTCGATGCCGCTTTCGATCTGATGAGCCCGGGCAGCCCCTTCATCCAATTCACCTATGCCGTCACCTCGCCGATGCCGCTGAAGGGTACGGATTTCGACGCCGAGGAATCCGAACGCATCTGGCTCAATTTCCCGCCCGCCTGCGTCTGGGTCTATCGCCGCCCGACCGGGGGCGGGGCGACCAAGGCCCGCCGCGGCGGCCGCCTCGACCTGCTTGCCAAGATCCGCGAACGGACCGACAAGGTGCGGACCCGGATCCTGCGCTGACGGACCTCCCATGCCGATCCTCGACCCGCGCGACCGCCTGATCGTCGCGCTCGACCTGCCCTCCGTCTCCGAGGCCGAAGCCATGGTCGCCCGCCTCGGCGAAGCGGTGACCTTCTACAAGGTCGGTATGGAACTGACCTATGCGGGAGGCCTCGATTTCGCCCGCGACCTCGCCCGGTCGGGCAAGAAGGTCTTTCTCGACCTCAAGCTGCACGACATCGGCACGACGGTGGAAAAAGCCACGGCCCGCGTCGCCGATCTCGGGGCGACCTATCTCACCGTCCACGCCTTCCCGCAGACGATGAAGGCCGCGGTCCGCGGCAAGGGCTCCTCGCCGCTGCGCATCCTCGCCGTCACCGTCATGACCTCCTATGACGACGCCGACCTCGTCGAGGCGGGCTACGCCATGGGCGTGAAGGATCTCGTCGCCCGGCGCGCCCTGCAGGCGCGCGAGGCGGGCGTCGACGGCCTGATCCTGTCGCCGGAAGAGGTCGGCGCCATGCGCGCGCTGCTCGGGCCGGGCATGGACCTCGTCACGCCCGGCATCCGGCCCGCCTCGGCGGAGAAGGGCGATCAGAAACGCGTCATGACGCCCGCGGACGCGATCCGCGCCGGGGCCGATCGGCTCGTGGTCGGCCGGCCGATCACGCAGGCCGCCGATCCGAAGGCGGCGGCCGAAGCCGTCGTGAAGGACATCGCGGCCGCCTGAGGCCGCGCAGGGAGGAAGCAGACATGGACAAGAAGGCTTATTGGGTGGCCCGCGTCGAAGTGACGAACATGGAGGCCTATCAGGGCTATGTCGCGAAGAATGCGGCCGCGTTCAAGAAGTTCGGCGCGCGCTTCATCGTGCGCGGCGGCCCGTTCGAAATGCTCGAGGGCGGCGGCGCGAAGAGCCGCAACGTCGTGATCGAATTCCCGAATCTGCAGGCCGCCCGCGACTGCTGGCACTCGCCGGAATATCAGGAGGCGATCGCCGCCCGCAAAGGCGCGGCGCTCGTCGACCTGATGCTGATCGAGGGCTATGACGGCCCGCAGCCCGCGTGACCGCCGCGCCGAAGATCCGGCCCGCGCGGGAGGAGGATTGTCCGGCGCTGCCGGCGATCAAATCCGATGCGGCCCGGGCCTTCGGCGACCTCAGGCGAGACGTCGCGGCGCGGCCGGTGTCGGTCGAAGCCATGGCGGTCCTCGCGGCTGAAGGCACGCTCTGGGTCGCCGCGGACGAGACCGACGCTCCGGTCGGCTTCGCGGCGGCGACGATGCTCGACGGGACGCTGTTCCTCGCCGATCTCCATGTCCGTCCGGACGCCGCAAGGCGCGGGGCGGGGCGCGCGCTGCTCCGCCGCGTGATCGACCACGGGCGTTGGGCTTTCTTCCCGGCGGTGACCCTGCTGACGGATCGGCTCGTTCCGTGGAACGCCCCCTTCTACGCGACGGAGGGCTTCGTCATGCTCGATGCGCTGCGTCTGCCCCCGCAACTCGCCGAAAAGCTGGCTTCCGATCTTGCCCGCGGACATGACCCCTCGCGTCGAACGGCGATGGCCAAACGGCTCTGACCCTGACCGCGGTCAGAGCCCCGCGCCCTTGCCGAAGCGCTCGGACAGCAGCGCATGGACGAGCCGCGCGACCTGCGGTTCCCCGCCTTCCGGCCGACCGGGCCGTGGCGAGGGAACCCAACCGTAGACGTCGAAATGGGCGTAGGCCTTCGCCTTCTCCACGAATTCCGCGAGGAACAGAGCGGCGGTGATCGAACCGGCGAAGCCGCTCGCTCCGCTGTGGTCGATGTCCGCGATCTTCGAGTCGAGCATCCGGCGATAGGGCTTCCAAAGCGGGAGCCGCCAGACGGGATCGTTCACCGCGAGGCCGATCCGCTGGAGATCGGCCGCGAGCGCGTCGTCTTCCGTAAACAGCGGCGGCAGTTCCGGGCCGAGCGCGACGCGGGCGGCGCCCGTGAGCGTCGCGAATTGGAAGATCAGGTCGGGCTCGTCCTCGTCGGCCAGCGCGAGGGCGTCGGCCAGGATCAATCGGCCTTCGGCATCCGTGTTCTCGATCTCGACGGTCTTGCCCTTGCGGCTCCGAAGCACGTCGCCGGGGCGGAAGGCGTCGCCCGAGACGGAATTCTCGACGGCGGGCACGAGCACGCGCAGGCGGACGGGAAGGCCGGAGGCCATGATCATCCGGGCGGCGGAGAGGGCGGTCGCGGCCCCGCCCATGTCCTTCTTCATCAGGCGCATGGCGGAGGCGGGCTTGATGTCGACGCCGCCCGTGTCGAAGGCGACGCCCTTGCCGATCAGCGTCACCTTCGGGGCGGCGGGATCGCCCCAGGAGAAATCGACGAGCCGCGGCGCACGCACCGAGGCCCGGCCGACCGCATGGATCATGGGGAAATTCTTTTCGAGGAGTTCGTCTCCCGCGATCACCGAGAAGGACGCCCCGAACTCCTCCGCCAGACCGCGTGCGGCATCCGCGATCTCGGCCGGCCCCATGTCGTTGGCGGGCGTGTTGATGAGATCGCGGCCGAAGCCGACCGCTTCCGCCAACCGCGAGACGTGTTCCCCGTCGACCCCGTCGGGCACGACGAGCTTCACCGATTTCTCCGAGGGCTTGCGGTAGCGGTCGAAGCGATAGGCGCCGAGCGCGAAGGCGAGCGCGGCGAGCGCCGCGTCATGCACCGTCCCGGAGAGACGATAGATCCCGTCGGGAAGGAGGCCGGGCAGGCGGCCATGGGCGAAGGGATCGAAGGCCGGGCCCCCCGCGACGTCGCAGCCGAAAAGCACGGCGGACAGGCCGCCCGCCTCGTCCGGCAACAGGGCGACCGTTCCCGGCTTGCCCGCAAAGCCCTGCGCTTCGGCGAATCGTTTCGCCCGGGCTCCGCCCGTCTCCGCATGGGCCGTCCAGTCGGAGGCGCTTACGGTGAAGATCGGCACCGCTGCGGGGGAGGGAGCGGAGAATGCGGGATGGAGGGGCATGGTCCGAGCATCCGGTGTCGGGAATGAGGAAGCGAGGTCTAACATGTTCGCGCAGCGGGGGCACGAAGGCCCGGACGACGCGGATCAACCTTTCGTTAAGCATAACGAACGATGATTTCCATCGAGTTCAGAGGAGATTCGTTCCGTGAAGCGCTCCGTCGCCAAGACCCGTATCGGCCTTCTCGTCGTCGTGACGGGCCTTGCGCTGACGCTCGGCGCCTGTCAGGGAAGGGGCCCCGCCTCCCTCGGCGTCCTGCGGGGCTCGACGGCTTCCGAAACACCCGAAGCGGCGGCGGAGCGGGTCGAACGTCTGGGCGAGGCCTATGAGCGCGATCCGGCGGATCGCCGCAAGGCGCTCGCCTATTCGGCCGCGCTTCGGACGCTCGGACGCACGGCTCAGGCGCTGGCGGTGATCGAGGCGGCCGCGGTCCGTTATCCCGGCGACAAGGAGGTCCTCGCGGCCTACGGCAAGGTGCTCGTCGATGCGGGCCGCGCCCGGCAGGCGGAAGAGGTGCTGAGCCGCGCTCATTCTCCCGAACGGCCGGATTGGACGGTCCTCTCCGCCCAAGGCATCGCGGCCGATCAACTCGGCGATCACGAAAGAGCCCGCAGGCTCTATGAATCGGCGCTCGCGCTGAAGCCCGAAGAACCGTCGATCCTCACCAATGCGGGCCTTTCCTTCGCCATGTCGGGCGATCTCGTCGCGGCGGAGGCGGCCCTGCGCCGCGCCGCCGCTCGCCCCGAGGCGGACAAGCGCGTCCGGCAGAATCTGGCCTTCGTGCTCGGTCTCGGCGGGAAGACGCAGGAGGCGCTGGCGGTGGCCGAACAGGATCTTTCGCCTGCCGAAGCGACGGCCTTCGTCGAGTCCTTGAAGCCTCGCAAACGGACGGACGCCTGGACGGTCGCGCGCGATGCGAAGACGAGGCCGCGTGCGCCGGCGCGGCGGGACCCGTCGGCGGGCGGCGGAAAACCGCCGAGGAGGCGTCGAGGCGCGGCCTCGGCCTTGCGCGGCGGGGCGCGATCCCTATAGTCCGCGCCGATCGAGCCGGGCCGTTCCCGGCCGGAAGCCGAGAGCGTGAACATTCCATGGCCGAGAAGCGCGTGAAGAAGGTCGTGCTCGCCTATTCGGGCGGGCTCGACACGTCGATCATCCTGAAATGGCTCCAGACCACCTATGGCTGCGAGGTCGTGACCTTCACCGCCGATCTCGGTCAGGGCGAGGAGTTGGGGCCGGCGCGCGACAAGGCGCTGCTGCTGGGCATCAAGCCCGAGAACATCTTCATGGAGGACGTGCGCGAGGAATTCGTGCGCGACTACGTGTTCCCGATGTTCCGCGCCAATGCGCAATATGAGGGTCTTTATCTCCTCGGAACGTCGATCGCGCGTCCGTTGATCGCCAAGAAGCAGATCGAGATCGCCGAGAAGGTCGGCGCCGACGCGGTGTCCCACGGCGCGACCGGCAAGGGCAACGATCAGGTCCGTTTCGAACTCGGCTATTACGCGCTCAAGCCCGACGTCACCATCATCGCGCCTTGGCGCGAATGGGATCTGACCTCGCGCACCAGGCTCATCGAGTTCGCCGAACGGCACCAGATCCCGATCGCCAAGGACAAGCGCGGCGACGCCCCCTTCTCGGTCGATGCGAACCTGTTGCACGCCTCCTCCGAGGGCAAGGTGCTGGAGGACCCGGCGGTCGAAGTGCCGGACTACGTCTATTCGCGCACGATCGATCCCGAAAAGGCCCCCGACCAAGCCACCGTCATCACCATCGACTTCGAGAAGGGCGACCCGGTCGCGATCGACGGCGTGAAGATGTCGCCCGCCACGCTGCTCGCGAAGCTGAACGATCTCGGCCGCGCCAACGGCATAGGCCGTCTCGACCTCGTCGAGAACCGCTTCGTCGGCATGAAGAGCCGCGGCATGTACGAGACGCCCGGCGGCACGATCCTTTATTTCGCCCATCGCGGCATCGAGTCGATCACGCTCGACCGCGGCGCGGCGCATCTGAAGGACGAGCTCATGCCGAAATATGCGGAGCTCATCTACAACGGCTTCTGGTTCTCGCCCGAGCGCGAGATGCTGCAGTCGCTGATCGACAGGAGCCAGGAATTCGTCACCGGGCGGGTGACCCTGAAGCTCTACAAGGGCTCGGCCTGGGTCATCGGTCGCGAGAGCCCCTATTCGCTCTACGATCAGGAGCTCGTCACTTTCGAGGAAGGCGCGGTCGCCTATGACCACCGCGACGCGGCGGGCTTCATCCGCCTGAACGCGCTGCGCCTGCGCACGTTGGGTCAGCGGAAGAAGAAGCTCGGTCTCTGAGCCGCGTCTTCACCCTCCCCTTTGCGGGGAGGGTCGGCGGCGCAGCCGCCGGGACGGGGGTCGTGCGAACTCTCCGCGTGATCCGCGACCCCCGCCCTCGGCCCCTCCCCGCAAGGGGGAGGGGAGCGTACGGCGCCCTTCCCCCTCCGCCCCTTTGCTCCATAATGCGGCGGATCATGAGCGCATCTCTCCGCACCTCCGGCGATCTCCTGGCCGACCGGCGTTACGCCTATGGCGCGGCCATGGCCAAGGACGGAGATCACGAGGCCGCTGCGGATCTCTTCGAACAGACGCTCGAGATCGTGCCGGACTGGGCTCCCGCGATCCTTGCGCTCGGCGACGCGAGGGCGGCGCTCGGGGACGGCGAGACGGCGCGGACCCTCTTCGAACGTTCGCTGTCGCTCGATCCCGTCGACGTCCTCGGTGCGGGGCCGCGTCTCGCGCGTCTCGGCGCGATCGCGCCCGACCACGCCTTGAGCGACGGCTATGTGCGGGGCCTCTTCGAAGACTACGCCGACCGTTTCGATTCGCACCTCGTCGGCTCGCTGGGTTATCGCGCCCCGGATCTGATCCTCGACGCGCTTCCGCCGGGCGATTTCGGCCTCGCGCTCGATCTCGGTTGCGGTACCGGGCTGATGGGCAACGCCGTCCGGAGCCGCGTCGCGGCGCTCGCCGGATGCGATCTTTCGCCCGCCATGGTCGAGAAGGCGCGCGAGAAGGACCTCTACGACCGGCTGGTCGTCGCCGATCTCGTCTCGTTCCTCGCGGGCGAAGCGGACGGATCGGCCGATCTCGTGCTCGCGGCCGACGTCTTCGTCTATGTCGGGGATCTCCGGCCGGTCTTCGCAGCCGCAAGGCGCGCGATCGCGCCCGCGGGCCTGTTCCTCTTCACCGTGCAGGCTCATCAAGGGGAGGGTTTTGCGGTGGGCGACGATCTGCGGACCGCGCATTCCGAGGTCTGGCTCCGCAACGCCGCGGTCGCGGCGGGCTTCCGGGTCGAGCGTTGCGAAGCGGTGTCCGCCCGCCTCGATGCCGGCCGCCCGGTTCCCGGCCTCCTCCTCGTGCTGCGCCCTGCATGACCTTGCCCGAACCCTTCGCCGCGTGGTTCGCCGCACGCGGATGGACGCCGCGCGCGCATCAGCTGGCACTGGTCGATAAGGCGCGGGATGGGCGTTCGGTGCTTCTCGTCGCGCCCACGGGCGCGGGCAAGACCCTGGCGGGCTTCCTGCCGACGCTGGTGGATCTCGCCGCGAAAGCCCCCGCCGAACTCGATCTCACGGGTCTGCACACGCTCTATATTTCGCCGCTCAAGGCGCTCGCCGTCGACGTCGCCCGCAATCTCGAAAGTCCGGTCGCGGAGATGCATCTGCCGGTCCGCATCGAGACGCGCACGGGCGACACGCCCGCGCACAAGCGCACGCGGCAGGTCGCGAGGCCGCCGCATGTGCTGATGACGACGCCGGAGCAGCTTGCGCTGCTCTTGGCGCACAAGGACGCGGCGAAGCTCTTTTCCGGATTGAAGCGGGTGGTGCTCGACGAACTCCATGCGCTGGTGACGTCCAAGCGCGGCGACCTGCTCGCGCTCGATCTCGCGCGCCTTCATCGCCTCGCCCCCGGTCTCGCCGCCGTGGGGTTGTCGGCGACCGTGCGCGAGCCCGACGATCTGCGCCGCTACCTCGTGCCTCAGACGACGCCCGACGGCGAGGCGACCGGGGCCATGGCCGATCTGGTGACGGTCGAGGGCGGCGCGCGCCCGCGGATCGGCATTCTGGAAGCCGCGCGACGCCTTCCGCTCGCGGGTCATACGGCCATGCAGTCGATCCCCGAGATCTACGCCGCCGTCGCGGCGCACCGCATGACGCTCGTATTCGTGAACACGCGCATGCAGGCGGAGTTTCTCTTTCAGGAACTCTGGCGCATCAATGAGGGCGGGCTCGCGATCGCGCTTCATCACGGTTCTCTCGATGCCGGTCGGCGGCGCAAGGTCGAGGCGGCCATGGTCGCGGGAAGCTTGAAGGCGGTGGTCTGCACCTCGACGCTCGATCTCGGCATCGACTGGGGTGATGTCGATCTCGTCGTGAACGTCGGCGCGCCGAAGGGCGCGAGCCGGCTGATGCAACGCATCGGCCGCTCGAACCACCGGCTCGACGAGCCCTCGCGCGCGATGCTGGTTCCGGCCAACCGCTTCGAGATCATGGAATGCCGCGCCGCGCTCGACGCTGTCGAGGAGGCCGCGCAGGATACGCCCGAGCCGCGCAAGGGCGCGCTCGACGTGCTGGCCCAGCACGTGCTCGGCATGGCCTGCGCCGACGGTTTCCGGCCGGAGGATCTTTACGCGGAGGTGACCTCCGCGACGCCTTATGCCGATCTTCCCCGCGGGCATTTCGATGCGGTGGTCGATTTCGTGGCGACGGGCGGCTACGCGCTCAAGACCTATGAGCGCTTCGCCAAGATCCGTGCGGGCGCGGACGGCAAGCTCCGCCCCGCCAACCCCAAGGTGGCGCAGCAATACCGGATGAATGTCGGCACCATCGTCGAGGCGACGATGCTGAAGGTGCGGCTGGGTCGCGCGCCGAAGCCGGGCCGCCCGGCCATGGGCGGGCGCGTGCTGGGAGAGGTCGAGGAGTATTTCGCCGAGACGATGACGCCCGGCGACACCTTCGTCTTCGCGGGCGAGGTGCTGCGCTTCGAGGCGATCTCGGGCAACGAGGTGATCGCGACGCGCACCGCGCCGGGCACCGACCCGAAGATCCCGTCCTATGCCGGAGGCAAGTTTCCGCTCTCGACCTTCCTCGCCGCCCGCGTCCGCGCGATGCTGGCCGATCCCGACGAATGGAAGCGCCTCCCCGAGGAGGTCTCCGACTGGCTCGGCGCGCAGCGGCGGAAATCGCTCCTTCCGGGCCCGTCGGATCTTCTGGTCGAGACCTTCCCGCGCGGCGGGCGGCATTACCTCGTCGCCTATCCCTTCGAAGGTCGGCTCGCGCATCAGACGCTCGGCATGCTGCTGACCCGTCGGCTGGAGCGGGCGCGTCTCCGCCCGCTGGGCTTCGTCTGCAACGACTACGGTCTCGCCGTGTGGGGCCTCGCCGATCTGAGCGCCGCGGCGGCGCAGGGTCGCCTCTCCGTCCCGGAGCTCTTCTCGGAGGACATGCTGGGCGACGATCTGGAGGAATGGCTCGCGGAATCCGCGCTGATGAAGCGGACCTTCCGCTCCTGCGCCGTGATCGCGGGGCTGATCGAGCGCCGCTTTCCGGGGAGGGAAAAGACGGGCAAGCAGGTCACGATCTCGACGGACCTCGTCTATGACGTGCTGCGCCGGCATCAGCCGGACCATATCCTGCTCGAAGCCGCCCGGCAGGATGCGGCGACGGGGCTTCTCGACCTGAAGCGCCTTGCGGGCATGCTCGCCCGCGTCCGCGGCCGCATCGTCCACGAACCGCTCGAGCGCGTCTCGCCTCTGGCGGTCTCCGTGCTGCTCGAAATCGGGCGCGAAGCGGTCTATGGCGAAGCGGCCGAGCGCATCATGGAAGAGGCGGAGGCCGCCCTGATGGAAGAAGCCGCCGCATGACGATCCACGCTCCCGATCCGGCGACCAAGGCCGCGACCCTCATCGTCGGGTCGACGACCTTCGTCGCCGACGCCGCGGGCGCGCTGTGGCACGAAGACGACCGGATTTTGATCGTGTCGGACCTGCATCTTGAAAAGGGCTCGGCCTTCGCCCGCAGGGGGAGCCTGCTTCCGCCTTTTGATTCACGTGAAACTCTGGCGCGGCTCGCGGGTCTCGTCGCCCGATACGCGCCGCGCGCCCTCGTCTCTCTGGGCGACACGCTGCATGACCGCGATGCGATGGGGCGGATTGCGCAGGAGGACGCCGCTGCGCTCGACGCGACGTTGTCGGGTGTCGAGCGGATATGGATCACCGGCAATCACGATCCCGAGATCCCGCCCGGGCTCGGCGGGGCGGTCGCCGCCGAGATCGCGATCGGCGCAGTGGTCTTTCGTCACGAACCCTCGGCCTCTCCCGACGGGCTCGAGGTCGCGGGCCATCTCCACCCCGCCGCCAAGGTCCGGATGCGGGGTCGGGCGGTGCGGAAGCGGTGTTTCGTCTCCGACGGCCGGCGCTGCGTGATGCCCGCCTTCGGGGCTTATGCGGGCGGGCTCAACGTGCTCGACGCGGCCTTCCGGCCTCTGTTCGCCGGGAGCTTCACCGCGCGGCTCCTCGGCGCGGAACGCGTCTATGCCGTCGACCGCCGGATGCTCGTCGCGGACTGAGCGTCAGAGCGTTTCGGCGACGAGCGCGAGGATCAGCGAGCCGATCACGCCGACGCTCAGCGCCAGACGCAGCGTGCCGAACCAGCGCGGAATCCCGCCCTTCATCGCGAGCCGCACGTCGGCGACCGCGAGGCCCAGAAAGAGCGCGATCAGAAGCGTGAGATCATGCGGACGGGGCAGGGCCATGGCGACCCATGCGACGAGCGCGGGCAGGACGGAGCCCGCCAGCAGCACGGCCTGCCGCGCGGCGTCCCGCTCTTCGAGCGCGAGCCCCCAGCGGACGCCGCCGAGGAAGGAGGCGATGAGCGCGGCATAGGCGGCTAGCGAACCGCGGATCAAGCGATCCCACGGCGCGATCGCCGAAAGATCGAAGAGCAGCGCCACCGACAGCATGAAGAAGGGAACGAGCCCGCCGGCGCCGAGGACCAGGGCGGCAACGGGAATGCGTCTGTCGTCTTCGGGCGGTTTTGCACGCATGTTCATGTCCGGGGACATGGACCGGGAGGCTCCGCGGGTCAATCCCGCCGGAAGACGACGGTCGCGAGCCAGCCGAAGACCAGGGCGAGCGCGGATGCCGCGGCCCCGTAGAGAAGCCCGCGTTCGCGCGCCTCGCGGGCGAGAAACTGCTCGAGTCCCGTCTTCGTGACTTCGAACGAAGTCTGGGTCACCGCCAGACGGACGCCGCCTCGAAAAAGCGCCGCTTCGACTTCGTAAGCTCCCGGAGGTGCGGTGGCCGGCAGCGGAACCGTCGCGCGGAAGACGTTTTCGGCGATGAAGGAAACGCCGCGTTCGTCCTGCACATAGAGATTCGACTGCGTCTTGAGGCGGATCAGCGCCTCCCGGAACTCTTCCTCCCGGACGGCCGCACCCGGAGGAGCGATGTTCGACGCCCTGGTCGTGTCCAGTCCGACGGCGTAGCGCCGCCGCAGATCGACATCGGCGATCTCGTCCAGGGGGCGGCTCGACAGCACCGCCATGGTGACGGGCAGGTCGTAGAACTTCACCTGCGCGTCGTTCAGCCAGACCGGTCCGAACGGGCGCTTTTCCCGCAAGACCGTGTTGGCTCGCGGCCCCCGCGCCGTCACCACGAGATCGTAGTCGCCCGAACGGGGCGCCGTGGCGCCGTCCCGACCGATGACGCCGAAGACCGCCAGTTCCGCGCCCGTATAGGTCGAAGTGATCCGGACCTGATGATGGGACAGAGTGACGGTGAGCGTCTCCCCGCGGGCGGCCTCCGCCGCCGTGAGGATCGGGATCGAAAGGACGAGTGCGGACGCGACGATCCTCACGGGAGGACTTCCGACAGCATGATCGAGAAGGGTTCCCGCGGTTCGACGACCATGTCGAGGACGAAGCGGGCCGCCGTCGCGAGGAGGATCAGGGCCAGCAGCAGGCGGAAGCTGTCGCCCTTCAGGCTCTTGCCCGCCTGCGCTCCGAATTGTGCTCCGAACACGCCGCCGAACATCAGAAGCATCGCCAGGATCAGATCGACGGAGTGGTTGGTCGCCGCGTGAAAGAGGGTCGCCGCGATCGCCGTGAACAGGATCTGGAAGAGCGAGGTTCCGACGACGACGGCAGTCGGAATGCGAAAAAGATAGATCAGAGCCGGCACGACGAGAAACCCGCCCCCGATCCCCAGCACCGCGCCCACGAAGCCGACGGCGGCCGCGACCGCGAGCGGCGGGATGACGCTCATATGGACCTTCGACTGCGGAAAACGCATCCGGAACGGCAGTCCGAACCAGCGCGGCCGCGGCCGTCGGCGGGGGTCTACGACGGCCCCGTTCCGGGCTCGCAGAACCGCCCGGACGCTTTCGACGAGCATGAACCCGCCGATCGTGCCGAGAAGCGCCGCATAGGACAGCGTGATGATCGGTTCGAGCCGGCCGACGCGGCGCATCGCGTTGAAGAACAGCACGCCGAGAAGCGTTCCGACCACGCCGCCTGCAAGCAGGACGAGGCCGAGCCTGAGATCGAGCGCTCGTCGCCGCCAATGGGCGAGGACCCCCGTCGTCGAAGCCGCGGCGATCTGAGGAGCCACGGAGGCGACGGCGACGGCCGGCGGGATGCCGATGAAGATCAGCAGGGGGGTCATCAGAAAGCCGCCGCCGATCCCGAACATGCCGGAAATGAAGCCGACGGCGGCGCTCATCGCGAGCACGAGGCCGACATGCACGGGCATTTCGGCGATCGGCAGATAGAATTCCACCGCGCGACCTCATTGACATGGCGGACTCGACGCGCCGCCGGGAGACGTCGGCCGCGCATAACGCGTCCGGTCGCGTCGCGCCAGCGTCTTCAGGCGGACAGCATGGGCTGGGACCCCTTCGAAGGCGGAGTGGTCACGAAACGATACAGTTCCGCCGGCGACATCGGCTCGGCCAAGACATGGCCCTGGGCGGCGTAGCAGCCGAGTTCGCGCAGAAGTCGCTTCTGCTCCTCGGTTTCCACCCCTTCCGCCAGCACTTCGAGGCCCATGGCGCGGCCCATGGTGATGACGGCACGAACGATCTCCTTGCTTTCGTCGTCCGCGACCATGGCGTGCACGAAGCCCGCATCGATTTTGAGTCGATCGATCTTCAGGCGGTTCAACCGCCCGAGCGAGGAATAGCCGACCCCGAAATCGTCGATGGCGACCTTTACGCCCGCGGCTCGGAGGGCGCGCAATGTCAGGTCGGCCTCTGCCGGCGCGTTGAAGAGCGCCGTTTCGGTGATCTCGATCTCCAGTCGGTCGAGGGCGAAACCGCTCTCCTTCGCGAGTCGGATCAGACGCTCGTAGAGCGCCCGTTGCCGGAATTGCCGCGGCGAAATGTTGACGGCGAGGCGCGACCCGGTTGCTGCGGTCAGTTCCATCAATTCCTTGTTCTGGAGGAAGGCGCGTCGGGCGATCCAGTCGCCGAGCGTGTCGATCAGGCCCGTTTCCTCCCCCACGGAGATGATGTCGCTCGGGGGGACGACGCCGAGTTCGGGATCGTTCCACCGCAGCAGCGCCTCCCAGCCGACCACTGCGTCGTCGGAGAGTCTGATCTGCGGCTGGTAGACCAGAGACAGTCCCCCTTCGCGCAGGGCTTCGCGCAATCGGGCTTCGATGCGGTAACGGGAGGTCGTGCCGCCGCCCGCCGCGCCGGAGAAAAGGACGGCACGACCGCGGCCGTCCGCCTTGCCGGCATAGAGGGCCGCATCGGCGTTCTTCATGAGATCGCCGACCCCGCCGGCGTCGTCAGGGTAGAGGCTGACGCCGATCGTCGCGCCGGTATGGACGGTTTCTCCGCTCGACAGAACGATGGGTTCCCGTACCCGCTCGACGAGAGAGTCCGCGACCGCGAGAGCCTCCTGCGTCGTGCGGACCGGATCGAGCAGCACGGTGAATTCATCTCCGCCGCGGCGCGAAACGACGTCGGTGCGGCGCAAGCGCTCGGACAGGCGATGGGCGACGTGCCGGAGCACCTCATCGCCCGCGCCATGGCCGAGATGGTCGTTGATGGGCTTGAATCGGTCGAGGTCGATGAAGAGGACCGCGATCCTGCCTTCCCCGCGCCGCGACCGCTCGACCGCGGCCGTCACCTGGTCCTCGAACCATGCCCGATTGGCGAGTCCGGTCAGCACGTCGTGTCGCGCGATGAAGAGAAGCCGGCTTTCGGCCGCCCTGCGATCCTCGAACGCCTTTTCGAGCGCTCCGGCCAGAATGTCGATCTCGTCGGCCGAGCCGTCCCGCTCGATCGGCCTGACTTCGCCGCGTGCGAAGGCTGTGGAAGCCTCCACCAGCCGTTCGAGGCGGAAGGTGAGGAGGCGGGCGAGCCTGCGCGCCACCGCCACCGCGAGCAGCATGAAGCCGATCGTGGCGACGAAGGCCGCGGCGCCCATCGTGACCGCCTGGCGGACGAAGGGATTCGTCCGGAAGCCGATCTCGTAGCCGATCTTCATGACGCCGCCGCCCGCGGGCACGTCGAGGCGATAGACCCTCCCCCGTGGACCGTCCGCATCGGCGTCCGAGAACACGGTCTCTCCGTCGGAAGATACCACGAGGCTCACGGCGTCACCGATCTCCTCCGAGATCCTGTCGAACAGAGCGGCGACCGGCATCACGCGGACCAGCACTCCGATCACGTCGCGCGAATAGGCGAATTGAACGGGGAAACCCGCGACCAGCGTCGCGCCGGCTTCCGTGCGGATCAGCCTCGCCGCACGGGCCCCCACGGTCCCGTCCGCCGTCAGAGCCGCCGCGACCTCGTCGGCCAGGCGCATCCTCCCCGGTTCCCGCGTCGTGCTGAAGATCATGCGCCCGCGATAGTCGAACAGCACGAAGTCCCCTTCGGCTCCCCGGGCACGCTCTTCGAGGAAAGGACGAAGATAGGCGTCGCGGCCGCCGGAGTCGGTCAGCGCCGTGGCCACGAGCGAGCTGCGCGAGAGCGTTGCGAGATCATCCACGGCCGCACCCAGCGTGGAGAGCCGTTCCCGGACGAGGATCGACTTCATCTCCATGCTCTGATCGATGGACACGCGCGCTTCCAGCAGCAGCACGCTCATCGCCGCGATGGTGACCACGACCGCCGAGAAGCTCGCGAGTCCCGCCGCGACCCGCGCGAATCGGGATTGGAGCGAGCGGACGGGGGACGAGATCGTCAACGCCGGACGGCCCAAGGCAGCGGCTCGAGGGTTCCGCCCGGGCCGAACCGCGCGAAGAACACGTCGCCGCTGTCGAGGGCGTCGTGTCGTGTCGGCGTGAACGGCGGATCATAGGTCCTGACGAGCCCTTCGAACCGGCCGAGCCCTTCGAGCGCATCCCTCACCGCGGCCCTCTCCGCGCTTCCCGCCTTTTCGATCGCGCGGGCGATCAGGTGAACGAGATCATAGGCGTGAGCGGTCCCGACCACGCTGATCGAACGGCGTTCCTTCGAAATGCCGAACCGCGTCTCCAGCGCCTGTGCGACGCTCGGCGCGCGCGGGGAGGTCGTGCGGTCGAAGGAGAAGGTCTGGATCACCGAAAAGTCCACCTCCGTCAGTGCCGGACCCGCCAGCTCGTGGAAGTTTCCGCCGGTGATCCCCCAATGGCTCACGATGGGAAGGCGGTCCGCCGCGCGCAACTCCGCGACTTCCCGAACCAACAGGGCGCCCTCCACCTCGTTCGCGACGAGGACGAGTGCTTCGGCTCCCGCGTTCCGCAGCTCGAGATAGCGTTCGAGCAGACTTCGGTCGCCCCAATTGTACCAACGTGTTCCGACGACCGTTATCCCGATCTTGTCGGCCGTCTCCGTCAGCGACTGCAGATTGCTGCGGCCCCAGGCCGTGTTCGGCAACAGGAGCCCGACCTTCCGGGCGTTCTTGGCGGTCCGGGCGAAATCGAGCATCGCGCCCGCCGCGAAGCTGTCCTTGAGCGACAGCCGGAATGTGTAGGAAGGCCGAAGCCCGTGATCGGTGATCGGGTTCGCCGAGCCCCATGGATTGAGGAGCAGCAGGCCCTTTGCATGAACGACGGGGACCACTTCGATCTGGAGCGGGCTGAACTTGCCGCCGAACACGGCCAGCACGTCCTTCCGGTCGGCGAGTTCGCGGACATTGTCCACCGCCATCGCCGCGATTCCGCGATTGTCCGTCTTCCGATAGGCGAGGCGGCGACCGCCCAAGACGCCGCCCGCCGCGTTCACCTCGTCGATCGCGATCAGGATGCCGCGTTCGATCGCCTGTGCCGACGTGCTGGTCGAGTGACCGAATTCGCCGTCGAGCGCGAGGACGATCGGAGCGTCGGTCTCCGTCGCCGCGACGACCGCCTCGGGCGCGCCTGCCGTCACCGCCGCCCATATGAGCCCCGCAGCCGTAGCAAGCGCACGGATTCGCCGCGCAATGCGCGGGCGGCGGAGACCGCGGGTTTCGAGGACGGTGTCGAGCATGGCGGGTACTCTACGCATTCCGGTTCGACGCGGCTTCACCTTGGCACTCGTCGGTTGCATCGCGCAAGCAGAATGGGTTCCTCGGCCTGACTTGGTGCGTCCGAACGGATTCTTTCCGCTCCCCGGAGACGGGCTACCGTCCTTTTGGCGGGCATGCCAACATGCCGTTAGGGAAGATATGTGTCCGAGGGCGGATTCGAGGGCGCGCCGGTGAGCACATGCATGCGGGACAGGACGCAGCCGGGTCCGATCCGGCCCGGGTCGTGGTCGGTGACCGTCGGCGCGATGGCGTTGTTCGTGATGGCGCTGCTGGCGGTGATGGCCGCGGCCGCACTACAGAGTCGCAGCCGAGCCGTCGCCGAGGCGGAGCGTGCGACGCAGGATGCCGCTCGGCTGCTCGAAGCGCAGGTGGCCTATGTCCTCGACGTCGGGGGAACGATCCTCGCGCTTCAGGCGGCGATCGTGAACGAGAGGACGATCGCCGACGAGCGCTTTCGGGAGACCTTCGGCCGCGACCTCCGCAGCCTTCTCGCCGACAAGCCTTATGTCTTCAGGGCCTTCGTCGTCGACGCGAACGGCGAGGTGATCGCCGGTACCCTCGACCCGCTGCCCCGTCTGAACGTGATTCGGCGTTCCTATTTCCATCTTCATGCCTCCGGCGAGAACGGGCCGATCCTGACGACCCGCGTCCGGAGCCAGGCTTCGGGCGAGCCGATCATGGTTCTCAGCCGTCGCATCGACGGCGAAAAGGGCGGTTTCCTCGCGGTCGGGATCGTTTCGTTCAACCTCGACGCGCTTCGGGAAATCTTCCGTTCCCTGGCTCCCGCCGAGTTCGGATCGGTGTTCCAACTGATCGGCGAGGAGATGACGATCCTGATCGACGTTTCGCCGCCGCCCGACCGGGCGGGCGCCCGGCTCGACGCCGGCGAGGCCGAGAAACCGTTCGCGCCCGCATCCTCGCTCCATGCCTCCTCCGACGAGGAGAAGCGCATCTGGGTCAGCCGCAAGGTCGGCGCCTTTCCGCTGCATGTGCGCGTGGGAACCAGCCTTCCCGTGGTCATCGGACGTTGGCGGGAGGATCTCGCGTCCTATGCGCTCGGGAGCGGGATCGCGGTCGTTGCACTGACGGTGCTCGCAGGTTTCGTCGTGGTTTACGGACGGCGCGAGGAGATCGCTGCACGGGCTCTGCGGGATCTGAACGCGGAACTCGAACGCCGCGTCGTCGAGAGGACGGCGGAACTGCAGAACCTCGCCGCCCAACTCGGGGCTTCGCTGGAGGAGAAGGACGTCCTCTTCCGGGAGATCCATCACCGGGTGAAGAACAATCTTCAGGTCGTCGCCTCGATGGTCCGGTTCAGTTCGGCGAAGGTCTCGGATCCCGGCGCGCGGACCGTCTTTTCCGAGATCGCGCGGCGCATCCGGGCCATCGGGCTCGTCCATCAGACGATCTACGAGCAGGAGGCGGCGAGCCGGGTTCCGCTGGAGCGCTATCTCGTCCAGCTCGCGGAGCTCGAAGGCGAGGTCTACGGAGCGGCCGAGCGGGGCGTCCTCATCGAGGTCCGCTCGACGGGCGACATCGACCTCAACAATGCGGTATCGGTCGGCCTGATCGTCAGCGAACTGATCGCCAACGCCCTCAAGCACGCCTTTCCCGTCGATCGAGGAGGAAGGATCACCGTCACGGTCGAAAGGCTCGAAGGACTTTGCCGCATCCTCGTCGTGGACGACGGCATCGGATTTCCGCCGGATACGTCCGACGGCACGGGGCTCGGCATCATCCGGTCCGTTGCCGCCCAATTGAACGCCGCCGTTACGATCGAGCAGGATGGCGGCACGCGGGTCGAACTGAACTTTCCCCTCTGACGCGGAGGCGGTCAGCGATGGATCCGGAGCGCGGCCTCTTCGTCGCTCGACAGGGTCTTCACGAAGGGCACGAGCTGCCAGACCGCGGATATTCCCACGAGGAGATGGAAGACCCTCGCGAGCATGGCCTGGCGACCGCCTGCGAGCGAAGCGACGAGATCGATGTCGGCAAGGCCGATGAGGCCCCAGTTCAATCCGCCGACGATGACCAGGAGCAGGGTGATGATGTTGATCGCCCTCATGAGACGGTCTCCCGTTCGGTGGAGCGTCGCGCCCCCCCGAACCAACAGGCCCGCCGACGGAGGGTTCCCTTCTTCGGTCCCGCGACGCCCGATTTCGTCCGGGCCGCGGCGAAAAGGAAAGGGCGCGGATCGCTCCGCGCCCTTCCCGAGAGACGTGATCCTGCGAAGGGATCAGAAGTCCATGCCGCCCATGCCGCCGCCGGCGGGCATCGAGGGAGCGCTCTTGTCCTTCGGCAGTTCGGCGACCATCGCTTCCGTGGTGATCAGCAGGCCGGCGACCGAAGCCGCGTCCTGAAGCGCCGTCCGGACGACCTTCGCCGGGTCGACGATGCCGGCTTCCAGCATGTCCACGTACTGCTCGGTCTGCGCGTTGAAGCCGTAGGTCTGCGACTTGTTCTCGCCGATCTTGCCGACGACGATCGAGCCTTCGACGCCCGCGTTCTCGACGATCTGACGGATCGGGGCCTCGAGCGCCTTCATCACGATGTTGATGCCGGCCTGAACGTCCGCGACGTCCGACTTCAGCTTCGACACCGCGCCCTTGGCACGCAGGAGAGCCGTACCGCCGCCGGGGACGATGCCCTCTTCGACGGCCGCGCGGGTCGCGTTGAGCGCGGCGTCCACGCGGGCCTTCTTCTCCTTCACCTCGATTTCGGTCGCGCCGCCGACGCGGATCACCGCGACGCCGCCCGCGAGCTTCGCCAGACGCTCCTGCAGCTTCTCGCGGTCGTAG
>JAIXTT010000115.1 GCA_027483795.1 Hyphomicrobiales bacterium
ATGTTCTTGCGTTCGCGACGACGGACGCGGGCGGCTTCCTTGGCCATGTCTTTTCGATCCTTCGAGCGCGCCCGTCATGCCGGGCGCTGGGGATGGGAGAGGTGGTCCGGGAGGGGGCCGAAGCGCCCTCCCCGTCTTCGATCTTCAGGCGCTCGCGCGCCGCAGGATCACTTCTTCTTGCCGGCGATCGGCTTCGACTTGCCCTTGCGGGTGCGCGCATTGGTGTGCGTGCGCTGGCCGCGGACGGGCAGGCTGCGGCGATGACGGAGGCCGCGGTAGCAGCCGAGGTCCATCAGGCGCTTGATGTTCATGGCGACGTCGCGGCGCAGATCGCCTTCGACCATGTAGTCGCGGTCGATCGTCTCGCGGATGGCGAGCACTTCGGCGTCGGTCAGCTGGTTGACGCGGCGCTCGGCCGGGATCGAGACCTTCGTGCAGATCTCTTCGGCGAATTTCGGGCCGATGCCGTGGATGTACTGAAGCGCGATGACGACGCGCTTGTTCGTCGGGATGTTGACGCCTGCGATACGGGCCATTGCCGTCTCCATATGCGCCGGGCGGACCCGGCTTCTTCTGCGTTGCCCGTGCGTCCGGTGGAGGCCGGCCCTTGCACGGTCGAAAACGCGAACAGGCCCGCCCCGAGCCCCGCGAGGAGCTCCGGACGACCGATCACGTTTCCGGATGGCCGTGCGTTACGGGAAAGGGGGGGCGGAGTCAAGGAAGGGGGCAGCTTGAGGCACGTGCGCACTACGTGCGCGCGCTGGTGATTTAGCCCGCAGGTGCTTATGGACCGCCCCGGCTGGTGCAGAGCCGTAGAATTCTGCTTACCCAACGACCTCGGCCCACTTACTACTTAGCCGCGCGAAATTCATGGCTAGGAAAAGCGATCGGGACCGCACGTCCGCCGGTGCGCTTTGCGCGGTCAGTAGTATGCTTGGTGAACTTGATTCGTTTTGTAAGTCATATTCTTAGGAGGCCGGATTGCCCTACTCCATTGGGTTACGCGTCTATCAAATTGCCCTCCGAGACAAAGACACCGGGGAGGCGCGAAATTTCTGTGGCGATGGCGGCCCGCTTGACCTTTTCGCCTTTACACAGGCTTTTATTGAGGCGCGAAAGGCCGTCACAAAAAATACAGAACGTCAACGATCTTGGTATTTTCATCGACGCACGGAAAATGCACCACCTCAACTATGCGGACTCATCCAGTATGGAACCTTCGGTTTTCAAAGCGATCTCATTGATGCCGAGACAGGTGAGATAAATTATACGCGCAAAATTGACGAAATCGAAGAAATTCCACTGTTCTTCATGTTCTCAATTGGGGAGAATCGAGACTCGGCCCTTGCCGCATTTCAGAATTTCGGTTCTCGCTCTTGCATTCAAATGGTTCTCGACGAACTTAAACGCGAATACGAAACCTCGACAGACAAATACTTTATGACCATACAGAAGCTTATGCCTGCAGAAATAATTCAAAATACGTATAAAAACGAGCCGGTTAAACAGATTACGCTGCTGAAACGGCAAGATTCTGACGACATCGCGGATACCTATTGGCGGCGAGCCTCCCCTTCTTCCCAAAAGATTAAGCTATCTATAACAGCCACTCGTGGCGGCTCACTTGGCCTGCTCAACGAGCTCATACCCCGCACCGATGAGCACCGTACCTCTTTATTGAGCTATGCAGGCATCGAATTCGAGGCAGCAAAGGCTGAAGTAATGATCGCTGGAAAGCGGCGCACAGTTGGCTTGGTGGGCTTCGATCAAAATTCGGGCGCGATCGATATCACCGATCAAATAATCTTTGGTCCGAATGGACACCCAACATTCGACAGCATTCTGGCCGAAGCAAATGATATCGTCGATTCTTTCGATGACCGCCTGCACGGATCCGATCATGAAGATTAATTTCTTTCCAATACTCACAGAACACCACGACACATTACGAAATCCGAAAACAAAAACCTTCTACAAGTTTGATATTATTGTATTTTGGCTCACTCCGTTGAGCATTGGTTTTCTTGGTTTATTGCAGTGCGTGACAATAGATCGAGACAGCCACAATCTTATTGTTGCCGCGTTCGCGATATTTGCCGCATTACTGCTAAATGTTCAGGTTGGATTACTTTCGATCCTTCAACGAGAGCGCCCCCGGTTCTCACCGCACAAAAACTCACGCCTTCGCAATGAGCTATTAAGGCAGATAAACGCAAATGTTTCATATCTTATTTTATTTTCTTGTATAAGCGTATGCTTGAGCCTCGGCGCTCACATTCTGAAGATATCATCGATCTACGCAAGCTCTATCATAATTGTTATCATCGCACATTTCATGCTTACGCTGCTGATGGTCGTAAAGCGCGCCTTTATCATTTTTCAGAAAGAATACGAAACAGTATAACGAAAAAGCCGGGCGGCTCGCACCACCCGGCTTCCAAAACTTTCGAGGTCGGAGGAGCCCCGCGGCCCCTCCCCGGCTCACGCGGTCGCGCGCGCGCCGTCGAGGATCGCGAACAGCGCCTTCGTCACCTCGTCGATCGGCTAGAGCGGACTGCCCAAGATTCTTATGCCGGACCAAGCTCCGCCCCATCACCGAGCCTGAATTGACGCTTGACAACTAGGTTTTTTTTCCTATATTTCAGGGTGTAGCTTTTGCAGCCGATGGAAACTCAAATGATTTCACCTGATGGACCATATCGAAGGCGATTGCTTGCATCCAAGCTCGAAAAGCTGGAGCGCTCCACATATCGTCGGTATTTGATGGAAGGAGCCGTTGACCCTTTTGCATCGATGGTGATCGCGGCGGCGCGATCACTGGGGATCAAATACTCGCCTGACCAACCCCGGATACCCGCCGGTTCGCCCGAAGGCGGCCGATGGACCGGGTCCGCCGGCAACGGCGGAGGAGGATTTTTTCAGCGGGTGGCGAACATCATCATCCATGTCTGCACCCCTTTCGGCATTCACCGCGACACGGACGCATACGGGAACAAAAGCTACCTGGCGCGATACGAGTGTTCCGGCGGCGAAATCATCACTCGCTCAGGCCCGGGCGATCCACCCGGCCTGATCCTCGATCCGTTTCGATGAGGGAATCGTCCATGAACGACTTCGCCGCATTTCAAAGGCCCGGCGCTCTCCGCGTGACGGACGAAGCGTTGTCGCTCGTGTCGAGACTTTCGGGCCGGGCGGGCACGGGGCCGGACGGGACATTCATTCCCGCATTCATTTGGTATGCCGACAGGCCGTTTCTCCGCAAAGGCTCCTCGGAATGGGAGACCCTCGGCCCGGGAATCGATGTCGGAACTCTGCGCGTTGCCGGGGTGCCGAAGGACCGGATCTGGATCCGAGGCGGATTACGCTTCTTCGTCCAAGTTCCGTCGACCGTCATCAGGAGCCTGTCTCGGCCGACGCTGGTCCTCTCCTCCGACGATCCGCCCCGGATCGAACTCGCGGAGCGATGACCCCCACGAAAAAAGCCGGGCGGCTCGCACCACCCGGCTCCCATGACTCTCTTCCCCTCGGAGGAGCCCCGCGGCTCCTCCCCGGCTCACGCGGTCGCACGCGCGCCGTCGAGGATCGCGAACAGCGCCTTCGTCACCTCGTCGATCGGCTTCATGCCGTCGACGGTCTTCAGCATGCCGGTCTTCGCGTAATAGGGAGACACCACGGCCGTGTCGCGGTTGTAGGCGGCGAGCCGGGTCTTGAAGACCTCCGGATCGTCGTCCTTGCGCACGGGCTGGCCTGCCGCCTTCGCCTCGGCGGCGCGGTTGACGATGCGGCCGACGAGCGCGTCCTGGTCGACGACGAGTTCGACGACGGCGTCGAGCTTCAGGCCCTTCTCGGACAGCATGCGGTCGAGCGCCTCGGCCTGCGCCACGGTGCGCGGGAAGCCGTCGAGGATGAAGCCCTTCTTGGCGTCGGCTTCCTCGATGCGGTCGTTGATGATGCCGATCACGATCTCGTCCGAGACGAGACCGCCCGACTCCATCACCGCCTTGGCCCTGAGGCCGACGGGCGTGCCGGCCGCCACGGCGGCGCGGAGCATGTCGCCCGTCGAAAGCTGCGGGATGCCGTAGGTGTCGACGATGCGGACGGCCTGCGTCCCCTTGCCCGCTCCGGGCGGGCCCAAAAGAATGAGTCTCACCGACGCTTCCCTCGCAGTTTGGCCTTCTTGACCAGCCCCTCGTATTGATGCGCGAGGAGGTGCCCGTGGACCTGAGAGACGGTATCCATGGTCACGCTCACGACGATGAGGAGCGACGTTCCTCCGAAATAAAATGGAAGCGCGAATTGTGAAATCAACAGTTCGGGCAAGAGACAGATGATCGTCAGATAGGCCGCGCCGATCACCGTGATCCGGGTGAGCACGTGATCGATGTAGTCCGCCGTCCGCTCGCCCGGGCGGATGCCCGGAATGAAGCCGCCGTGCTTCTTCATGTTGTCGGCCGTCTCCACGGGATTGAAGACGATCGCCGTGTAGAAGAAGGCGAAGAAGATGATCAGCGCCGCATAAAGCGCCATGAACAGCGGCCTGCCATGCGCGAGATAGGCCGACATGGTCGCGAGAAAGCCCGTGCCGCCCGCCTGAGCCGAGAAGCCCGCGATCGTCGTCGGCAGCAGCAGCAGCGACGAGGCGAAGATCGGCGGAATGACGCCCGCGGTGTTCAACTTCAGCGGCAGGAAGGACGTCTGCCCCTCATAGACGCGGTTGCCGACCTGCCGCTTGGGGTAGTTGATCAGCAGCCGGCGCTGGGCGCGCTCCATATAGACGATGAAGGCCGTGACGGCGAAGGCCATCACGATGACGAACAGGATCACGAAGGTCGAGATCGCGCCTTTGCGGCCGAGTTCGAGCGTGCCCGCGATCGCCGAGGGAAGCTCGGCCACGATGCCCGCGAAGATGATGAGCGACGAGCCGTTGCCGATGCCGCGCGCCGTGATCTGCTCGCCGATCCACATCAGGAACATGGTGCCGCCGACGAGCGTGATCGTCGTCGAGACGATGAAGAACACGCCCGGGTCGGTCACGAGATTGCCGGAGGCCTGCAGACCGACCGCGATCCCGTAGGCCTGGAAGGTCGCGAGAACGACCGTGAGCCAGCGCGTGTACTGGTTGATCACCTTGCGCCCGGACTCGCCTTCCTTCTTCAGCGCCTCGAGCGAGGGCACGACGGAGGTGAGAAGCTGGATGATGATCGATGCCGAGATGTACGGCATGATGTTCAGCGCGAAGATCGCCAAACGACCGACCGCGCCGCCCGAGAACATGTTGAACAGGCCGAGAATGCCGCCCTGCTGGCCCTTGAAGACGTCGGCCAGCGCCTGCGGGTCGATGCCCGGGATCGGGATATAGGTTCCGAGCCGATAGACGAGCAGAGCCCCGAGCGTGAACCAGATCCGCTTCTTGAGCTCGTCCGCCTTCGCCAGCGCGCTGAAATTCAGGTTCGCCGCGAGTTGTTCTGCCGCCGATGCCATCGATCGCTCCGGGATGTCTCTTTTCGTCGGGGCTTTCCGACGCGAAAGAGCCGGGCGCTGCGGTTCTCACCGCCGCCCGGCTCGAAGATGTGCGATGCGCGACCCCGTGAGGGTTACGCGGTCGCCTCGGTCGCGGCGGCGAGGATCGTGATCGAGCCGCCGGCGGCTTCGATCGCGGCCACGGCGGACTTCGACGCGCCGGCGACTTCGAAGGCGAGCTTCGCCTTCAATTCGCCCGCACCGAGGATCCGCACGCCGTCGCGCGGCTTCGCGCAGACGCCCGCGGCGACGAGCGCCTCGATCGTCACGGGAGCCTTGGCGTCGAGCTTCGAAGCGTCGATCGCGGCCTGCACGCGGCCGAGATTCACTTCGTTGTAGTCCTTCGAGAAGGGGTTCCAGAAACCGCGCTTCGGAAGGCGCCGATAAAGCGGCATCTGGCCGCCTTCGAAACCTTTCACGCGGACGCCGGAACGCGCCTTCTGTCCCTTCACGCCGCGGCCGCCGGTCTTGCCGCAGCCGGAGCCGATGCCGCGACCCACGCGGACGCGGGACTTCTTGGCGCCGGGATTGTCGGTGATGCCGTTGAGCTTCATGTCGTCCTCCTCACTGCGCCGAGTCGTTCGGGACGATGCGCACGAGGTGCTTCACCGCTTCGATCATGCCGCGCACCTCGGGGGTGTCGGGAAGGGTCGAACGGCGACGGATCTTGTTCAGGCCGAGGCCGACCAGCGTCTGACGCTGGCTGGCCACGCGGCGGATCGGCGAACCGATCTGCTCGACGACGAGGGTCTTCGCGGTCATGCCGTCCTCCCTCACGCGTCGGCGCCGGCGCCGTCGCCTTCACCGCGACGAGCCTGGAGCTGCGAAACCTTCAGGCCGCGGCGCGCCGCGACCGAACGCGGCGAGTCTTCACGCTTGAGGGCGTCGAAGGTCGCGCGGACGAGGTTGTAGGGGTTCGACGAGCCGAGCGACTTCGCGACGACGTCGTGCATGCCCAGCGACTCGAAGACGGCGCGCATCGGGCCGCCCGCGATGATGCCGGTGCCCTGCGGGGCGGCGCGAAGCACCACCTTGCCCGCGCCGTGGCGACCCTGCACGTCATGATGCAGGGTACGGCCTTCGCGCAGCGGCACGCGGATCAGCGCGCGCTTGGCGGCGTCCGTGGCCTTGCGGATGGCTTCGGGAACTTCGCGGGCCTTGCCGTGGCCGAAGCCGACGCGACCCTTCTGGTCGCCGACGACGACGAGAGCGGCGAAGCCGAAGCGACGGCCGCCCTTCACGACTTTCGCGACGCGGTTGATGTGGACCAGACGATCCACGAATTCGGAGTCGCGCTCTTCGCGCTCCTGCCGACCTTGAGGCTCACGTGCCATGGTGTCTCTCACTCGAACGCGAGGATCGGATGATCCCCGCTCGCTTGATCCCAGGGATGCGGACCGGACGAATTCCCGGGCCGCTCAACGAAAACACCGCCCCGGAGGGCGATGCATCCGCAACCTTCGTTCCGAGGAACGAAATCAGAAGTCGAGACCGCCCTCGCGGGCGGCATCGGCCAGCGCCTTGACGCGGCCGTGATACATATAGGAACCGCGGTCGAAGACGACCTTGGTCACGCCCGCCGCCTTCGCGCGCTCGGCGACGAGCTTGCCGACGGCCGCCGCAGCGGCGACGTCGGCGCCCGTCTTGAGCGAGGAGCGCATGTCCTTCTCCAGCGTCGAAGCCGCAGCCAGCGTGACCCCCTTGGAGTCGTCGATGACCTGCGCGTAGATCTGCTTCGAGGAGCGGAACACGGTAAGACGGAGACGGCCGTTGGCGGTCGCCTTGATCGCCCGACGCACGCGGGCGCGGCGGCGATCTTCTCCGGTAAGCTTGCTGTTCGCCATGTCGAGCCCCCTTTACTTCTTCTTGCCTTCCTTGCGGAAGATGAACTCGCCGGCATATTTGACGCCCTTGCCCTGATAGGGCTCGGGGCCGCGGAAATCGCGGATCTCGGCCGCGGTCTGGCCGACCGCCTGCTTGTCGATCCCCGCGACGATGACCTCCGTCGGCTTCGGCGTCGTGATCGTGATGCCGGCCGGGATGTCGTAGTCGATGTCGTGGCTGTAGCCGAGCGAGAGCTTCAGGATCTTTCCGGCGACAGCGGCCTTGTAGCCGACGCCGTTGATCTCGAGCTTCTTCTCGTAACCCTTCGAGACGCCCTCGACGAGGTTGGCGACCTGCGAACGGGTCATCCCCCACATGGCGCGGGCGCGCTTCGACTCGTCACGCGGCTGAACGGCGATCTGGCCGTCGGCGAACGAAACGACGACGTCGTCGGGCGCATTGAAGGCGAGCTCGCCCTTGGCGCCCTTCACCTTGATCTTCTGGCCTTCGACGGCCGCCGTGACGCCGGCCGGAACCGGGACGGGCTTCTTTCCGATACGGGACATTCTGTCTCTCCGTGACTGCGTTGAACCCTGCCGATCAGAAGACCGTGCAGAGCACTTCGCCGCCGACGTTCTTTTCCCGAGCCTCGTGGTCCGCCATCACGCCCTTCGGAGTCGAAAGGATGGTGATGCCGAGACCGTTGGCAACGCGCGGCATGGCGTTGACGGAGGCATAGACGCGCCGACCGGGCTTCGAGACGCGCTCGATGGTCCGGATCACGGGCTCGCCGTCGAAATACTTCAGTTCGATCTCGAACTCCGTGCGGCCGTTGCCGAACTCGGTCGTGGAGTAGCCCCGGATGTAACCCTCGGACTGCAACACGTCGAGAACGTTGGCGCGCAGGCGGGAGCCCGGCGTCGAAACCTTGCCCTTGCGACGAAGCTGGGCATTGCGGATGCGGGTGAGCATATCACCGACGGGATCATTCACTGCCATCTGTCGGTCCTCCTCACCAGCTCGACTTCGTCAGGCCCGGAATCAGGCCCTTCGAACCGAGTTCGCGCAGCGCGATGCGCGACATCTTCAACTTGCGGTAATAGGCGCGCGGCCGACCCGTCACTTCGCAACGATTGCGGATGCGGTTCGGGCTCGAATTGCGCGGAAGTTCCGCAAGCTTGAGGCGCGCGGTGAAACGCTCCTCCATCGACTTCGACTCGTCGTTGGCGACGGCCAGAAGGCGCTCGCGACGGCCGGCGAAAGCCTTGGCCATCTTCATGCGGCGCTTGTTCTTCTCGATCGAGCTTTTCTTCGCCATGGGTTTCTCCTGGTGTCCGCGTCTAAGAGCGGGGCTCTTACTGCCGGAACGGGAAGTTGAAGGCGCGCAGAAGAGCGCGGGCTTCGTCGTCGGAATCGGCCGACGTGCAGATGATGATGTCCATCCCCCACACGGCTTCCGCCTTGTCGTAGTTGATCTCGGGGAACACGAGGTGTTCCTTGATGCCGAGCGCGTAGTTGCCGCGACCGTCGAACGACTTCGGGTTCAGGCCCCGGAAGTCGCGGACGCGAGGAAGCGCGATCGTCACGAGACGGTCGAGAAACTCGTACATGCGCGCCGAGCGAAGGGTGACCTTCGCGCCGATCGGCATGTTCTCGCGGACCTTGAACTGCGCGATCGCCTTCCGAGCCCGCGTCACGACGGGCTTCTGGCCCGCGATGAGAGCGAGATCGGCGGCGGCGACCTGCACCTTCTTGGTGTCGCCCGTGGCTTCGCCGACGCCCATGTTCAGCACCACCTTCTCGATGGTGGGAACCTGCATCGGATTCTTGTAGCCGAATTCTTCGATCAGCTTCGGACGCACGACGTCCGTGTAGATCTTCTTCAGCCGCGGCTCGAGAGCGGTATCAGCCATCGATCAGGTCCCCCGAACGCTTGGCGAAACGGACCTTGCGGCCGTCTTCGAGAATCTTGAACCCGACGCGGGTGGCCTTGCCGTCCTTGGGATCGGCGATCGCCAGGTTCGACAGATGGACGGACGCCTCCTTGGAGATGATCCCGCCCTCCGACGTCTGGGTCGGCTTGGTGTGGCGCTTCACGAGGTTGATCCCGCGGACGACGGCGCGCGTCTCCTTCGGCATCACCTGCAGGACCTCGCCGGACCTGCCGGCATCACGGCCCGTGAGAACGACGACCTTGTCGCCCTTCTTGATCTTCGCAGCCATCAGAGCACCTCCGGCGCGAGCGAAATGATCTTCATGTGGTTCTTGGCGCGGAGCTCGCGGGGCACCGGTCCGAAGATACGGGTGCCGACCGGCTCCTTCTGATTGTTGATCAGAACCGCGGCGTTGCGGTCGAAGCGGATGACCGAACCGTCGGTGCGACGGATGTCCTTCGCCGTACGCACGACCACCGCCTTCATCACGTCGCCCTTCTTCACGCGACCGCGCGGAATGGCTTCCTTGATGGAAACGACGATGATGTCGCCGACCCCCGCGTATTTACGCTTGGAGCCGCCGAGGACCTTGATGCACATCACACGACGCGCGCCGGAATTGTCCGCGACGTCGAGATTCGTCTGCATCTGGATCATGGCCTTGATCCTTTCTGTGTCTCAGACCGGTTTCCGGCAGAGTTGTTGGCGACCTGCCGGACTTCGCCTGACGGGGATCTGACGTCCCCAAATGCCTTGTAGAGCCGCGCCGTATATTACGATGCGGCCGCTTCGTCCAGTACCACCCAGCGCTTCAGGCGCGAAATGGGAGCCGACTCGACGATGCGGACTTCGTCCCCGACCTTGCATCGGTTCGCCTCGTCATGGGCGTGGTAGTTCTTGGTACGACGGACCGTCTTCTTGAAAAGCGGGTGGGTGAAGCGGCGCTCCACCTTGACCACGATGGTCTTGTCCTGCTTGTCGCTGACGACGACGCCCTGCAGAATGCGCTTCGGCATCGCTCTCTCCTTACGCCTGAACCGCGGAAGCGGTCTTGGCCCGGGCATGGGTGCGGACGCGCGCGATGTCGCGCCGAACCTCACGCACGCGGGCGGTGTTCTCGAGCTGGCCCGTCGCCTTCTGGAAGCGCAGGTTGAACTGCTCCTTCTTGAGCTTCACGAGCTCTTCCTGGAGCTGATCCACCGACATCGCCGCGAGGTCGGATTTCCGTTGATCGTTCTTCATCGGTTTCCCCTCACTCGGCAATGCGCTGCACGAAGCGGGTCTTGATCGGCAGTTTCGCCGCCGCGAGCGTCAGCGCCTCACGCGCGATCTCGTCGGACACGCCGTCGATCTCGAACATGATGCGGCCGGGCTTCACGCGGCAGGCCCAGAACTCCGGCGCGCCCTTGCCCTTGCCCATACGGACTTCGGCGGGCTTCGACGAAACCGGGACGTCCGGGAACACGCGGATCCACACGCGGCCCGCACGCTTCATGTGACGGGTGAGCGCACGACGCGCGGCCTCGATCTGGCGCGCGGTGATGCGCTCCGGCTCGAGGGCCTTCAGGCCGAACTGGCCGAAGTCCAGATTGGTCCCGCCCTTCGCGGTGCCGGAGATGCGGCCCTTGAACTGCTTGCGGAACTTGGTCTTCTTGGGCTGAAGCATTTTTTCGACTCCTTACCCGCGGATCACGCCTGATCGCGACGACCGCCGGAGCGGCCGCCTTCGTCGTTCATGCGCCGATCCTGAGCCATCGGGTCATGCTCGAGGATCTCGCCCTTGAAGATCCAGACCTTGATGCCGCAGGTGCCGTAGGTGGTGAACGC
>JAIXTT010000005.1 GCA_027483795.1 Hyphomicrobiales bacterium
GCGCCCCGAGCGCTTCGCCGCCGGCGAGAAGCTCGACGCCCGCGTCATCATGTTCGACCGCAAGTCGCGCAAGGTGCAGGTCTCGATCAAGGCGCTCGAAATGGCCGAAGAGAAGGAAGCGATCGCTCAGTACGGCTCGGCGGATGCCGGCGCCTCGCTCGGCGACATCCTCGGCGCCGCGCTCAAGCGCGCGAACGCCAAGAAGGACTGACCTCCTTCCTTTCGTGAACCATGAAACCCGCGCGGAGCGATCCGCGCGGGTTTTTCGTTGCCCGCGACGCGGTCTGCGTTCAGTGTCCCGGGATCGAGCTTCTTTCTCCGTTCATTGCGCCGATGGTCATTGCCGGACGTTCCTTCCGCCCGAAATCCGACGGGGCGAGACGCGCTTTGCGCCTCGGTCTCCTGCTGCCTCTCGGCCTCGTCGCGCACGGCTTCATGGACCCCGCGCCGCTCGGCACGCGGTTCCTCGATCCGGACGACGCGATGCGGCTCGTTCAGGTCCGCGATCTGGTCGCGGGGCAGGGATGGTTCGACACCGTGCCGCACCGCCTCGATCCGCCGCAGACGGTGCCGACGCATTGGTCGCGTCTTCCGGACGCGCCGCTCGCCGCGATCATCCTGCTCGTCGCTCCCCTGTTCGGGCCCGCGCTCGCCGAAAAGGCCGCCTTGATGCTCTGGCCGCCGCTCTTGTGGGCCGCATCGGCCTGTGTCGCGGCGCGGATCGCGCGGCGGCTCGGCGGGCATGAAGCGATGCCCGCGGCCGTGCTGCTCGGCTTCGCCGCGGGCGTCGTCGGGCAATTCCTGCCCGGTCGGATCGATCATCACGGCCTGCAGGCGGTTCTCGGGCTCGCCGCCCTCGCCTTCGCGCTCGAACGCGAGCGACCGCGGGCCGCGGGCCTCGCGGGGATCTTCACCGGAGCGGCCTTCGCGGTCGGGCTCGACACCGTCGTGGTGCTCGGCTTCGTCGGACTGCTCTTCGCGGGGGACCTTCTGCTCGGCCGGGACCGAGGGGGCGTCGCCGCCTATGCGACGGGCGCGTCGGTCACCTTGCTCGCGGCTTTTCCGCTCACCTTCCATCCCGCGCAACTCGCCGTGACCGCCTGCGACGGGCCGACGCCGCGCATCGTGTTTCTCGTGACCGCCGGGCTTCTCGTCCTGCGCGTCTGCGCGACGCTGACGCGCGGGAGGAATCCGGGGGGCAGGTGCGTCGTGCTGGCGGGCGCGGCCATGCTCGGCTGGGGGCTGGTCCTCGGCGTCGCGCCGTCCTGTCTGGGCGGGCTTGCGGGCGCGACCGGGTCCGAAGCCCTGTCGCCCTGGGTCGGTCACACCCAGGAACTGTCGTCGTTGAGCGTCCTGATGCGGAGCGGGCCGCGGGGTGTCGGCGAACTGATGACGATCCTGCCGCCCGTTCTCGGGCTCGCGGGCGCGGTCCTGATCGCGCTGCTCAGCCCCGGCCGTCGCCGTGCGGCGACGGAGTTCGGCCTTTGCCTCGCGGTGCTGACGGTGATCGGCTGGGTCGCGATCCGCGGTCTCTTCCTCGCCAATGCCGCGGCGATCGGCCCGATCGCCGCGGCCGCCGTGCTCCTTCTGCATCGCGCGAAGCTCGCCTCCATGCCCGTCGCGGTCGGGGGGATGCTCGCCGCGACGGCGATCGTCGCGACGAGCCATGTTCCGCTGAATGCGACCCGCTCCGCCGCTTCGTCCGCAACGTCCGCCGCGAGCACACCGTCGGTGCGGGTCGAAACGGCGGCGGTCGACCGGGTTTCGGCGGGGGGCGACGGCGCCTGCGACGATGCGGGCGACTACGGGGTGTTGGCCGCTCTGCCGAAGGGGCTCGTGCTCGGCCCGATCTGGAGCGGTCCGACCGTGCTCGTCTGGACGCCTCACGACGTGATCTCCTCTCCGCATCACCGGTTCGGACGCGGCAACGATTTCGGAGAGGCGATCATGAACGGGACGGTCGAAAACGCGCGGCGGGCGATCGTCGGGAGGGGTATCGATTATGTCGTTCTGTGCCGAGCTCATCCTCACGCCGGCCCCTTCATGGACGCCCTCAGGACGGCCCCGCCGGACTGGTTGGAGCGTGCGGGCGGCCCCGGCGACGACCTGCTCGTCTTCCGCGTCCGTAAGGAAGCGCATTGACCGGGACGGATGCGGGGCCTTACAGGACGAAGCGAGAGAGGACGAGGAGCCGACCGTGAGCTATCGGGCCGTGACGCGGGACATCGAAGTGATCGTCACGCCGAGCTATCTCGAACACGAATCCTCGCCCCGCAGCGGCCGCTGGTTCTGGGCCTATGACGTCGCGATCGTCAATCGCGGCGACGAGGCGGTGAAGCTGCAGGCGCGCTATTGGCGGATCACCGACGCCAACGGGCAGGTGCAGGAAGTCCGCGGCGAGGGCGTGGTGGGCAAGCAGCCCGTCATCCGGCCGGGCGAGACCTTCAATTACACGAGCGGCTGCCCGCTCGGTACGCCCGAGGGCATCATGGTCGGGCAGTATTTCATGGTGTCGGCTTCGGGCGAGACCTTCGCCGTGGACATCCCCGCCTTCTCCCTGGACGGTCCCCGGGAAGGGCGGCGCGTGCTTCATTGAGCCCGCGCGGCGACGAGGGCGCATGATGCTCGACACGGTTCTGACGATCCTCGAACGGCTCGTCGCCTTCGACACGGTGTCGGACCGGTCCAACCTGCCGCTTCAGGATTGGGTGCAGGCGCGGCTCGAGGCCGAGGGCGTCACCGTGATCCGCGTGCCGAACGCGGCGGGCGACAAGGCGACGCTCTTCGCCACGATCGGCCCCGCGACGGACGGCGGCATCGTGCTGTCGGGCCATACCGACGTCGTGCCCGTCGCGGGACAGGTCTGGACGAGCGATCCCTTCACGCTGCGCGTCGAGGGCGGTCGGGCCTACGGCCGCGGCGCGGTCGACATGAAGGGCTTCGCGGCGATCGTGCTGGCGCTCGTGCCCGAGATGAAGACCGCCGGACTGCGCCGGCCGATCCACATCATGCTGTCCTATGACGAGGAGACGACCTGTCTCGGCGTCGTCGACACGATCGCCCGCATGGGCGTCGATCTTCCGCGTCCCGGGATCGTGATCGTGGGCGAGCCGACCGAACTGCAGGTCGCGGACGCACACAAGGGCGCGAGCTGCTTCTTCACCGAGATCCGCGGCCACGAGGCCCATTCCTCCAAGCCCCATCTCGGGGCCAGCGCGATCCTCGGAGCCGTCGAATTCATCAACGAACTCGAACGCGCGGCCGCGGAACTGCGCGCGGCGGGGGATGCGTCGGGCCGTTTCGATCCGCCTCATGCGACGCTGCATGTCGGCAAGATCAACGGAGGCAATGCCCGCAACATCGTCCCCGATCTCTGCACGATCGACTGGGAGATCCGCGGCCTGCCGGACACGGACGTCGCCGCCGTCGTCCGCCGCATCGCGCGGCATGCCGAAGAGGTCGTCGTTCCCAAGATGTCGATCCACGGGCATCCGAGTTCGGTGACGACGACCATGATGGTCGACGTTCCCGGTCTCGCGCCGATGGCCGGGTCGCCCGCCGAGACGCTCGCGCTGCGGCTTGCGGGCAAGAACGCCACGATCACGGTGCCCTTCGCCACGGAATCCGGTCATTTCCGGCGGGAGGGGATTCCGACCGTCGTCTGCGGGCCGGGCAGCATCGATCAGGCGCATCGGCCGGACGAATACATCGATCTCGCCCAGCTCGAACGCGGGGTGACCTTCATCCGGGGGATCATCGAAGAGGCGAGGCGCTGAACGCCGTTCCGGCGTCCGCAGGGCGGGAAGCGCGCGGCTTCAGGGCGTCGAGGCCGCGTCCTCGCCGTCGCCCGCACCGATCTCCTCGGGAGCGACGTGATAGCGCGTCGAGCAGAATTCGCAGGTGACGCCGACGGCGCCGTCGTCGCCGACCATGGAGCGGCGCTCCTCCGGCGTGAAGCTGCGCAGCATGGCGAGGATGCGCCCGCGGGAGCAGCGGCAGCGCTCCGCGACGCCCTGATCCTCGAAGACCTTCACGCCGCGTTCGTGGAAGAGCCGGAAGAGAAGCTCCTCGCTCGTCAGCATCGGGTCGACGAGTTCGTGATCCTCGACGGTCTCCGCCAGAGAGCGCGCCTCGACCCAGGCGTCGTCTTCGCCGCCCGTGAGGATCTCCGCGCCTTCGGGCGCGTCGCCCGGATGGAGATCGGCCTGCCGCATCCGGTCGGGCGAGGTCGGGATGAACTGGACGAGGATTCCGCCCGCCCGCCATGCGGGCTTCGCGCCGCCGCCGTGCGGCATCACCTCGCCCACGGCGAGACGGACGCGCGTGGGGATCTGCTCGGACTGGCGGAAATAGAGATGGGCGGCCTCTTCGAGGCCTTGGCCGTCCAGCGCGACGATGCCCTGATAGCGGGACATCTGCGGGCCCTGATCGATGGTGAAGCCGAGATGGCCCTTGCCCAGAAGCTGCGCCGGCGAGAGTTCGCCCGCCGCGAGAACCGCCTCGCGATCGAAGCGGGCATAGGCGCGGACCGAGTCGGGAAGGTCGAAATCCACCACGAGCATGTCGACGAGCCCGTCGGACTTGGTCTGAAGCTGGAAGCGGCCTTCGAATTTCAGCGAGGAGCCGAGCAGCACCGCGAGCGCCGTCGCCTCGCCGAGGAGCCGCGACACCGCATGGGGATAGTCATGACGGTCCAGGATCGCATCCATCGCCGGGCCGAGACGCAGGATGCGTCCGCGCACGTCCAGCGCTTCGACGGCGAAGGGAAGGATGCGATCGTCGGGCGCGGCCCTGACGTCGTCGATCATCGCTCGAGCGCTCCGAGGCACCAGGCCAGAATGCCCTTCTGCGCATGCAGGCGGTTCTCGGCCTCGTCGAACACGACGGACCGAGGCCCGTCCATGACCTCGTCCGTCACCTCTTCCCCGCGATGGGCGGGAAGGCAATGCATGAAGATCGCCTCGTCCGAGGCGGCGCGCATGAGCTTCGCGTTCACCTGATAGGGGGCGAGGAGATTGTGGCGGCGGCCCGCATCCTCGTCGCCCATCGAGACCCAGCAGTCGGTGACGACGGCGTCGGCCCCGTCCACGGCGTCGAAGGCGTCCTTGGTGACGGTGACCTTGGCCCCTTCGCGACGCGCCCAGGAGATGAGCTGCGCCGGCGGGGCGAGTTCGTCGGGCGTCGCGATCGTCAGGCGGAAGTCGAAACGCGCCGCGGCATGGACCCATGACGCCAGCACGTTGTTGGAGTCCCCCGTCCAGGCCACGTGGCGCCCGCGGATCGGCCCGCGATGCTCTTCGAAGGTCATCACGTCCGCCATGACCTGGCAGGGATGGGAGACCTTGGTGAGCCCGTTGATGACCGGGATCGTCGCATTCTCCGCGAGCTCCCTGACGGAGGCGTGGTCGAGCGAGCGGATCATGATCGCGTCGACGAAGCGGGAGAGCACGCGGGCGGTGTCGCCGATCGTCTCGCCGCGGCCGAGCTGCATTTCCGCGCCCGTGAGCATCAGCGTCTCGCCGCCGAGTTCCCGCATGCCGACGTCGAAGGAGACGCGGGTGCGGGTCGAGGGGCGATCGAAGATCATCGCCAGCGTCTTGCCGACGAGCGGACGATCCTTCGCGATCTCGCCCTTCTTCCGACGGGACTTGATCGCCGCCGCCCCGTCGAGCACGCGGCGCAGGTCCTCGCCGGAGAAATCGGCGAGGTCGAGAAAATGCCTGACGTCGTTCCCGCTCATCACGCCGCTCCTTCGGCGGCCGCGGCCTGCGCGGCTTCGATCCGCGCGCAGGCCCGGTCGAGCCGGCCCATGGCGTCGGCGACGATCGCCTCGTCGATGATCAGCGGCGGCAGCAGACGGACGACATTGTCGCCCGCCCCGACGGACAGAAGCTTTTCCGCGCGCAGCGCCGCGACGAGATCCGTGTTGACGCATTTCGTCCTGATGCCGAGGAGCAGGCCCTCGCCGCGGATCTCCGCGATCACCGCGGGGTGCTTGTCCTTCATCTCGGCGAGGCGCTGCTTCATCAGCAGCGACATGCGTTCGACATGGTCGAGAAAGCCCGGTTCGAGCACCACGTCGAGCACGGCGTTGCCCGCCGCCATGGCGAGCGGATTGCCGCCGTAGGTGGTGCCGTGCGTGCCGGCCGTCATGCCCTTGCCCGCCTCGAAGGTGGCGAGGCATGCGCCGAGCGGAAAGCCGCCGCCGATGCCCTTGGCGACGGCCATGATGTCGGGGGTCACGCCCACGCGCTGATGCGCGAAGAGCTTGCCCGAGCGGCCGACCCCGGTCTGCACCTCGTCGAAGATCAACAGGATGCCGTGCTCGTCGCACAACTCCCGCAGGCCGCGCAGGCATTGCGGCGGAACGGCGCGCACGCCGCCTTCGCCCTGCACGGGTTCGATGAGGATGCCTGCGGTCTCCGGGCCGATCGCGGCCTTCAGCGCCTCGTGGTCGCCGAAGGGCACCTGATCGAAGCCCTCGACCTTGGGGCCGAAGCCTTCGAGATACTTCTTCTGCCCGCCTGCGGCGATGGTCGCGAGGGTGCGGCCGTGGAAGGCGCCTTCGAAGGTCACGAGCCGGTAGCGCTCGGGATGCCCGTTCGCCGCATGGTATTTGCGCGCCGTCTTGATCGCGCATTCGAGAGCTTCCGCGCCCGAATTGGTGAAGAAGACGGTGTCGGCGAAGGTCGCCTCGACGAGCCGCCGCGCGAGCTTCTCGCCGTCGGGGATCGTGTAGAGGTTCGAGACGTGCCAGAGCTTGGCCGCCTGCTCCTGCAGCGCCTTGACCAGATGCGGATGCGAATGGCCGAGCGAATTGACGGCGATGCCCGCGGCGAAGTCGAGATAGCGCTCGCCCGAAGGCGTGAAGAGCCAAGGCCCCTCGCCTCGCTCGAAGGAGAGATCCACGCGCGCGAAGGTCGGCAGCAAAGCTGACGTCCGGCTCTCTCCCGTCATGGCTCGGTCCCTTTCTCGGCCTCGAAAAATCGAATGCCGCCCGAGAGGGCGGCACCGGCTGCGCATATTAGGAAGGGCCGCTGGGCTGTCAATCTCGCCTTGTCAAGCCGCGGACCGATTCGCGGCCGTCGTTTCCCCAGCCGATCGCTGGGGAAAACCGGTGCGGGAGAGTCCGGCGCATTGGAAGGCAGGCCCGAGTTCTTGTAGGTTCTCGTCAAGTCAGACACGAAATCTGGGGACTTCGCCGTTCCTGACGCTCTTCACCGTGACGCCCTCCGGGTTCGCGCACGGTTTTTTGCGGCCATGGCTCGGCGTGACGGGAGTGGGAAAAGATGTCCTGGACCGACGAGCGCGTCGAGCTGCTCAAGAAGCTCTGGAACCAAGGGTTGAGCGCGAGCCAGATCGCCGGCGAATTGGGCCACGGCATCACGCGCAACGCGGTCATCGGCAAGGTCCATCGCCTCGGCCTTTCGGGGCGTGCGAAGGCGCCGTCGAGCTCCGTGCCGCGGGTCAGGAAGCCCGTCACCCGGGCGCCCAGCCATCCGATGACGATGGTGAGGGGCAATCTGGCCCTGAAGCCGAAGGCGACGCCTCAGGCGATGCCGATCGTCGAATATCGTCCGGAGCCCGTCGCGGAGGTCGTCGTTCCGATGTCGGAGCGGGTGACGATCATGGAATTGCGGGAGTCGATGTGCCGCTGGCCGCTCGGCGACCCGTCCACGCCGGAATTCCGCTTCTGCGGCGCTCCCTCCCCGATCGGGACGCCTTACTGCACCTTCCACGGCAAGGTGGCCTATCAGCCGTCGAGCGATCGCCGGAAGCGCTGAAACGGCCGTGCGTCGATGCCGGCGTGACGGTGAAGGCGGGCCTCGGGCCCGCCTTCCGCGTTTCAGGTCGTGAGCGCGGGGATGACGACGCGGAAGCAGGCTCCCTCGCCGGGGCGGCTCTCGACGGCGAGACGACCGCCGTGGCGGTTGACGATGTGCTTCACGATGGCGAGGCCGAGGCCCGTGCCGCCCTTCTCCCGACCGACGGCCCCGTCGACCCGGTAGAAGCGTTCGGTGAGGCGGGGCAGGTGTTCGGCCTCGATCCCCGGGCCGTAGTCCTTGACCGCGAATTCGATCTCGTCCCGCTCCGCGGAGCGGATCCGTCGGACCGTGAGATCCACGGCCCCGCCGGATCCGCCGTATCGGACGGCGTTTTCGACGAGGTTCTCGACGACCCGCAGGAGTTCGTCCCGGTCGCCCGCGCAGACCAGCGGTTCCCCGGCCTTGTCGAAACGGAGCGCGACGCCCCGCTTCTCGGCGGGACGCGCGGAGGAATCGACGATCTGCGCGACCACCGTTCCGATGTCGACCCGGTCGGTCGGGCGGCGATGGGCGTTCAATTCCGCGCGCGAGAGGGACAGAAGATCGTCGACGAGACGCTTCATGCGTTCGGCCTGCGCCAGCATGATCGCGAGAAAGCGTTCCTGAGCGGCCGCATCGCCCTTCGCGGGCCCCTGCAGCGTCTCGATGAAGCCGAGCAGCGAGGCGAGGGGCGTGCGCAGCTCATGGCTGGCATTGGCGATGAAGTCGACGCGCATCGCCTCCAGCTTGATCGCCGCGGTGCGGTCGCGCAGCGTGACGATCGCGGCGGGGCCGGAGCGGTCTGCGGGACGGGCGGTCCCGAGCGGGCAGGCGCGCAGGGCGAAGGTCCGATCGACGGCGCCCCGCGCCGTGAATTCGATGTCGACGACCGCCTCGCCGCGCAAGGCCCGTTCCACCGCATCGACCGCTTCGGGCATGCGCAGCGCGAAGGCGAGCGGGCTTCCCTGTCGCAGCGAGGGAAAGGCCGCGCGCGACGGGCCGTTGGCGAAGACCACGGAGGCGCGACGGTCGACGAGGATCACCGGATCGGGAAGCGCTTCCAACGCTTGGGCGAGCAGGTCGTTGTCCGGCACGGTGGTCCCGTTCATGGCGTGCGTCCCGCTTCCTCGTCCTCCGGCGCCTCGCTGCCCTCGCGATATCGGGCGACGCGCCCGGCGATCTCATAGGCCCCGAGCAGCGCCAGAGCGACCACGAAGGGCAGGAGATAATAGCAGAGGCGGAACAGCAGCAGCGCGCCGATCATGCTCTCGCGCGGCACCTGCGTGAAGGCGAGCAGCATCGTCGCTTCGAACACGCCGAGGCCGCCCGGCGAATGGCTCACGATCCCGAGGATGCAGGCGAAGGCGTAGACGGCCGCGAAGCTCGTGAAGGGAATGCCGTGGCCGTCGGGCAGCAGGACATAGAGCACGCCCGCCGCGGCGAAGACGTCGAGCGTTCCCAGCGCGAGCTGTCCGAGGCTGACGGGCAGGGTCGGCAGCTGGATCAGCCAGCGCTGGATCCTGACCGCCCGGCGCTTCATCGCGACCCAAACCAGATAGAGCAGAATGCCGACGAGCAAGGCCGCCCCGATGAGCCGGTTCACCGTCGCGGGCAGGGCGTTGATGCGTCCCAATTCCTCCGGCCGCACGATCAGGCCCGTGCCGATCACGAGCCCCATGCCGAGCAGGAAGGTGACCCCCGCGATCAAGGTGAGGCTCGCGACCTTGGCCGCCGAGAGGCCGCGGGGGGCGTAGATCCAGTAGCGGACGGTTCCGCCGGTCACCAGGGGGAAGCCGAGGGTGAAGGAGACGGCATAGCTCGTGAAGGAGGCGAGCGCCGTCGTGCGATAGGGGATGTCGGCTCTGAGCTGCCGCAGGGCGAGCGCGTCGTAGCCCGTGAGCAGGAGATAGCTCACCACCGTGCAGAGCAGCGCGAAGAGGAACTGCTCCGGCGAGACGGCGCGCAGCGCCGTCTTCACGTCCGCCACGCTCGCTTCGCGGATCAGCGTCCAGAGCACGGCCAGCGAAAGGCCGAACAGCACGACCCCGGCGATCGTGGCCCATTTCGAACCGCCGCCCCCCGACCGCGACGGCATCAAACCGCGGTAACGCGCGTGCGTTCTTTCGGGGGCGACGTTCATGAGGGCTCCGTTGCTCGACCTCAGCCGTTGCGCGCCGCGGCGACCGCGGGCCGCGCCAAGGCCGCATCGAGCCAGGCGCGGACGCGCGGCGCCGCCGCGAACGCTTCCGGCGCGGGCACGGCGTAGGAATAGACCGCGGCGACATTGAGGTCGGCGACGGTGAAGCGGTCGCCGACGAGGAAATCCCTGTCGGCGAGATGCTTCTCGAGGATCGCGGTCGGCTTGCGCAGCGTGTCGATCGCCGCGATCGCGGCGGCTTCGTTCCGCTCCGCCTCGGGACGCAGGGCGCGATTGTAGAGGATCTGCAGCGCGTGGCTCTCGACCTCCGTCACGGCCCAGAAGCTCCACATGGTCATCAGGCCGTCTTCGGCGAGATCCTTCGGGGCGAGCGGGCCGCCCCGCTTCTTCGCGAGGTAGAGCGTGATCGCCATCGATTCCCAGAGCACGAGGCCGTCGTCGTCGATCGCGGGGATGTGGCCGTTCGGATTGACCGCGAGAAAGGCGGGATCGTGCTGCTCGCCCTTGCGTTGGTCGACCGGAACGAGTTCGAAGGGGATCCCCGCCTCATGGGCGAGCCAAAGCGGACGGAAGGCGCGGGAGCGCGGGACGCCGTAGATCTTGAGGGTCATCGGTCGCTCAGGATTGAAAGAGGGATTTGTAGGCGTCGCGCAGCACGTTCTTCTGCACCTTGCCCATGGTGTTGCGGGGGAGTTCGTCGACGACGAAGACGCGCTTCGGCTGCTTGAATTTGGCGAGCTTGCCCGACAGTTCGGTGACGATCCGCGCTTCGTCTACGGCGGCGCCCTTCTCGCGGACCAGCACGGCGACGACGCCCTCGCCGAAATCGGGATGCGGCACGCCGACGACGGCGCTCTCGATCACGCCGGGAACCGCGTCGATCTCCGTCTCGATCTCCTTCGGATAGACGTTGAAGCCGCCCGTGATGATCAGATCCTTGCCGCGGCCGACGATGTGGACGTAGCCGCGCGCGTCGACCTTGCCGAGGTCGCCCGTGATGAAGAAGCCGTCGGCGCGGAACTCCGAGGCGGTCTTCTCGGGCATGCGCCAATAGCCCTTGAAGACGTTCGGGCCCTTGACCTCGATCATGCCGATCTCGCCCTGCGGCAGGACCGCGCCGGTCTCGGGATCGGCGATGCGCAGCGAGACGCCCGGCAGCGGCAGGCCGACCGTGCCCGGCACCCTGTCCCCGTCATAGGGGTTCGAGGTGTTCATGTTGGTCTCGGTCATGCCGTAGCGTTCGAGGATGGCGTGGCCCGTCTTCGCGCTCCAGTCGCGGTGCGTGTCGGCGAGAAGCGGGGCGGAGCCCGAGACGAAGAGGCGCATATGCGCGGTCGCTTCCGGCGTGAGGCCGGGATGCTGGAGCAGGCGCGTGTAGAAGGTCGGAACGCCCATCATCGTGGTGGCGCGCGGCATCAGCCGCATGACCTGATCCGCGTCGAATTTCGGCAGGAAGATCATCGAGGCGCCGGACAGAAGCACGACGTTGATCGCCACGAAGAGGCCGTGCGTGTGATAGATCGGCAGGGCGTGCAGCAGAACGTCGTCGGACGTGAAGCGCCAATGCGCGACGAGGGCGAGCGCGTTGGAGGCCAGATTGTCGTGGCTCAGCATCGCGCCCTTCGACCGCCCGGTCGTGCCGGAGGTGTAGAGGATCGCGGCGATGTCGTCCGGCCCGCGTTCGGCCGCGGGCACCGTGCCGACGGCGAGATCGGCGAGTTCGGCGAGCGAGCCTTCCCCGTTCGGGTCGAGCGTCTCGATGCGGGCGCCGACCGCGGACGCCGCCTCCCGCAGCGCCTCCCTGCGCCCGGGGTCGCAGACGAGGAGCTTCGGCTCCGCGTCGCCGACGAAATAGGCGATCTCGGCCGGCGTATAGGCCGTGTTGAGCGGCACGAAGATCACGCCCGCCCGGATCGCGCCGAGCTTCAAGGCGATCGCCTCGACGGACTTCTCGATCTGGATGCAGATCCGGTCGCCCGGGACGAGCCCCATGCCGGCCAGCACGGCGGCATGTCGCGCGGCGCGGTCGAGGACGTCGGAATAGGTGCGGCGCTCGCCAGAGGCGGTTTCCGCCAAGGTCCGGTCGGACCCGGGGACGCGGCCGAGAATCAGATCGAAGAGATGGTTCGGCATGGACGGCTTCCGTCTTGGCGCGGTTCCTCCGCGTTCCGGACCGAACCGCGTCCGTTCGCGCTTCGGCCGGGGCGGAGAGAGCATCCGTCCGGGGCGGGCTTGTCAACCGAACATCGACCTTGACGCTCCGGAAAAATGATTGACGCTAGGGAAGGTACGCGGCCGGCAGATTTCCCCGGCAGGTTTCCCCGAACGGCGAACGCAGCGCCTTCCCCACCGTCTCGAACGTCGGAGTTCCCGCAGACATGGCCTCGGTTCGACGATCGTTTCACCCGGAGAACGCCGTTTGCGCCCGTCGCGAAGAAGGAGCGTGATCCCGGGCTTCGGCATCTCGGCGGGAATCACCCTGACGATGCTGGGGCTGATCGTGATGCTGCCGCTCGCGGCGCTCGTGCTGCGCGCCGGCGCCGCGGGCCCGGACGGCGTGCTGCGGCTCGCTCTCGAACCGCGCATCTTCGCCGCCTTGAAGACGAGCTTCGGCCTGTCGCTCGCCGCGGCGGCGCTGAACGGGATCTTCGGCGTGATCGTCGCCTGGGTGCTCGTCCGTTATTCCTTTCCGGGTCGTCGGCTCCTCGACGCGGCGGTCGACCTGCCCTTCGCGCTGCCCACGGCGGTCGCGGGCATCGCGCTGGCGGCGCTTCATGCGCCGAACGGCTGGATCGGTTCGCTCTTCGTCCCTTACGGGATCAAGATCGCCTACACGCCGCTCGGCATCTTCATCGCTCTGGTCTTCGTCGGCCTGCCCTTCGTGGTGCGGACCGTCCAGCCCGTGCTCGCGGAAGCCGAACAGGAGATCGAGGAGGCCGCCGCGACGCTGGGCGCCGGGCGCGTCCGGACCATCTTCACGGTGCTTCTGCCGCCCCTGATCCCCGCGATCCTCACGGGCGTCGCGATGTCCTTCGCCCGCGGCGTGGGGGAATACGGTTCGGTCATCTTCATCGCGGGCAACATTCCCTTCGTCTCGGAGATCGCGCCGCTGCTGATCGTCGTGAAGCTCGAAGAGCATGATGATGCCGGGGCCACCGCGATCGCGCTGACCATGCTCGCGGTCTCCTTCCTGATCCTGCTGGCGCTCAACGCCCTCGGATCATGGACGCGCCGGAGATACGGCCATGTCCGCTGAACGGCCGCAGGCTTCGGCGGCCGTCCGTTCCCGGCCCGCCACGGAGGATCCGCCCGCGCTGAAGGGCTTGCTGATCGCGCTCGCCGTCTTCTTCCTCGCTTCGTTCCTCGTGCTGCCGCTCGTCGTCGTCTTCGTCGAAGCCTTCCGGAAAGGGGCGGAGGGCTATCTGGCCGCGCTTCGCGAGGAGGACGCTCTGGCGGCGATCCGCCTCACGCTGACGGTCGCGGCGATCGCGGTTCCGGTGAACGTCGTCTTCGGCATCGCGGCCGCCTGGTGCATCGCGAAATACGAGTTCAAGGGGAAGAGCTTCCTCGTGAGCCTGATCGACCTGCCCTTTTCGGTGTCCCCGGTCGTGGCGGGCCTGGTCTACGTCCTTCTGTTCGGCGCGCATGGCCTGCTCGGCCCGACGGTTCGATCCTGGGGATGGGAGATCGTCTTCGCCGTGCCCGGCATCGTGCTCGCGACCGTCTTCGTCACGCTGCCCTTCGTCGCGCGCGAACTGATCCCGCTGATGGAGGAGCAGGGGACGACCGACGAGGAGGCGGCGCTGTCGCTGGGTGCGGGCGGACTGAAGACGTTTCTCCGCGTCACGCTCCCCAACATCAAATGGGGCCTGCTCTACGGCGTGCTGTTGTGCAATGCGCGGGCGATGGGCGAGTTCGGCGCGGTCTCGGTGATCTCGGGCCATATCCGCGGCCTCACCAACACCATGCCGCTGCAGGTGGAGGTGCTCTACAACGAATATGACGCGGTCGGCGCCTTCACGATCGCGTCGCTGCTGGCGCTTCTCGCTCTCGTCACTCTCGCGCTCAAGGCCCTTCTCGAATGGCGCTACGCCGACGAGATCGCCGGCACGCATCGCCGTTGAGGGTTTCCGATGGACATCCGCATCCGCAACATCGTCAAGGATTTCGGCCGGACCGCCGCCCTCGAAGGCGTGTCGCTGGACATCGCCTCGGGCGAACTCGTCGCGCTTCTCGGTCCTTCCGGGTCCGGCAAGACGACGCTGCTCCGGATCATCGCGGGCCTCGACGTTCCGAACGGCGGGCAGGTCTTCTTCGGCGACGAGGACGCGTCGCATACGCCCGTGCAGCACCGGAAGGTCGGCTTCGTCTTCCAGCAATACGCCCTGTTCAGGCACATGACCGTGCTCGAGAACATCGGCTTCGGTCTGAAGGTGCGGGACGGCGCCACGCGGCCGTCCGCGGCCGAGATCCGGCGGCGAAGCCTCGAACTGCTCGATCTCGTCCAGTTGCAGGGACTGGAGCGGCGCTATCCCGGCCAATTGTCCGGCGGCCAGCGCCAACGCGTGGCGCTCGCCCGCGCGCTCGCGGTCGAACCGCGCGTCCTGCTGCTCGACGAGCCCTTCGGCGCTCTCGACGCCAAGGTGCGCAAGGATCTGCGCCGATGGCTGCGGGCGATCCATGAGCGCACCGGCCACACCACCGTCTTCGTGACGCATGACCAGGACGAGGCGCTGGAACTCGCCGACCGGGTCGCGGTGCTGAACAAGGGCCGGATCGAGCAGGTCGGCACGCCCGACGCGATCTATGACCGCCCCGAGACGCCCTTCGTCTTCCGCTTCATCGGCGAAAGCCATGCGGTTTCCGTGCAGGTGCGGGAGGGCAAGGTCTGGCTCGCCGGGCAGCCGATCCTGATGGCGGCGGGCGGGATCGCGGAGGGTCCCGCGGAGCTGCATCTTCGCCCGCAGGACGTCGAATTCGCGGCCCATGCGGCGGACGCGCTGCCGGCCCGCATCCTGTCGGTGAGACGGAGCGGTCCGACCCGGCGCGCCGAGATCCGTCTGTCGGACGTCGAAGCGGTGTTCGAGATCGATGCGCCCGCGGCGCTCACGGTCCGGCCCGGCGAGGAGCGGCCCGTCCGCATCCTGCGCGGAAGGGTGTTCCCTGCCGCATGACGCCCGTCAGAGCGTGACGGCGATATAGGCGAGAAGGCCCGCGATCACCCAGAGCGCCGCATGGGTCCAACGGCGCGCATGCGCCTCGGCCCGGCCGATCGCGGCGGCGCTGCGCGGATCGAGCAGGAAGCCGTTCCGGGTGGCGGTTTCGAGCCGGTCGGCCACCGTATTCGCCCGGGAGACCAGTTCCGGCAGCGTCCCGAAGATGCCCGCGAGCGAAAGCGCGCCGCGGCCCGCCTCCTCGATGCGGCCGACGGGTCCGAGATTGCGCTCGATCCATTCGCGGACGACGGGCTCGGCGGTCGACCACATGTCGAGTTGCGGATCGAGCGAACGGCCGACGCCCTCGACCACGACCATGGTCTTCTGCAGCATCACGAGTTCGGTGCGGGTCTGCATGTCGAAGAGCCCGGTCACCTCGAAAAGGAGAGTGAGCAGCTTCGCCATGGAGATTTCGTCGGCCCGGCGCTTGTGGATCGGCTCGCCGATGGCGCGGATCGCCTGTGCGAATTCGTCGACGGCGTGGATGCGCGGCACGTAGCCCGCCTCGAAATGCACTTCGGCGACGCGACGATAGTCGCGGGTGATGAAGCCCAGCAGGATCTCGGCGAGGAAACGGCGTTCCTTGATCCCGAGCCGGCCCATGATGCCGAAATCGACCGCGCAGAGCCGGCCTTCCGTATCCACGAAGAGATTGCCGGGATGCATGTCGGCATGGAAGAAGCCGTCGCGCAGCGCGTGGCGCAGGAAGGACTGGATGACCGTGCGCCCGAGCGCGACGCGGTCGTGACCCGCGGCCTCGATGGCGGCGATGTCGTTGAGCGGGATGCCGTCGATCCATTCCAGGGTGAGGACTTCGCGGCCCGTCCTGTCCCAATCGACGGTCGGCACGCGGAAATCGGGATCGCCCTCGGTGTTCTGCGCCATTTCGGAGAGGGCCGCGGCTTCGAGCCGGAGATCCATCTCCATCGTGACGGAGCGGGCGAGCGTCTCGACCACGCCGACGAAGCGCAGGCGGCGCGCTTCCGGCGACAGTCTTTCGAGCGTGGCGGCCGCGAAGGCCATGGAGTCGAGATCGCGCTTGAACCGTGCGCGGACGCCCGGCCGCAGCACCTTGACGGCGACGATGCGCCCGTCGGGCGTGGTCGCGCGATGCACCTGTGCGATCGAGGCGGCGGCGACGGGCTTCCCGAGTTCGGCGAAGACGTCCGAGACGGGCTTCTGGAAGGCTTCCTCGATCGAGGCGACGGCGGCGGCCATGGGGAAGGGCGGGAGCCGGTCCTGCAGCTTTTCGAGGTCGCGGGCGACGCGGACGCCGACCACGTCGGGCCGGGTCGCGAGGAACTGGCCGAATTTGACGTAGCTCGGGCCGAGCCGGGTCATGGCGGCGGCCAGCCCTGCGCCGCCCTCGGCCGCCCCCCGCTTCTCGATCAGGCGGACGAAGCGGAGCAGCGTCGCGGCCAGCGGCGGCAGATCGGCCGGATTGGCGATCGCGAACGCGCCTTCGCGGGCGAGCACGAAGCCGACGCGGGCGAGGCGGAAGAGGGACGAAACGGAAAAGGTCACGATGCGCTCGCCGTCCCGCTCAGAGCTTCCAGCCCGAATGGAGCCGGACGATGCCGCCCGTCATCGGACGACGCGTCACGCGGCGGAAGCCCGCATCCTCGATCATCGCCGCGAAGGCCGCGGGGGTCGGGAATTTGCGGATCGATTCCACGAGATAGCGATAGGGCTCGGCGTCGCCCGCCACCGCGCGGCCCATCAGCGGGACCACGTTGAAGGAATAGGCGTCGTAGACCTTGTCGAAGACGGGCACGTCGGCCTGGGAGAATTCGAGCACGAGGATGCGTCCGCCGCGCTTCAGAACGCGGAAGGCTTCGTCGAGCGCGGACTGGATCCGCGGCACGTTCCGGATGCCGAAGGCGATCGTATAGGCGTCGAAGGTCGCGTCGGGCAGCGGCAGACTCTCGGCATTGCCCTGCACGAATTCGATGCGGTCGCGGAAGGGTGCGGGCGTGCGGTCGCGACCGACGGCGAGCATGTCGCCGTTGATGTCGAGCACGGTGGCTTCGGCTTGGTCCCCCGCCGCTTCGAGCACGCGGAAGGCGATGTCGCCCGTGCCGCCCGCGACGTCGAGGAGACGGAAGGGCCGGGTCTTCGGCGGGCGCAGCGTCGAGACGAGCGCGTTCTTCCAGACGCGGTGGAGGCCCGCCGACATGAAGTCGTTCATGACGTCGTAGCGCTTCGCCACCTTATGGAAGACGTCGTCGACGAGATCCTGCTTCTCGTCGAGCCGTACGGTCGAGAAACCGAAATGGGTCTCGTCCGTCGGGATGTCTTCGTGCCGCCCGCCGCTCGCCAAGTCTCGCCTCGCCATCTCTCGCCTTCCGTGCCGATGCGGGCGGACCATAGCGCTTCGCGCCGCGAACCGCTATGTCCGCGCGGAAACGCAGGACGAAGTGCCGCCATGCCCGAATTGCCGGAGGTCGAAACGGTCAGACGCGGTCTCGAGCCCGCCATGGCGGGAGCGACGCTGCTGCGCGTGGAGCAGAGGCGGAAGGATCTGCGCTTTCCCTTTCCCGATCGCTTCGTCGAGCGGTTGACGGGCCGCACGGTCACGGCGCTGGGGCGGCGCGCGAAATATCTTCTGGCCGATCTCGATTCCGGCGAGGTGCTGGTGATGCATCTCGGCATGACCGGGCGCTTCACGGTGGAGACGCCCGAGGGCGAGGCGTCCGCGCCGGGCGAGTTCCACCATGCCGCGGGCGGGGCCGGGACGCATGACCATGTCGTGTTCCACCTCTCGGGCGGGCATCGGATCACCTACAACGATGCGCGGCGCTTCGGATTCATGACGTTGGTCGAGCGCGCCACGCTCGAGGAGCATGCGCTGTTCCGGCATGTCGGCATCGAGCCGCTCGGCAATGAACTCGACGGCGCGACGCTGGCCCGGCTCTTCGCCGGGCGATCCGCGCCGCTGAAGGCGGCGCTGCTCGATCAGCGGCTCGTGGCGGGGCTGGGCAACATCTATGTCTGCGAAGCGCTCCACCGGGCGGGCCTGTCGCCGAACCGAGCCGCGGGCACGCTCGCCAAGAAGGACGGCGGACCGACCGCGCGGGCGGAAACGCTCGCCCGCGTGATCCGCGAGGTGCTGGAGGAGGCGGTGGCGGCGGGCGGCTCGACGCTGCGCGACTATGCGCATACCGACGGCTCGCTCGGCTATTTCCAGCACGCCTTCCGCGCCTATGGCCGCGAGGCGGAGCCCTGCACGAAGCCGGGCTGCCGGGGCGTGATCCGGCGGATCGTGCAGTCGGGGCGTTCGACCTTCTTTTGCGGGGAGTGCCAGAGGTAGGGTTTTCGCGTGTCCGCGTCGCGCGTTGATCCGCGGCTCCGCCTCCGATAGCTCTTGAGCCGGGAAGGCGAGGGAGGAGACGCGCCATGGCTTACGAGACCATCATCGTCGAGACGCGGGACAAGGTCGGGCTCGTGACCCTGAACCGGCCGCAGGCGCTGAACGCGCTGAATGCGCGGCTCATCGGCGAGCTCAACCTTGCGCTCGACGGTTTCGAGGCGGATCCTGCGATCGGCTGCATCGTGATCACGGGCTCGGAAAAGGCCTTCGCGGCGGGCGCGGACATCAAGGAGATGAGCGGGCTTTCCTATCCCTCCACCTATCTCGACGACTTCATCACCTCCTGGGACCGCATCGGCAACCGGCGCAAGCCGATGGTGGCGGCGGTGGCGGGCTTCGCGCTCGGCGGGGGCTGCGAACTCGCGATGATGTGCGACTTCATCCTCGCCGCCGACACGGCCAAGTTCGGCCAGCCCGAGATCAAGCTCGGCGTGATGCCGGGCGCGGGCGGCACGCAGCGGCTCACGCGCTTCGTCGGCAAGGCCAAGGCCATGGAGATGTGCCTCACGGGCCGCATGATGGACGCGGCGGAAGCGGAACGGGCGGGGCTCGTCTCGCGGGTGATCCCGGCGGCGGAACTCGTGGACGAAGCGTTGAAGGTCGCCGCCGCGATCGCCGGCATGTCGCTGCCCATCGCCATGATGACCAAGGAAAGCGTGAACCGCTCCTATGAGACCACGCTGGCCGAAGGCATCCGCTTCGAGCGCCGCGTGTTCCACGCGATGTTCGCGACCGCGGATCAGAAGGAGGGCATGGGCGCCTTCGTCGAGAAGCGGAAGCCGGAGTTCAAGAACCGCTGATGGAATTCGGGGTCGAGATCATCGCGCTGCTCGCGGTCGTCGCCTTCTTCGCGGGCTGCGTCGATGCGGTGGCGGGCGGCGGCGGGCTCATCACCGTGCCCGCGATGCTGCTCGTCGGCTTCGATCCGGCGACGGCGGTGGCCACCAACAAGCTGCAGGGCACGTTCGGCAGCGGATCGGCCACGCTCGCCTTCGCCCGTGCCGGCCGGATCGACTGGCGCAAGTCCCTGCCGCTCGCCGTCACGGCGGTCCTCGCCTCCGTCGCGGGGGCCTTCATGGTGCGGGAACTGCCGAACGACGTGCTGGTCACGGTCGTGCCGTTCCTGCTCGTGGCGGCGGCGCTCTATTTCGGCCTGTCGCCGAAAATGTCGGACGCCTCGGCCAAGCGGCGCGTCTCTCCGCTCGTCTTCGCGCTCTGCTTCGTGCCCCTCGTCGGCTTCTATGACGGCTTCTTCGGCCCGGGCGCGGGCTCCTTCTATATGGCGGGCAGCGTGGCGCTGCTCGGGCTCGGGGTCGTCGCCGCGACGGCGCAGACCAAGCTCCTCAATTTCGCGAGCAATGCTGCGGCGCTGGTCTTCTTCGCGGGGGGCGGCCTCGTGGTCTGGCCCGTGGGTCTCGCGATGGGCGTCTTCGCCTGGCTGGGCGCGCAGGTCGGCTCGCGTCTCGCGATGCGGCACGGCGCGCGGCTGATCCAGCCCGCGCTCGTGGTGATGTGCTGCCTCGTGGCGCTGCGGCTCTTGGCCGACCCGCGAAATCCCGTTCGTTCCTATGTCGAGGGACTCTTTTGAGCGTTCCGCATTGACGCTGTCGCGCCCCACGGCTATAAGCCCGGCCTCATGAACGGTCGCTTCCGTGACGGAGCACCGGCGACACCCCATTACGACACGACAGGCGGCGGGCCCGAAGGCCCGTTCCGGCGTGACGAGGACAAAGATGGCGAACACGACCTCCGCCAAGAAGGCGACCCGCAAGATCGAACGGCGCACCGCCGTCAACCGCGCGCGCCGCTCGCGCATGCGCACCTTCGTCAAGAAGGTCGAAGCCGCGCTTTTGGCCGGCGACGCCGCCGCCGCGGCGGAGGCCCTGAAGGCCGCCGCTCCGGAGATGATGCGGGCCGCCCAGAAGGGCGTCGTGCACAAGAACACGGCCTCCCGGAAGGTCTCGCGCCTGACCCGCGCGGTGAAGGCCCTGAGCGCCTGACGCGCTCTTCATCCGTAAGTTGTATTTCCGAAACCCGGCGGTCCCAGACCGCCGGGTTTTTTCGTCGCGGCGACGAAAAAAAATGCGATCCGACCCTTTTTCGGGCTTGACAGAGGGGTCGTCCGGAAGCGTCCGAAACGGCCCTCCGGAAGGTCGGGGTCGCGCAGACATTAATGAGTAGAACCAGGCACTTATGGGGTAAGCGACGACTTGATGACGGTTGCGCCCCGCAGCACCCTCGGCGGCTCCCGTGCGGGAGGATTTTTTTTCGGATTTTTTGCGGCCCGGTTAAGGTTAAGAAATCGTGAACTTCGCCAAAGCTTTGCACGCCTGAGTTAGGGGTTTCGGCCGTTTCGGTCCGCGGGATCCCGCCCCTTTCCGGGCGCTGCCGACGACTCTCGGCGTTGCCTCTCCAGAGGCTCCTGTGTAAGGTCCGACTGTCTCGGGGCGTGCCCCGAGATGCCAGCAAACATCCGTAAATACGGTGGCTTCCGCTGGGAGCAACCGTAAGGTGTCGCCCAGAGATGGGCAGGCATTGCGGCCGCATGCGCGGGAGATAGGTGCGAAAGATTGCATTGCCGGCAGGGAGGAATTCTTGCCGCGATGAAGACGATCGAAGCACGAATGCAATTCACGGGTGCGACGTCTTTCGTACTCGATACAGGTTCAAGGGGTGGCGGTCATGGGCGTGACGAAGGTCTTCGGCGGACGACACGGCGGGCGGCATGGCGGCGTCTTCGCGTCCGGGCGCGGTTCGGGCGGCTGAGATCATCAGCGACGCCGCCTTTTTACGGCTCCTCCTTTCGAGGGGTCGGCCCCGAAGATCCCGACGAGACCTCCCCATGTTCCAATCCTCGGCCCTTGAAGACGCCGCATCGCCTGCGGCTTCTCAGAACCTCGTTCCGGATTTCGCCGAAGCTTGGGACCGCGTCCGGCGTCGTCTGCGCGCCGAACTCGGAGAGGACGTGTTTTCCAGCTGGTTCGGGCGTCTCGACCTCGTCGGCGTGGCCGACGGAGCGGCCCATCTGTCCGTTCCCACCCGCTTCCTGAAGAGCTGGATTCAGTCTCATTACGTCGACCGCGTGCGGCAACTCGTCTGCGAGGAACTCGCGGGCGTGGCGCAGATCACGCTGACGGTGCGCGGCGCCGTCGCGGCCCGTCCCGCGCGCGCCGCCGCGGCGACGGAAGCGACCGCTCCCTCCGCTCCCGCAGCGCGGTCGGTCCAGGATCGTGCCGCCTCGCCGGAGCGCGCCTCCTCTGCGGAGGCGGAGGGACTTTCGGGTTCGCCGCTCGACCGGAGGCTCAGCTTCTCCTCCTTCCTCGTGGGGCGTTCGAACGCGTTGGCTCATGCCGCCGCCGAGCGCGTGGCGCGGATCGAGCCCGGCCAAGCGCCGCTCTACAATCCGCTTTACGTTCATGCCGCGGTCGGTCTCGGCAAGACGCATCTGCTGCATGCGGTCGGCCATGAGGTTCAGGCCGCGGGCCGCCGTGCGATCTATCTGACCGCCGACCGTTTCATGTACGATTTCGTGACGGCGCTGAAATCCCAGAACGCGCTCGCCTTCAAGGAGCGCCTGCGCGGGATCGATCTGCTGATCATCGACGACGTGCAGTTCCTGCAGGGGAAGTCGATCCAGCAGGAGTTCTGCCACACGATCAACGCTCTGGTGGATGCGGGTCGGCAGGTCGTGGTCGCGGCGGACCGTCCGCCGGCCGATCTCGAAAGCCTCGACGAACGCGTCCGGTCGCGGCTCGCGGGCGGGCTCGTGGTGGAGATGGGCGCGCTCGACGAGGCGCTGCGGGTGAAGATCCTGCAGGCGCGCATCGAAGCCGCGCGGACGCATCAGGCGAGCTTCGAGGTCAGCGACGCCGTCGTCGCCCATGTCGCCCGCACGATCACGACCAACGGCCGCGATCTCGACGGAGCGGTGAACCGGCTTCTCGCGCATACCACGCTGACCGGCGCGTCCCTGACGGTCGAAGCGGCGGAGATCGCCGTGCGTGATCTGGTGCGCTCGCGCGAGCCGAAAAAGGTCAAGATCGAGGACATCCAGAAGCTCGTCGCGACGCATTACAATGTGAGCCGCGCCGACATCCTGTCCTCGCGACGCTCGGCGGGCGTGGTGAAGCCGCGGCAGGTCGCGATGTATCTGTCCAAGGTTCTGACCCTGCGCTCGCTGCCGGAGATCGGACGCCGCTTCGGCGGGCGGGACCATACGACCGTGCTTCATGCGGTCCGCAAGATCGAAGCGACGTCGACGGCCGATCCGGCCCTGCGCGAGGACATCGAACTCCTCAAGCGCATGTTGCAGGACTGACGCCCGGAACGGGCTTTCCTGTGGATCGTTCGGGCCGCTCTGCGGGAGCGCGGCCGCAGCCCTTGCACTCGACGATCCGGCTTGCCACTCTGCCCGCCCCTCCGCCCGGCGCGTCGCCGTGCGGACCGTCCGTCACATGAAGAACGTCGCAGGATCGGGCATGAAGGTCACCGTCGAACGCGCGGCTCTCTTGAAGTCGCTCGGCCATGTTCATCGCGTCGTCGAGCGTCGGAACAACATTCCGATCCTGTCCAACGCGCTGCTCCGGGCCGAGAGCGGCACCCTGCGGCTGAAGGCGACCGATCTCGATCTCGAAGTGACCGAGACGCTGGGCGCGGACGTGGATCAGGCGGGCGACACGACGGTCCCCGCCCATACCTTCTACGACATCGTCCGCAAGCTTCCCGACGGGTCGCAGGTTTCGCTCGAGACCACGGGCGAGACGGGCACGATGACGATCCGCTCCGGTCGTTCGCGCTTCACGCTGCAGACGCTTCCGGCGGGCGACTTTCCGGATCTCGCCGCGGGCGAAACGGCGCACGCCTTCTCCATCGCCGCGGGCGAACTGCGCCGCCTGATCGAGAAGGCCCAATTCGCCATCTCGACGGAAGAGACGCGCTATTACCTGAACGGCATCTATTTCCACACGATCGACGTGAACGGCGAGACCGTGCTGCGCGCGGTGGCGACGGACGGGCATCGCCTCGCCCGCGTCGAGACGCCCGCGCCGGCGGGTTCGTCCGGCATGCCCGGCGTGATCGTGCCGCGCAAGGCGGTGTCGGAGATCCTGAAGCTCGTCGAGACCGCGGGCGAAGAGGTGGGGATCGAGCTTTCGCCCTCGAAGATCCGCCTCTCGCTCGGCCCCGTGGTGCTGACCTCGAAGCTCATCGACGGAACCTTCCCCGATTATCAGCGCGTGATCCCGACGGGCAACGACAAGCAGCTCGTCGTCGACCGCGCGGAATTCGCCTCCGCGGTGGACCGCGTCTCCACGATCTCCTCCGAGCGCGGCCGCGCCGTGAAGCTGAGCCTCGGCGATCGGCGGCTCGTGCTCTCGGTCACGAATCCCGATTCGGGCTCCGCGACGGAAGAGATCGAGGTCGATTACGACGCCTCGCCGATCGAGATCGGCTTCAACGCGCGTTATCTGCTCGACATCGCGAGCCAGCTCGAAAACGACACCGCGCTGTTCCGCCTGGCCGATCCCGGTTCCCCGACGCTCATTCAGGACCGCGAGGGCGCGAGCGCGCTCTATGTGCTGATGCCGATGCGCGTGTGAGGACGGCGGCTCTTCCGTCCTCCCCGGTGACACCCGGCCCGCCCCGCGCTAAGCCCTGCCCATGACCACGGGTTTTGCGGGCACGGCCGTCCGTCGCCTGATTCTGTCCGACTTCCGCTCCTATGCGAACCTCGACCTCGCGGTCGGCGGCCGGCTCGTCGCGCTCGTCGGCGAGAACGGCGCGGGCAAGACCAATCTTCTCGAAGCCTTGTCCCTCTTCACGCCGGGCCGCGGGCTGCGCCGCGTCGATCTCGGCGAGATGGCGCGCGAGGGCGGTTCGGGCGGCTTCGCCGTCTCGCTCACGCTCGCCGCCGCGTACGACGAGGTGCGGCTCGGCACGGGGCTCGAGCCGGGGCCGCCCGGCGAGGCCGCGCTCCGGCGCTGCCGCGCGGACGGCGAGGCGGTCGGCTCGCCCGCGGCCTTCGCCGACCATCTCCGCATCGTCTGGCTGACGCCCGCCTTCGACGGGCTGTTCGCGGGGCCGGCCGGCGATCGGCGGCGTTTTCTGGACCGGCTGGTGCTGGCCGTCGATCCCGAACACGGCGGCCGCGTCAATGCGCTCGAACGCGCGCTGCGCTCCCGCAACCGCCTGCTCGAGGACGAGCGCGCCGATCCCGTCTGGCTCGACGCGGTGGAGCGGGAGGCGGCGGAGACGGGCGTCGCGGTGGCGGCCGCGCGGCTCGAGACGGCCCGCCGGCTCGCGGCCTTGATCATCGCCGCACGGGACGACGCTTCGCCCTTTCCCTGGGCCGAAATGGCATTGGAAGGCGTGCTCGAAGCGGAACTCGCGACCAGGCCCGCCGTCGACGTCGAAGATCTCTATCGCGGCCTGCTGCGCGAGAACCGCAACCGCGACCGGGCGGCGGGCCGCACGCTGATCGGCCCGCAGGCCTCCGACCTCGTGGTGCGGCACGGTCCCAAGGGGATCGCCGCCGACCGTGCCTCGACGGGCGAACAGAAGGCGCTGTTGATCGGGCTCGTGCTCGCCCATGCCAAGCTCGTCGCGGCGATGAGCGGGTTGAAGCCGCTGGTGCTGCTCGACGAGATCGCCGCCCATCTCGATCCGCGCCGGCGCGCGGCGCTGTTCGAGGATCTCGCGGGGCTCGGATCGCAGGTCTGGATGACGGGGGCCGACGCCTCGGCCTTCGCCGGCCTGCCCGCCGAATCCGAGGTCTTCGAGGTGACGCGGGGACGCGTCGCGCCCCTTTCGGGCGCATCCGCGGCCTAGGCTCCCGCATCGGCGCCCGGCTTATCCCCCGCAATCGCTCCGGGCAGGTCGATTTCCGTCGTTCCGGCCGTGAAAAAGCCCCCTCGAACCCTTATATTTTCGACAAGCGAATCAACGAGTTCGGAAGCGAGCGATCCATGTCCGAAGCCGCCCGCAACGAAGCCGCCGAAGCCTACGGCGCGGAGTCGATCAAGGTCCTCAAGGGCCTCGACGCCGTGCGCAAGCGCCCGGGCATGTATATCGGCGACACCGACGACGGCTCCGGCCTTCACCACATGGTCTATGAGGTGGTGGACAACGCCGTCGACGAGGCGCTCGCGGGCCATGCCGACATCGTCACGGTGACGCTCAATCCTGACGGGTCCGTGACGGTCAGCGACAACGGCCGCGGCATCCCGACCGACATCCATCCCGAAGAGGGCGTCTCGGCGGCGGAGGTCATCATGACCCAGCTGCATGCGGGCGGAAAGTTCGACCAGAACTCCTACAAGGTCTCGGGCGGTCTGCACGGCGTGGGCGTCTCGGTCGTCAATGCGCTGTCGACCAAGCTGACCCTGCGCATCTGGCGCAACGATCTCGAACATTCGATGACCTTCACCCATGGCGAGCCGGACGCGCCGCTCGCGGTGGTCGGCCCGGCGAACGGGCGTCGCGGGACCGAGGTCACGTTCAAGCCGTCGAGCGAAACCTTCACCATGGTGGAGTTCGACTATTCGACCCTCGAACACCGGCTGCGCGAACTCGCCTTCCTGAATTCGGGCGTGAGGATCGTGCTGACGGACGCACGCCATGCCGAACTCAAGCGCGAGGAAATGCTCTACGAAGGCGGCCTCGAAGCCTTCGTGCGCTATCTCGACCGCGCGAAGACGCCGCTCATCGGTGCGCCCCTGATGATGCGCGCCGAGCGCGACGGCATCACCGTCGAAGCGGCCATGTGGTGGAACGACAGCTACCATGAAGCGGTGCTCTGCTTCACCAACAACATCCCGCAGCGCGACGGCGGCACCCATCTCGCGGGCTTCCGCGGGGCGCTGACCCGCCACATCACGGGCTATGCCGAAAGCTCCGGCATCACGAAGAAGGAGAAGGTGAACCTGACCGGCGACGACTGCCGCGAGGGCCGCACCTGCGTCCTGTCCGTGAAGGTGCCGGATCCGAAATTCTCGTCGCAGACCAAGGACAAGCTCGTCTCCTCCGAAGTCCGGCCCGTGGTCGAGAACCTCGTCGGCGACGCGCTCGCGGTGTGGCTCGAAGAGCATCCCGCCGAGGCGAAGACCGTCGTCGGCAAGGTCGTCGAAGCGGCCGCCGCCCGCGAGGCGGCGCGCAAGGCGCGCGAACTGACCCGGCGCAAGGGCGCGCTCGACATCGCCTCGCTGCCCGGCAAGCTCGCCGACTGTCAGGAACGCGACCCGGCCAATGCCGAACTCTTCATCGTCGAGGGCGATTCGGCGGGCGGCTCGGCCAAGCAGGGCCGTGCGCGCGAATTTCAGGCCGTGCTGCCGCTGCGCGGCAAGATCCTCAACGTCGAGCGCGCGCGCTTCGACAAGATGCTCTCCTCCGAGCAGATCGGCACGCTGATCACCGCGCTCGGCACGGGCATCGGCAAGGAGGAGTTCAACGCCGACAAGCTGCGCTATCACAAGATCATCATCATGACGGACGCGGACGTGGACGGCTCCCACATCCGCACCCTGTTGCTCACCTTCTTCTTCCGGCAGATGCCGGAGCTGATCGAGCGCGGCCATGTCTTCATCGCCCAGCCGCCGCTCTACAAGGTGATGCGCGGCAAGCAGCATCAATATCTCAAGGACGAGCGCGCGCTCGACGATTACCTGATCGAGCAGGGGCTCGACGGCGCCGTGCTGCGGCTCGGCACGGGCGAGGAGCGCGCGGGACGCGACCTGCTCGCGGCGGTCGAGGAAGCGCGCCAGATCCGCACGCTGCTCGGCGGGCTGCATTCGCGCTATGACCGTTCCGTCGTGGAACAGGCCGCGATCGCCGGCGTGCTGCGTCCGGTCGCCGACCCGGCCGCCGCGGCGGCGACGCTCGACGTGGTCGCCAAGCGCCTCGACATGATCTCGGAGGAGACCGAGCGCGGCTGGAGCGGCGCGGTCGAGGACGGCAATCTCGTCTTCTCCCGCGTGGTGCGCGGCGTGAAGCATGTCGCGATGCTGGATGCGGCGCTGCTCGGCTCGGCCGACGCCCGCAAGATCGACGAGCATGCGAAATCGCTGTGGGACGTCTACGGCGCGACGGCGGCCTTGATCCGCAAGGCCGACGAAGCGCAGATCCACGGTCCGACCATGCTGTTCGAGGCGGTGACGGGGGCTGGGCGCAAGGGCGTGAGCCTGCAGCGCTACAAGGGCCTCGGCGAGATGAACCCCGAGCAGCTCTGGGAGACGACGCTCGACCGCAACGTCCGCTCGCTGCTGCAGGTGCGGGTGAGGGACCTCGTCGACGCCGAGGACATCTTCACCAAGCTCATGGGCGACGTGGTGGAACCCCGGCGCGAATTCATCCAGACCAACGCGCTGAGCGTGGCGAATCTGGACGTGTGAGGCGGTGCGCGCCTGCGCGAAACGGGTCATGAATATGGAAAGGCCGCCCGAGGGCGGCCTTTCCGTTTTCCGCGTGCTGCGCGCGTTTCCGCCGAAGCGATCTCAATCGAAATCGAAGATCTCGCCCAAGAGCGACTTCCGCTTCTTGTGGTAGCGGGGGTCATGGCCGCCGTAATGGGGCTGCGGATGGTGCGGCTGCTGATATTGCGGCTGCGGCTGCGGCCAAGGCTGTTGCTGCGGCGGCGGAGCGGGTTGCGGCTGCGGGGCTGCGGCGCGCGGCGCTTCGCGCGGCGCTTCGGCGGCCGCCGAACGGTCGATGATCTTGTCCAGTTCGCCGCGATCGAGCCAGACGCCCCGGCATTTCGGGCAATAATCGATCTCGATTCCCTGCCGCTCGGTCATCACCAGATCCGAGCCGTCCACCGGGCATTTCATTTCGCGTCTCTCCATCGCGTCCGCATGACGATGTCTAGATCGTGAGTGAGGAGCGCCGTCGCAAGGGTCCGGCGCCGCGGCGGAAAGGCCGAGGCCGGGGGTCAGGCGACGGAGGCGTCGTCGTCGCGGTCGTGCGCTTCGTCCGCGGAGGCTCGCGGGAGCGCGCCGGGCAGCCCGGTCAGTGCCATCATCAGCGGCGAGCAGGCCGAGTCGCGGCGCATCATGGGAGCGCTCTTGGCGATGAGCGACAGATCACGCTCCACCATCGCCCTGATGTCGCGGATGAGATCGTGTTCCGCATTGCGCAGCAGGTCGCGGGCATCGAAGGCGAGGGCGGCGACGGTCGTGGGTTCGATCCGCAGCAGCAGGGCCGCGGGCTCCGCGAAGGCCCGCACGACGGACTCGCTCACCGCCGCCTCGTCCCGCACTCCCGTCCGATCGCAGACGATCGCGGCATAGACGAGGTTCAGCGCCAGGAGGCCGACGGCGAAACGCCGGTCCTCGCTTTTGTCGCGGAGATCATAGCCGAGGCCGAAGGCCAGATCCCCGCCGAATCGCGACAGAAGCCGCTCCAGAGCGCGACGGATCGCGGCTTCGTTTCCCGCCGCGAGATCTCTCTCCGATACGATGTGGCGGAGCAGATCGTCATCCTGCGTGAAGCGGATGAGCGCTCCGATCACGTCGTCGTTCGCGGCATGCGGACTCATGCAGGGCTGCTCTCGAAGCCCGACATGTTCGGGCTCGAGCGCGAGCTTTGCATTTTCGGCGCAGAAAGCAACGTTGCGTTGCGGAACCGCAAAGACGGTCGGGCGAGGGCCGCCCGCATCATGGACCGGCGCCGCCGTCCTTCCCGGCCGGGGAACGGTCGCGCACCCTCAGGCTTCGACGCCCGGAAGATCCAGCGAGAGTTGGAGATCGCGCTTTTCCGCCTTGGCGGCGCGCAGGGCGCGGGCCTTGCCCGGGTCGTCCTCGTCGAGGCGGCGCTTGCGGCTGCCGTGGCGAAGGAACACTCTTTCGGCTGCGGCGCGATAGCCCGGTTCCGCCCGAAGACGCGCGAGCCTTTCGCGGGCGGTGCGGACGGCATCGGCGTGATCGACCGCCGGCGAGGGGTAATCCGTGCCGATCCGCACGCCCGCCGCCGCCTGCGTCGCGGCATCCATCTTCCACGGTTCCTGCAGGAAGGCCGGGGGCACGGAAGCGAGCTCGGGCAGTTCGCGCCGCGTGAAGACCCCGTCGGGATCCTGATCGAGGCCCTGCTTGATCACGTTGTAGATGCGCGGCGTGTTGATGCCCGTCTGCGTGGCCTGCATCTGGATCTGCGGCCAATGGATTCCGGGCTCGTAATCGGTGAAGAGCCGGGCGAGGCGCAGGCCGACCGCGTGCCAGTCGAGCCCGAGATGATGCGTGGCGAAGGCGACCGTCATGGCCCGCATCCGGAAGTTCAGCCAGCCCGTCGCGATCAGCGAGCGCATGCAGGCGTCGAGGAAGGGGAAGCCCGTCCGGCCCGTCGCCCAGGCCTCGAGGAGCGGATCGTCCGGCGCCGTGGCCCCGCGCGCGCGTTCATGAACGGGGTGGAGCGAGCGGAACTCGATCTCCGGCTCGCTTTCGAGCTTCTGGATGAAATGGCAGTGCCAATGGAGCCGCGCGACGAGACTGTCGACCGCGGTGACGGGGATCGGCCGCGCCTCGGGCGGCATGGCGGCGAGAAGGGCGCGTTCGGCGAGGGCACGGTGCATGACCTCGCGGATCGAGACGGACCCCGTCGAAAGCGCGACGGAAAGGCGCGAACAGGCATGTTCGCCCGTCAACGGGCTCGACATCTCGCGCCGATAGCGCGCCCCGCGCCCCGCGAAGAAGCTGCGCAACCGTTCGAGCGCATCGGCGCGCGTCCCCGGCTGCGGGCCGTCGCAGCCGTCGGGCGGAAGGCCGAGATCCTCCGCCGAGGGAACGGGGCCGGGGACCGCGCCCGGGACGGGGACGAGCCGCTCGGGCTCGGGGACGAGCGGCGCATCCATGAAGCGGCGGTGGATCGTCCCCCAGCGGTCTCGATCACGGAGCCCGCGCGCGACGCCGAACGAGGGGATTTCGACGACGGGAATGCCGCGCTCGCGGCAGAAGGCATGGACGGCGCGATCGCGCGCGAAGGTCCATGCATTGCCCGTCTCCTCATGCGCGAGCAGGCGGGTGATGCCGACCGCATGATGGATCCGTTCGAGCACGTCGGTGACGCGGCCCGTGCGGACGACGAGCGGCGCGCCGAGAAGGGCGAGTCGTTCCCGAAGCTCGATCAAAGCGCCTTCGATCGCCGTCCATTGTCGCCGCGACGCGTCGGGCAGGGCCCGAAGATCGGGCTCGGCGACGTAGAGCGGCAGGACGGGTCCCGCCGCGGCGGCTTCGGCGAGCGGCGCATGATCGACCGTCCGCAGATCCCGCTTGAACCAGACGACCTGAACCATGGGAGCGTTACGCGGTCCGGAAGCCGTCGGATCGCCGGATCACGCGGGAAGGAAGCCGCGCTTGCGCAGCAGCGCATCGACGTCGGGATCGCGGCCGCGGAAGGCGCGATAGGCCTCGGCCGGATCGCGCCGGGAACCCGCGGCATAGACGTGTTCGCGCAGCCGCGCGGCGAGCTCCGGATGGAAGACGTCGCCCGTCTCCTCGAAGGCCGAGAAGCCGTCGGCGTCGAGCACTTCCGACCAGAGATAGGAATAGTAGCCCGCCGAATAGCCGTCGCCCGAGAAGACATGGGTGAAATGCGGCGTCCGGTGCCGCATCGCGATCTCGGCGGGCATGCCGATGCGGGCGAGCACGTCCCTCTCGAAGGCGAGGGGGTCGACGCCCTCCGCCGTCTCCAGCGCGTGGAACGCCATGTCGACCAGCGCGGAGGAGGCGTATTCGACGGTGGCGAAGCCCATGTTGAAGTTCCGCGCCGCCTGCACCTTCTCGATCAGGCTCTGCGGCATGGGCTCGCCCGTCCCGGCATGGACCGCGAAGCGGCTCAACACCTCGGGCGTCATCAGCCAGTGCTCGTAGACCTGCGAGGGGAATTCGACGAAGTCGCGCGCGACCGACGTGCCGGAGATCGAGGGATAGGTGACGTCCGACAGCATGCCGTGCAGCGCATGGCCGAATTCGTGGAACACGGTCCGCGCATCGTCGAAGGAGAGCAGCGTCGGCTCGCCCTCGGGCGCGCGGGCGAAGTTGAGGACGTTGACCACGATGGGCCGCACGTCTTCGCCGCCGAGCTTGTATTGGCTGCGGAAGGAGTTCATCCACGCGCCGCTGCGCTTGGAGGGACGGGCGAAATAGTCGCCGTAGAAGAGCGCGAGATGCCGGCCGTCGCGATCCTTCACCTCCCAGGCGCGGACGTCCGACCGATAGACGGGCACGTCCTTGCGCTCCTCGAAGCGGACGCCGAAGAGCCGCGTCGCCGTGTCGAAGGCGGCCTCGATGATCCTGTCGAGCTGCAGATACGGCTTGATCTCCCCCTCGTCGAGCGCATGGCGCGCGGCGCGGACCTTGGCGGAATAGTGCCGCCAGTCATGAGCCCCGAGTTCGAAGTTTCCGCCTTCGCTGCGGATCATGTCCTGCAGCGCGGCGCGCTCCTCGGCGGCGCGGTCGCGGGCCGGGGCCCAGACGCGTTCGAGCAGCCCCATGACCGCGTCGGGCGTCTTCGCCATGGCGGGTTCGAGCTTGTATTCGGCGAAGGTGCGGAAGCCCAGAAGTCGGGCGCGCTCGGCCCGCAGCGCCAGCATTTCGGCGACGACGGAGCGGTTGTCGGTCGCCCCGCCGCTTTCGCCGCGGCCGATCCAAGCCGCATAGGCCTTCTCGCGCATCGGACGCGAGGTCGAGAATTGCAGGAAGGGTTCGACGAGCGAGCGCGAGGTGGTGATCGCCCAGCCCTTCAGGCCGCGCTCCTCGGCGGTGCGGGCGGCGGCGGCGAGGAGCCAGTCGGGCAGGCCCGCGCGGTCCTCCGCCGTTTCGAGCGGGATGACCGTGTTCGCTTCGTCGGCAAGGACGTTCTGGGAGAAGGCCGTGCCGAGTTCGGCGAGCCGTTCGATGATCGCGGCGAGCCGCTTCTTGGCGTCCGGCGCGAGCATCGCGCCCGCGCGGACGAAGCGCTTGCGGGTCAATTCGAGGACGCGGCGGCGTTCGGGGTCGAGGCCGAGGGCGTCGACGCGGTTCCAGAGCGCGTCGATCCTGCGGAACAGTCCTTCGTTCATGCCGATCGCGGCATAATGCTTGGCGGCCAGCGGCGCGATCTCGCGTTCGATCGCCTGGAGTTCCGGATTCGTGTCCGCGCTCGCGAGGTTCCAGAAGACGCCGCCCACCCGGTCGAAGAGTTCGCCCGACAGTTCGAGCGCATCGATCGTGTTCGCGAAGTCGGGCTGGGCCGGATCGTTCGCGATGGCGTCGATCTCGAGGCGATGATCCGCGAAGGCCTTGTCGAAGGCGGGACGGAAATGCTCCGGCCGGATCTCCGCGAAGGGCGGAACGCCGAAAGGCGTGGTCCAGGTCTTGAAGAAAGGATTGTCCGCCGCCGTCGCCATGCCGATCTCCCGTGACCCGCTCAGCATATAGCGATCCCGATCGCGCCGCGCCGGTCCGAGAAAATCCCCGACCCTCGGAGAACTTCGGGCCTCGACCCGCGTTGGGAACGGCATGCCCGCCGACAGGAGAAGGACCAGCGCCATGACCCATGAAGATGCAGCCGCCGAACGACACGGCCGAAAGAGCGGCGGGAGCTTCAAGCGAGAGCAGGAATCGGCCCTGAACCGCGCCGGAGACGACATGCGGGGGGCCGTGGACGAGGCGGCTCATGCGGGGAGCGAGGCGCTGCGCGCGGGTCGCGAAAGCCTTGAAAAGGCTTTGGACGTGAGCCGCGACATGGGGCGCGACATGGGGCGCGACCTCGGCAAGATCGCGCGGCGCACCACGCGCAGCGTCGAGACGCTCTCGAAGGCCGGCACCGTTCTCATCCAAGGGATGCAGGACGTCTCGCACGAATGGATGGGGATGACTCAGGACAATCTCCGCCGCGGCACCGACATGCTGCAGCAGATGTCCCGGGCGAAGTCCCTGCCGGACATGCTCGACGCGCAGGCCGATCTCATGCGCGAGAGTCTGCAGCGGATGATCGAGAGCGCGCGGCGCATCGGCGAGATATCGGTCCGCACCGCGACCGAGGCGTCCGACGCCGTGCGCAAGGTCGCCGAGCAGGCCGACGGCGAACGCGATCGCGATCGCGATCGCACCGCGGCCTGACGGGGCGTCCCGGCGCGTCGCGGAAAAGGGCCCCTGCGGGCTTTCGACCCGCCGGGGCTTTCTTTTTGGACCCGCGGCGCTTCCCGTCTATTCTTTGCGCAAGCAGAAGGAGACGCCCATGTCGCCCCGGACCGCCTCGCCCTCCGTGTTCCGCGTTCCGGCCGGACGGATCGCCGTCGTCCTCTTCGCCGCGCTCGCCGCGGGCTGTACGCAGTATCAATGGGTACATCCGACGAAGACGCCCGCCCAATACGGCGGCGACCGGCTGGCCTGCGAAAGCCGGGCGGCCGCGGTCTATCCGACCATGGCCGCCGTCGTCCGCACCGGAGGCGGTTACGTCGACCCCGGCCGGGAGATCTGTTCGCGCGGCCGGCACGGATACGTCTACTGCCGCTCGACGCCGCCGACCTATATCCCGCCGACCTATTCGACCCGAGACATCAATGCCGAACCGCGTGAACGTCTGATCGAGGCCTGCCTCTATCAGCGCGGCTATTCGCTCGTTCCGGTTCAGCGCTGAGGCGGATCCGGCGGCACGCCGAACCATGACGGTCGCGCCCGGAAGATCAGCGGGACGGTCAGCCCGATCGCCATGAACCGGACGAGGTGGTGCGCCGCCACATAGACCGGGTCGATGGCGAGGGTGAAGGCGAGGATCGCCATCGCCTCGAGGCCGCCGGGCGCGAAGGCCATCAGCGCCGCCGCCTGCGACACGCCGAGCAGCAGGCTCGCCGCCTCGGCGAAGGCGACCGCCACGATCGTGCTCACCACGAAGGCTGCAAGCGCCGCCGGCGCGAGCCGCACCAGATCGCGCCGCCGCATGCTCCTGAATCGTTCGCCGATGAAGGCGCCGATCAGCGTGAAGCCCAGCGAGGCGAGCGGATCGGGAAAATCCCCCGCCACGATGCCCGACCCCGTGAGGGTCGCGCTCGCCAGCATCGCGCCGAGCAGCAGCGCCGCCGGAACCTGCAGCCTGTGCAGCAGCAGACCCGCCGGGAGCGCCGCCGCCGCGAGACCGGCGACGGAAGCGAAAGACATCGCCGACGTCGTCGAATCGACGACGGGGAGGGCGCTTCCGACGGCGATCAGGGGCGGCAGGATCAGAATCAGCATGATCAGGCGGAAGAGCTGAACCGCCGCGATGGCCGGAATGTCGGCCTGCCTTTCATGGGCGATGAGCAGGATCGACGACAGCGCGCCCGGAACCGAGGCCAGAACCGCATCGATGCGCTTCCACCCGAAGAACCGCATCAGCACCGCCGAACAGGCGATCACGATCATGACGATCGCGGCGAAGAGAAGCGCGATGCTCAGAGGGACGGCGGCGAGCGCATGCAGCGTTTCGGGCCTGACGCCCGTTCCGATGGTGATGCCCGAGAGCAGCATCGCGAAATCGCGGACATGCACGGGCATCGGCGGGAAGCGGTCCGACGCGGCGAGAATGCCGGACACCAGCATCGCCCCGGAGAGCCACGGGGCGGGAAATCCGATCAGGGCCGCGAGCGCCCCGCCGAGGCCGGCCGCCGCAAGCGCCGCGACATGCAGCGAGATCGTCGTGACCGTCGAAGACATCGAATCGGAATTCCGCGGGACTTGACCCGGATCAATGCTGTGCGGCTCCGACCGCGTCAAATTGAAATCGACGGGACGGTTCGGACCGCCTCCTTCGCTCCGCCCTCGGGTCGAGCCGGGAAGAGGTCCGCGACGCCCCTTCGGCTTCGGCCGGGGGTGCGGTGCTCGGCGCGGTCTCGGGGGAGCTGCGCCGAGCACTTTTTCGTTTCGGGATCTCCGCGAAAAAAAGCGCCGATCCTTTCGGATCGGCGTCAGTCGCAAGAGGAGGAGGAAGCCCGGGAGCTTCCCGCCTCGGGGAGTTCGAAAGGCTCAATGCGCCCCGGTGAGCCGGCAGAGCCGGCAGACGTTCGTGACCGTCACCGCATCGTGCCGGCCGTAGCTCAGAACGCCCTCGCGCTTCAATTGCGAGAAGGCGCGGCTGACCGTCTCCAAGGTGACGCCGAGATAATCGGCGATCTCCTGGCGGGTCAGGGAGACCGTCACGGCGCTGCGGTCGGCGGGATCGGCGGGTCCCCGGCAGCCCGCGCCGCCGCGTCCCGGCAGCAGGCGGATGATGAAGGTCGCGACGCGTTCGCGCGCCGTCTTGCGGCCCAGCAGCATGGCGTGGTCGTGCAGGGCGCAGATCTGGCTCTTCATCCGCTCCGCGATCAGGAGCTGAAGATCACGGTCGGATTCGACGAGCGCCCTTTCATAGGCGGCGATCCGGCAGGGCGAGAGGGTTTCGGCCGCGCTCTGATGCGTTCCCGTCGTCGTGATGCCGAAGACGTCGCCCGGGCCGAGCAGTTCGATGATCTGCCGTCGGCCGTCGGGGAGCATTTTGGAGATCATCACCGAACCTTCGACGATCCGGTAGACGCAGCGCGCCTTTTCCGCTTCGTCGATGATCGGCCTGCGGGCCTCGAAGTCGAGCATCCGTCCGCGGACGCCGTTCTCGACGCTCGCCTTCCGGGACGGTCCGAGGCTCCAATCGGCATCGAATTTCGGCGGAACGCGGTCTTCCGCGTGGTCGAAACGGCGCGCTTCGAGGGACATGGGCGTGCACCTGAACGGATGGTCCCGTCCCGCCTCTTCGGAAGTCTTCGCCTCGACGCGGGGGACGCGGGCCTGATGAGGGAAGCCTAAGCGGGAACGGGAATCCCCGCATCGGGGCGGGCCCTTAAGCAGTGCTACGGACGCGGGCGGAACCGTTCAGACGATCGCGGCGAACTGTTCGGGGCTCAGCGGCTTGCGCAGCACCGGACAATGTTCGAGGCCGCGCAGTTGGGCGTCGATCGCCGAGCGCGGCTGGCCGCTGATCGCGACCACGCGGGGCGGCTCCTTGAGGCGGCTGAGCCAGCGGATGACCCGCGCGCCGCTGATTCCGGGGAGCATCAGATCCACGACGACGAGATCTTCGGGGCCGGGAATGTCGGCCGCGAAGAACGACTCCGCGTCGGCATGGGCCACCGTCCGGTGCCCCATTCCGCGCAGCAGGACGTCGAGCGAATCGCTCACGCCGGGATCGTCTTCGAGAATATGGACCGTCACGCGGCGCCCTCGGGACACGGATCGCGACCGGCGTCGCGATCCGGTGAACCTATCCTTTCGGAGGGCCGTGTTCAGTCGGTAGCAATGCGGACTCGTCAGGCCCTGCGCTCGGCATAAACGATGCGCACGAGATCCGCCGCGTTCTTCGCTCCGAGCTTCTCCATGATGCGGGCGCGATGCACCTCGATCGTGCGCGGGCTGATGCCGAGCTGGCGGCCCGCTTCCTTGTTCGATGCACCGAGAGCGATCCGTTCGAGCACCTCGCGTTCCCGCGGGGTCAGGTTCTCCTCGCCGGGGAAGGCGCCCATGGTCGAATGCGACGCGCCGTTGCGCGCCCGAGCGTCGAGCGCGTCACGGATGCGCCCGACGACGGTCTCGGCGTCGAACGGCTTTTCGATGAAGTCGTGCGCCCCGCGCTTGATCGCTTCGACGGCCATGGGAATGTCGCCCTGGCCGGAGATCATGAAGATCGGGATCGGGCATTTGGTCCCGAGCTCGTTCAGCACGTCGATGCCCGAGCGCCCGGGCATATGCACGTCGAGAATGATGCAGGAGGGCATGCGCGCCCGTACCGCATGGAGCAGGGCGGCCCCGTCCGGGTAGGCGCCGACCCCGTAGCCCTCCAGTTCGAGGACCATGCGGAGCGCGTCCCGCACGGCGGGATCGTCGTCGGCGATGTAGATTTCCGCGTCGTGATCGGCCATTCGTCCCCCCTCGTCAGTCCTCGCCCGTTCGGGCCTCGTCGGTTTCGGCGGGCTGAAGCTTCAGCGTGAAGCGCGCCCCCCTGCCGTTGCCGCCGGGGTCGACGACGAGATCGCCCCCGTGGCTCTGCGCGATGGTGCGCGAAATCGACAGGCCGAGGCCCATGCCGGTCTTCTTCGACGTGGCGAAGGCCTTGAAGAGATCGGGCAGGGCTTCCGGCGGAATGCCCGGCCCGTTGTCGGAGACGATCACGGCGGGCCCGTCGTCCAGCGCCGTCGTCTCGATCCGCACCTCGCCGTCGGGTCGCCCGCGCAGCGCTTCCGCGGCGTTGCGCAGCAGATTGACCACGACCTGCTGGATCTGCACGGGCTCGGCGAAGGCCGGCGGCAGGTCGCGCGAATAGATGCGGACCACGCGGACCTTGTCGCGCATGCCCAACAGCGTGAGTTCGACCGCCTCGTCGATCACGGCATTGAGGTCGACGCCGCGGCGGTTGGGTTCGCGCTTCTCCACGAACTGCCGCATCCGGCTGATGATCGCGCCCGCGCGATCGGCTTCGTGCACGGCCTTTTCCATCACCGAGATCAGGGCGTCGTCGGTGCGGGCGTCGCGCCCCTTCCGAATGGTCCGCGTGCCCGCCTGCAGATAGAGCATGATGGCCGTGAGAGGCTGATTGAGTTCATGGGCCAGCGCCGCGCCCATTTCGTCGATCGCCGAGACCCGCGCGATATGCACGAGATCGGCCTGAAGCTCGCGGACCCGCTGCTCGGCCTCCTTGCGCGGGCGAAGATCGCGGATGATCCCGATGAATTGGCGCCCCTGCGGAATGCGGGCCTCGCCGACCGAAAGCTCCACCGGGAACTCCGTCCCGTCCTTATGGCGGGCATGGACCTCGCGACCGATCCCGATGATCTTGCGCTCGCCCGTATCCATGTAGTTCGAGACGTAGGAATCATGCGCGCGGCCGTAGGCCATGGGCATGATCAGCTTCACGTTCCGGCCGATCGCCTCCTCCGCGGTCCAGCCGAAAAGGCGTTCGCAGGCGATGTTGTAGACGAGGATCCGAGCTTCCTCGTCGATCACGAGGATCCCGTCGACGGCCGTGTCGAGAAAGCTGATCAGCCGCGCTTCGGATTCGGACTCCGCCGTCGCTCTCGAAACGTCCGTCTGCAGGGACATGTCGTCGGTATCCGTAAAGGAACGTATGTCGAATGTGCCCGACCCGAGGGTTGACCGCAATCCTGTACCAAAGTTCAGCTTCGCCGTATGACCTCCGCCAGACGGCGGGTCGCTTCCTGCAAGTCTTCGGCTTTTCTGAGAAAACACAATCTGAGGTGGTTTTCGGCTCCGCGCCCGAAGGCCGTGCCCGGTGCGAGCCCGACGACCGCCTCGTCGATGAAGCGCATCGCGAGCGCCCGCGTGTCGGTCACGCCGTCCACGGAGAAGAAGAGGTAGAACGCTCCTTCCGGCATGGGGAAGCGGACGCGTCCCGTGGCGGCGAGCCCTTCGCAGACGATGGCGCGGCCGCGTTCGGCGCGTTCGATCTGCTGCCTGACGAAGTCTTCGCCCCCGTCGAGCGCCGCGACGCCCGCGCGCTGAAGGAAGGCCGCGACGCCGGAGGAGGAGTACTGCACGAGGCTCTCGATCGTTTCGCCGAGCGCCGGGGGGGCTTCGAGCCAGCCGAGACGCCAGCCCGTCATGGCCCAGTTCTTCGAGAAGGTCTGAACGAAGAAGATCCGGTCGTCCTCGTCCATCACGTCATGGAAGGAGGGGGCTCGGGCGGAGCCGTCGAAGACGAAGCGGCCGTAGATCTCGTCGGCGATGATCCAGAGGCCGTGCTTGCGCGCGAGCGCGAGCACCGCGACCAATTCCTCCCGCGTGGCGGTCCAGCCCGTCGGATTGGCGGGGGAATTGATCATGATCGCCCTGCTGCGCGGCGTCACGGCCGCGGCGAGGGCGTCGACGTCGAGCGACCGGCGGCCGTTGCCCTGATCCGAGGTGAGCGCGAGGGGCACTTCGACGGGCTTCGCGCCCGCGACCACGGCCGCGCCGACGAAATTCGGCCAAGCGGGCGAGGGGATCAGCACCTCGTCGCCGTTCCCCGCCGCGATGCGCACGGCGATCTGGATCGCCTGCATCCCGCCGATGGTGACGAAGAACCGCTCCGGTCCGAGGGGCTTGTCGTAGAGGCGGCACATATAGCGGGAGATCGCGTCGCGCAGTTCCGGAATGCCGCGCTGCCAGGTGTAGAAGGTCTCGCCCGCCGCCAGCGCGCTCGCCGCCGCGTCCATGATGAAGGAGGGCGTCGGCAGGTCGCCTTCGCCCACCCAGAGCGGGATCAGGCCCGGCCGCCCGCGACCGTAATTGGACACTTCGACGATGCCGCTGGGCGGCGCGCCGGCGGCTTCGGGGCGGATGGTCGGAACGGGATGGTGCATGGCGCGGCGTCTCGAAGAACGAGTCGAACGATGAATCGGATGCCGCCTTTTCTCACGGTTCGGCGGTGAAAGTCTCCCCGATTTGCCGAGGGGCCGCCCTGCATCCGCGTTCCGTCGCGGGCATCGCTTTCCGCTCCCGCGCGGCTCGTCTAATCTCCTGCGCGGTGGAACCGGGGGCGGGGTCGCGGAAATGATGGCGGGCTGGACGGTCGTTCTCGCGGCGCTGTTCTATCTGTGCCTGCTTTTCGCCGTCGCGCATTACGGCGACACGTCCGGCAAGAAGCTGATGCAGGGCCGGGCGCGCGCCACGATCTACGCCCTCACCCTCGCCGTCTACTGCACGTCCTGGACCTTCTACGGCTCGGTCGGTCTGGCCTCGGTCTCGGGGCTCGACTTCTTCGCCATCTATATGGGTCCGATCCTCGTCTTCACCTTCGGCGTCGATCTCGTCCGACGCATCGTGCGGCTCGCCAAGTCGCAGAACATCACCTCGATCGCCGACTTCGTGGCCGCCCGCTACGGCAAGAACGAGCGCGTGGCCATGATCGTCTGCCTGATCGCGGTGATCGGCTCGGTGCCCTACATCGCGCTGCAACTCAAGGCGATCTCGACCTCGCTGACGACGGTGCTCGACGCCTTCGAGCCCGGATCGGTCGCTCATGCGTCCCCGATCTTCGGCGACCTCGCGCTTCTCGTCGCGCTGATCCTCGCGGGTTTCGCCACGGCCTTCGGCACGCGCCACATCGACGCGACCGAACATCAGGACGGCCTGATGCTCGCGGTGGCCGCCGAGTCCGTGGTCAAGCTGGTGGCCTTCCTCGCGGTCGGCGTCTTCGTGGTCTTCGTGATGTTCGAAGGGCCCGGGGATCTCGTCGCCCGCGCCATGGAACGTTCCGACTTCGTCGCGCCGCCGGACCGCAGCTCGGGGCCCCTCAACGTCCTGACGATGATGCTGCTCTCCGCCTCCGTGATCCTGCTGCTGCCGCGGCAGTTCCACGTGACCGTGGTCGAGAACCGCGACGAGGCCGACGTTTCGCGGGCGGCGAAGATGTTCCCGGCCTATCTGATCCTCATCAACCTCTTCGTGGTGCCGCTCGCGATCGCGGCGGACGTGGTGTTTCCGCGAGGCAGCATCTCGCCGGACATGGCGGTGATCGAGCTTCCGCTTCGGGCCGGCCAGCATGCTCTGGCGCTGATGGTGTTCATCGGCGGGCTTTCGGCGGCGACGGCGATGGTGATCGTGGCCTGCGTCGCGCTCGCCATCATGGTGTCCAACGATCTCGTCGTTCCGGTCCTGCTGCGCCGGCGCGGACAGACGGCGGCCGACATGGGCACGCTGGTCCTCATGATCCGCCGTGCGGCGATCGTCGTCATGATCCTGCTCGGCTATTTCTATTATCGGAACACGTCCGACGCCGCACTGGCGGCGATCGGCCTGACCTCCTTCGCCGCCATCGCACAGATCGCGCCCGCCTTTTTCGGCGGGCTGTTCTGGCGTCGCGCCAATGCGCGGGGGGCGACCGCGGGCCTCCTCGTCGGCTTCGCCGTCTGGGCCTATACGCTGTTTCTTCCGAATCTCGCGGCGCCCGCCGCCGTCGGGCTCCGGGATCTTCTGACCTACGGCCCGTTCGGCATCGAGGCGCTGAGGCCCACGGCTCTGTTCGGCTTCGACGTCTCGCCGATCGCCAACGGCACCTTGTGGAGCCTCGCGCTCAATCTCGCGGCCTTCGTGATCTTTTCCTCGAGCCGCGCGTCCTCGCCCCTCGAAAGGCTGCAGGCGAGCGTCTTCGTGTCGCCCGACCGGCCCGTCATGGCGCAGGCCTTCCGCTTCTGGCGGACGTCCGTGACGGTCGAAGAGCTTCAGACCTGCGTCGCCCGTTATCTGGGGGAGGCGCGGACCCGCGCCGCCTTCGGCGAATTCATGCAGCGGCGGGGCCGGCCCGAGGAACCGGGGCGCGAAGCCGACATCCATCTCCTGCGCTTCGCCGAGCATCAGCTCGCCTCGGCCATCGGCGCGTCCTCGTCGCGGCTGGTACTGTCGCTGCTGCTGCGCCGCCGCAACGTGACCAAGGCCGCGGCGCTCCGACTGCTCGACGACGCTTCCGCCGCGATCCAATACAATCGCGACCTTCTCCAACACGCGCTCGACCATGTCCGGCAGGGCATCACGGTGTTCGACGGGAATCTGCGCCTCGTGAGTTGGAACCGCGCCTTCGAGGAGCTGTTCGATCTGCCGCCGGATCTCGCCCGGGTCGGCGTCGGCCTCGACGAGATCATTCTCTTCAATGCCGGGCGCGGCATGTACGGAGCGGGCTCGGCCGACGATTTCATCGCGGCGCGGCTCGAAAGCTTCGTCAACGACTCCGAACCCGTGCGCGTGAAGCTGCACTCCTCCGGCAAGGTGCTCGACATCCGCTCGGCGCACATGCCCGACGGCGGGATCGTGACGACCTATACGGACATCACCGCGACCGTCGAAGCCGAGGAGGCGCTCGAAAGGGCGAACGAGACGCTCGAACGGCGCGTCCGCGAGCGCACGGAGGAATTGACCCGCCTCAACGAAGAACTCGGCCGCGCCAAGGCCGAGGCGGATGAGGCGAACACGTCCAAGACCCGCTTCCTCGCCGCCGCGAGCCACGACATCCTTCAGCCGCTCAACGCGGCGCGGCTCTATGCGACGTCGCTGCTCGAACGCGATCACGCCGCGGGCGAGCCGCGCCTCGCGGAGAACGTCGACGCCTCCCTCGAAGCGGTCGAAGAGATCCTCACGGCGCTGCTCGACATCTCCCGTCTGGACGCGGGCGCGATGAAGCCCGAGCTCTCCAATTTCCGCATCGACGAGATCCTCAACCAGCTCCGCCTCGAATTCGAGCCGATGGCGAAGGAGAAGGGCATCGATCTCGTCTTCGTGCCGTCGTCGCTCGCGGTGCGGTCGGACCGTCGTCTGCTGCGCCGTCTGCTGCAGAACCTCGTCTCCAACGCGATCAAATACACGCCGCGCGGCCGCGTTCTGGTCGGGTGTCGACGGCTGAAGGGCAAGCTCCGCATCGAGGTCCGCGACACGGGGCTCGGCATCCCGCCCTCCAAGCAGAAGGCCGTGTTCAAGGAGTTCCAGCGCCTCGACCAGGGGGCCCGCGCGGCGCGGGGCCTCGGGCTCGGCCTGTCGATCGTCGAGCGCATCGCCCGCGTCCTCGATCACCGCGTCCGGCTCGTCTCCTCCGTCGGGCGCGGGTCCATGTTCTCCGTGGAGCTGCAGCTCGGCCCGAATCTTCCCGCCGAAGCGCCCGCGGCCCGCGCCGTTTCGCCCGCGGCCGTGCCGCTCGCGGGCGTCGTCGTGCTCTGCGTCGACAACGAGCCCGCCATTCTCGACGGCATGCGGACCCTGATCGCGGGTTGGGGCTGCACCGTGCTGACGGCGGGGAGTCTCGCGGAGGCGCATCAGGCGCTTCGTCGCGAAAAGGCGTCGCCCGACGTGATCGTGGCCGATTATCACCTCGACGACGGCAACGGCATCGACGCGATCGTGGCGCTGCGCTGGAAATTGGGCGTGGATCTTCCCGCTCTGCTGCTGACGGCCGACCGGACCCCCGCGGTGCGCGATGCGGCGGCGGAAAAGGGCGTGCAGGTCATGAACAAGCCCGTGAAGCCCGCGGCCCTGCGCGCCTATCTCGCCCAATGGGGGCGCGCCGAGGCTTCGGCCGCGGAATGAGGCTCCGCTCCCCGGCGAAGGCGCGAGGCCGTTTCGGAGCGCCCGTTCCCGCGTTATGACGGTTCGCGGCACACGAATCGGTACAGCATGGCTTCCGTCACCGGCCCGGAGATCGAACGTCTCATCCAGCTGTTGGCCCGCGTTCCCGGTCTCGGGCCGCGGTCGGCGCGGCGCGCGGCCCTTCAGCTCATCAAGAAGCGCGAGCAATTGCTCGCGCCCCTCGCCGAAGCGATGCGGGTCGCCAACGAGCGCATTCTGACCTGTTCGGTCTGCGGCAATGTCGACACGTCCGATCCCTGCACGCTCTGCCGCGATCCCAAGCGCGATCCGACCGTGCTCGTCGTGGTGGAGGACGTCGCGGACCTCTGGGCGCTCGAGCGCGCGCAGGCGACCATGGGCGCCTATCATGTTCTCGGCGGCGTGCTGTCCGCGCTCGACGGCGTCGGCCCGAAGGATCTCGATCTCGACCGCCTCGTGGCGCGCGTCGCGGAAGGAGTGGTGAAGGAGGTCGTCCTCGCCCTCAACGCGACGGTCGACGGCCAGACGACGGCTCATTACGTCACCGAGCTTCTCGCCCCGTACGGGGTGAAGGTGACGCGGCTCGCGCACGGCGTGCCCGTGGGCGGAGAGCTCGATTATCTCGACGAAGGCACGCTCGCCGCGGCGATGCGGCAGAGGACCGCGCTTTAGGCGTGCGTCCGCCTTCGACCGCGGCGTGATCCGCCCTTTCGACGCGGCCGAAGAGCGTTAGTATCATCAGGATCGTCGCCCCTCACGGGAGGTTCCATGCGCCGCACGCTTTCAGCCGTTCTCGTATCGGCCCTGGTCGCGGGTTTCGTTCACGCTTCTCCCGCCCGCGCGCAGGACGCCGCCGGATGGCGGCATGCGCAGACGCTGATGGGCGAGCCGAAATACAAGCCCGGCTTCACGCATTTCGACTATGTGAACCCGAACGCCCCGAAGGGCGGCGTCGTCCGCATGGCCGGGCTCGGCGGCTTCGACAATTTCAACCCGGTCGTGACGGGGGTGAAGGGGCAGCTCGAGAGCGGCGTCTCGCTCGTCTACGAGACGCTCACCGTCACCTCGCAGGACGAAGTCTCCACCGTCTACGGGCTGCTCGCCGAGGCGATGAAGTTCCCCGACGATTACTCCTCCGTCACCTATCGTCTGCGCGCCGAAGCGCGCTGGCACGACGGGCGGCCCGTGACGCCCGAGGACGTCGTCTTCTCCTTCGACGCCTTCAAGCGGCTCTCGCCGCGCTACGCCTTCTACTATCAGCACGTCGTCAAGGCGGAGAAGACGGGCGAACGCGAGGTGACCTTCACTTTCGACCAACCCGGCAACCGCGAATTGCCGCAGATCGTGGGCCAGTTCTTCGTCATGCCGAAGCATTGGTGGGAGGGCACGACGCCCGACGGCCGCCGCCGCGACATTTCTCAGACCACGCTGGAGGCTCCGCTCGGCTCCGGCCCCTATCGGTTGAAGAGCGCCTCCGCGCCGCGCACGGCGGTTTACGAGCGCGTGCCCGATCATTGGGGCCGGGCCGTTCCCGCGCGCGTCGGCCACCATAACTTCGACGAGCAGCGCAACGAGTATTTCCGCGACACGACGGTGCTCGTGGAGGCGTTCAAGGGCGATCAATATGATTTCCGCCGCGAGAACAGCGCGAAGAATTGGGCCACCGCCTATGATTTTCCGGCGGTGAAGGAGGGGCGCGTTCTGCGCGAGGAGTTCCCGCAGCGCGCGATGGGCGTGATGCAGGCCTTCGTGTTCAATCTGCGCCGGGAGCCCTTCAAGGATCAGAGGGTGCGCCGCGCCTTCAATCTCGCCTTCGACTACGAGGAGATGAACAAGACCGTCTTCTACGGCTCCTACAAGCGCATCGCGAGCTTCTTCGAAGGCACGGAACTGGCCTCGTCCGGCCTGCCGGAAGGGCTCGAAAAGGAAATCCTCGAAAGCCTGAAGGACAAGGTTCCCCCGTCGGTCTTCACCGCGCCTTACCGGAACCCGCAGGCGGGCTCGCCCGAAGCGGTACGCAACAATCTGCGCGAGGCCGATCGGCTGCTGCGTGAGGCGGGGTGGCAGGTTCGGGACGGCAAGCGGGTCAATGCGGCGGGTCGTCCGCTGACCATCGAACTCCTCGCCTATGACTCGACCTTCGAGCGCGTGCTCCTGTTCCTGAAGCCGTCGCTCGAGCGGCTCGGCATCGGCGTGACGGTCCGCATCGTCGACGCCGCCCAATACGAGAACCGGATGCGCGACTTCGACTTCGACGTCACCACGGATCTCTGGGCGCAATCGCTTTCGCCCGGCAACGAGCAGCGCGAATATTGGGGCTCGGCGGCGGCCGACCGGCCCGGCTCGCGCAATACGGCGGGCATCAAGGATCCGGCCGTGGACGCGCTGATCGACCGCGTGGTCTTCGCCAAGACGCGCGAGGAACTGTCCGCCGCGGTGAAGGCCTTGGACCGCGTCCTGCTCGCCCACGACTACGTCGTTCCGCAATGGACCTACGACAAGGAGCGCACCGCCCGTTGGGACCGTTTCGGCAAGCCCGCGACCATGCCGCTCTACGGCGCGTCGTCGTTCCCGACCATCTGGTGGTATGACGAGGACAAGGCGAAGCGAATCGGCAGAGGCGGATGAGGCGGGGTTCTTCGACGGGGTTCGCGATGACGAAAGACCCGCTCCGCGGCGTCGCCCGCGGCATGCGGAGCCGCTGACCCATGCTCGCTTATGTCGCGCGCCGCCTGCTGCTGATGATCCCGACGCTGTTGGGGATCATGCTCATTTCCTTCGTCATCGTGCAGTTCGCGCCGGGCGGGCCCGTCGAGCGCGTGCTGGCGCAGTTGCAGGGCAACGACTCCTCCGCGACCTCGCGCTTTTCCGGCGGCGGCAACGATTTCGGAAGCCAGAGCGCCATGCAGCCCGGCGGCTCCGCCGCCGAGGCGGGCGCTTCCAAATATCGCGGCGCGCAGGGTCTCGATCCGGCCTTCATCAAGCAGCTCGAGGCGCAATTCGGCTTCGACAAGCCCGCCCCCGAGCGCTTCGCCGCGATGCTGTGGAACTACCTGCGCTTCGACTTCGGCAAGAGCTATTTCCGTGACGTCGAAGTGCTGACGCTCATCAAGGAAAAGCTGCCCGTTTCGATCTCGCTCGGGCTCTGGATGACGCTCCTCTCCTATGCGGTCTCGATCCCGCTCGGCATCCGCAAGGCGATGAAGGACGGCTCGCGCTTCGACACCTGGACTTCCGCCGTGGTGATCGTCGGCTATGCCGTTCCGGGCTTTCTCTTCGCGATCCTGCTGATCGTGCTGTTCGGCGAGGGCTCGTCCTTCCTGCCCTTCTTCCCGTTGCGGGGCCTGACATCGGACGGTTTCGACGCGCTTCCCTGGCATCTGCAGATCGTCGACTATGCGCATCACGTCGCGCTGCCGATCCTCGCCATGGCGCTCGGCGCCTTCGCCACGTCGACGCTCCTGACCAAGAACTCCTTCCTCGAGGAAATCCGCAAGCAATACGTCCTGACCGCGCGGATGAAGGGGCTGACCGAGACGCAGGTGCTCTATCGCCACGTCTTCCGCAACGCGATGCTCATCGTGATCGCCGGATTTCCGGGCGCGTTCATCAGCGCCTTCTTCACGGGTTCGCTGCTGATCGAAACCGTGTTCTCGCTCGACGGGTTGGGCCTTCTGTCCTTCGAGTCGATCATCAATCGCGATTACGCGGTCGTGTTCGCGACGCTCTACATCTTCTCCCTGATCGGCCTCGTGGTGAACCTCCTCTCGGACCTCACCTATACCTGGATCGATCCGCGCATCGATTTCGAGACGCGGGAGGCCTGAGATGGACGGATCCGCCGCGCCGCTCGCCCCGCCCCTGCCGAGAAAGGGGCTTCTCAACCTCTCCCCGATCAACGAGCGCCGGCTCGCGAGCTTCCGCGCCAATCGGCGCGGGCTGTGGTCGCTGCGGATCTTCCTCGTGCTGTTCGGGCTGTCGCTCTTCGCGGAGTTCATCGCCAACGACCGGCCCGTCTATGTCCATTACAAGGGCGAGCATCTCTTCCCGGTCTTCGTCGATTATCCGGAGGAGAAGTTCGGCGGCTTCCTCGCGCGCACGGATTACCGCGATCCGGTCATCGCCGAGGAGATCGCCGCCGGCGGCTTCGCGCTGTGGCCGCCGATCCGCTTCGCGCCGAACACGATCAATCTCGACCTCCCGACGCCCGCGCCGGCCGCGCCCACATGGATGCTCGCCGACGAAGTCTGTCGCCCCGTCGCCGAGAAGCGCGGCGGCACCGGCTGCGGCGATCTCGAATGGAACTGGCTCGGCACCGACGACGGCGGCCGCGACGTGCTCGCCCGCGTGCTCTACGGCTTCCGCATCTCGGTGCTTTTCGGGCTGCTGCTCGCGGGGCTCTCCTCCGTCGTCGGCATCGCCGCGGGAGCGGTGCAGGGCTATTTCGGGGGTCGTATAGACCTTTACATGCAGCGCTTCATCGAGATCTGGTCGGCGATCCCGACGCTGTATCTGCTGATGATCCTGTCGAATTTCTTCGCGCCGTCCTTCTTCACGCTGCTCGGCATCCTGCTGCTGTTCTCTTGGGTGGCGCTGGTCAGCGTGGTGCGCGCCGAATTCCTGCGGACGCGGAACTTCGATTACGTCCGCGCCGCGAAGGCGCTGGGCCTGTCGGACGCCGCCGTGATGACGAAGCACGTACTGCCCAACGCCATGACCGCGACCCTGACCTTCCTGCCCTTCGTGCTGAACGGCTCGATCACGACGTTGACCTCGCTCGACTTCCTCGGCTTCGGCCTGCCGCCGGGCACCGCCTCGCTGGGCGAATTGCTGCTGCAGGGCAAGAGCAACCTGTCCGCGCCCTGGCTGGGCCTGACGGGCTTTCTCGTGATCGCGGTGATGCTGTCGCTCCTGATCTTCATCGGCGAGGCGGTGAGGGACGCCTTCGATCCGCGGAAGACGTTCGCATGAGCGACGCCCCCCTCCTCTCCGTCCGCGATCTCTCCGTCGCCTTCCGCCAGGGCGGGACGACTTCGCTTGCGGTCGATCGCGTGTCCTTCGACATCCGGCGCGGCGAGACGCTGGCGCTCGTCGGCGAATCCGGTTCCGGCAAATCGGTCACCGCGCTGTCGGTGCTGAAGCTCCTCAACTATCCGGCGGCGTCGCATCCCTCGGGGGAGGTGCTGTTCAAGGGCGAGGATCTGATCGCGGCCGACGAGGACGCGATGCGGAAGGTGCGCGGCAACGCGATCACCATGGTCTTTCAGGAGCCGATGACCTCGCTCAATCCGCTCCACTCGATCGAGCGGCAGATCGGGGAGATCCTGTCTCTGCACAAGGGGCTGAGCGGGGCCGCGGCGCGGCGGCGCATCGTCGAACTGCTGAGCGAGGTCGGCATTCGTGATCCGGAATCCCGGCTGGACGCCTTTCCGCATCAACTCTCGGGCGGGCAGCGGCAGCGCGTGATGATCGCCATGGCGCTGGCCAACGAGCCGGACCTGCTGATCGCGGACGAGCCCACGACCGCCCTCGACGTGACCGTGCAGGCGCAGATCCTGAAGCTTCTGAAGGAATTGCAGTCCCGCCTCGGCATGGCGATGCTCTTCATCACGCATGATCTCGGCATCGTCCGCCGTATCGCGGACCGGGTCTGCGTGATGACGAAGGGACGGATCGTCGAGGAGGGCGAGACGGCGCGGGTCTTCTCCGCGCCCGAACATCCCTACACCCGCAAGCTTCTCGAGGCGGAGCCGAAGGGCTCGCCGGCCCAGCCGCATCCTTCCGCACCCGTCGTGATCGAGGGGTCGGATCTGAAGGTCTGGTTCCCGATCAAGCGCGGCTTCCTCAAGAAGACGGTCGGACATGTGAAGGCGGTGGACGGCATTTCGGTCGCCGTCCGCGAAGGCGAGACCGTGGGCGTCGTGGGCGAATCCGGTTCGGGCAAGACGACGCTCGGCCTCGCGCTGTTGCGCCTGATGCCGGCCGAAGGCCGGATCGCCTATCTGGGCCGACCCATCGAAGGCCTGTCCGCCGCCGCGATGCGGCCGCTGCGCCGCGATCTCCAGATCGTCTTTCAGGATCCCTACGGCTCCCTCTCGCCCCGCATGTCGGTCGCCGAGATCGTCGCGGAGGGACTGACCGTTCAGGCCCGCGGCCTGTCGGAGGCGGCCCGCCGCGAGATCGTCGCCCGCGCTCTGATCGATGTGGGGCTCGATCCCGCCGCCATGGACCGCTATCCGCACGAATTCTCGGGCGGTCAGCGCCAGCGCATCGCGGTCGCCCGCGCCATGGCGCTCGAGCCGAAATTCGTGGTGCTCGACGAGCCGACCTCCGCGCTGGACATGTCGGTTCAGGCGCAGATCGTCGATCTGCTGCGCGACCTGCAGAAGCGGCGCAATCTCGCCTACATGTTCATCAGCCACGATCTCAAGGTCGTGCGCGCGCTCGCCTCGAACCTGATCGTGATGCAGAACGGACGCGTGGTGGAGCAGGGCCCGGCCGCCGAACTCTTCGCCGCTCCCCGGACCGAATACACCCGCGCGCTCTTCGCCGCCGCCTTCCGCATCGAGGCGGACGAGGCCGCTGCGCTGAAGGAATAGCGGTCGTGTCCGCCGCGCGCTTGCCGCAGCGCCCCGTCTCGGCTTGACTGCGCCTCCCCGAAGAAGAGCACCCCGCATGCGTTCCGAGCGTTCCGCCGTCACCGGCTATGCCGCCAATCCTCTCGATCGTCGCGCCGCGGAGCGCGATTCCGCCGAACGCTTCGCCGCCTGGAAGGCCGATCCCGCCGCCCGCACCCTGCTTGTCGCCGGCGACGCGCCGATTCTTCGCGATACGGGCAACGGCCTCGACGCCTTCTTCGACCTCGCCGCCGCCGAACGGATCGGCGCCGTGAGGGAGACGGTCTTTCTGGGCACGGACGCCCGCGGACCCGTCTTCGGCATGCTGATCGATGCGATGGAACCGGAGACGGTGCAGGGCCTCAACGACGTGGTGAGCGTCGATCTGCGCAGCCTCGCGGTGGAAGGGCGGCTCGATCCGGAGACGCTGGGCATCTACAGCGAGGGGAAAAGCCTGCTCGACTGGCATCGTCGCCACGGCTTCTGCGCGCGTTGCGGCGCGCGGACCGCGCTCGCCGCAGGCGGCTGGCGGCGCGAATGCGCGGGCTGCGGGGCGCAGCATTTCCCCCGCACCGATCCGGTCGCGATCATGCTCGCCGTCAAGGGAGAGCGCTGCGTCCTCGGCCGGCAGGCGCGGTTCGCGCCCGGCGTCTATTCCTGCCTCGCGGGCTTCATCGAGCCGGGCGAGACCATGGAGGACGCGGTCCGTCGCGAACTCTTCGAGGAATCCGGCATCCGCACGGGCAAGGTCCGCTATCTGGCCTCGCAGCCTTGGCCCTTCCCCTCGTCCCTGATGATCGGCTGCATCGCCGAGGCGCTCGGGGAGGAACTGGTCGTCGACCATGAGGAGCTGGAGGATTGCCGCTGGTTCACCCGCGAGGACGTGCGCGGCATGCTCTCCGGAAAGCATCCCGACGGCTATGTCTGCCCGCCGCCGATCGCGATCGCGCATCACCTGCTGCGGGCATGGGCGGTGGACGACGAGACGCCGTGAGGCTCAGGCGAGCGCCGCCAGCGCGGCCTTGACGTCGTAGCGATCGCCGTCCGAGCCCATGATGCTCGCGGCCCGGCGCCCGAAGGCGGCAAAGGCCGTGCGGAGCTTTGCCGTCGGCTTCACGATGCTGTTGCGCTTGTCGCGCGGGTCTCGGGTCACCTCGATCAGCCCGTCGCCCTGCAGGTCCCGGAAAATCTGGCGCATATAGCTGGGGCTGTAGGGCAGCAGCGCGTTGATCGCCTTGATGTTGAGCGACGTGCTCGTCTCGTCGGCCGCCATGATCAGCACGACCATGTCGTATGTCACGAAGGTCTCGCAGAACGGCAGCAGTTCGCGAACCGCTTGACGCAGCGTCATGAGTTGGGAAGCGCCGGCTGTTTTGTTGTTCATTCGATCATCGACATAGCCGTTTATCGGCGCTTTAAAGTGTTTGCGCACCGAATCGAAGCACTGCACTTGTAATCACTACGTACAGCGACCGTTAATGAGTGCAACAACTTATCTACACAACCGGGAGGTAGGATGCGCCCGATCCGGGTTTCGAACGCGGCACCGCGTCATCCGTTCCCCTTCCGGCAACGAATTCCTTGAGATCGCGGGGAGGCGGGGTGACGGCGCGGTACGCCCTTCGGAGGGCGTCAGCGGTCGCCGGGCGGCGTTTCCTGACGGAAAGGATGTGCCGGATAGCAGCCGAGGATCGTGACTTCCTTCGAGAAGAAGGCGAGTTCCTCGAGCGCGAGCTTGAGGCCGGGATCCTCGGGATGCCCGTCGACGTCGGCGAGGAATTGGGTCGCCGAGAACTCGCCGTCGACCATGTAGCTTTCGAGCTTGGTCATGTTGACGCCGTTCGTCGCGAAGCCGCCGAGCGCCTTGTAGAGCGCGGCCGGAACGTTGCGCACGCGGAAGAGGAAGGTCGTGACGGTCGGTCCGTTCCCGGGCGCGGCCCAATCGGGCGTCTTGGACAGGACGACGAAGCGCGTCGTGTTGTGCGCTTCATCCTCGACGTCGCGGGCGAGCACGTCGAGCCCGTAGATCTCCGCGGCAAGGGCGGTGGCGAGCGACGCGCGCGTCGGATCCTTCGATTCCGCGACCTCGCGCGCCGAGCCCGCCGTGTCGCCCGCCACCACGGGCTTCAGCCCATGCTTTCGGATGATCTTGCGGCACTGGCCGAGGGCATGGACATGGCTGTGCACGGTGCGGAGCGTCTGCAGCGTCGCCCCCGGAATCGCGCAGAGCTGGAAATGGATCGGCAGGAAGTATTCGCCGACGATGTGCAGCCCGGATTTCGGCAGGAAATGGTGGATGTCGGCGACGCGGCCGGCGATCGAATTCTCGATCGGGATCATGCCCAGCCCGGCCGTGCCGTCGCCGATGGACGCGAAGGCGTCCTCGAAGGAGGCGCAGGGCAGGGGCGTCCAGTCCGGGAACATGTCCCGGCAGGCGATGTCGGAATTGGCGCCCGGCTCGCCCTGATAGGCGATGACCTGTTTCACGGTCGTCTTCGGCATGTCAGTGGCTCCGGCGCGCGGCGAGGATCGCCCGGGCGCGTTCGAGGTCGTGCGGGGTGTCGACCCCGAGCGGGACGTCGTCGACGATGACGACGTCGATGCGCATCCCGGCTTCCAGTGCGCGCAGCTGTTCGAGCCTTTCGCGGGTCTCGAGCGGCGAGGGCGGCAACGCGACGAAGCGCTCCAGCGCCTTCCTGCGATAGGCGTAGAGGCCGACGTGATGATACAGCGGTCCCGGCCCCGTCGGCGCGGTCGCGCGGGTGAAATAGAGCGCGCGCAGACGTCCCGGCCCGATCGGCGTCGCGATCGGCTTCACCACGTTCGGGTTCGCCTTCTCATGCTCGTCGGTGATTTCGACGGCGAGCGTGGCGATGTCGACCGCGGGATCGGACAGGGGCGGAACGGAAGCGGCGATGGCTTTCGGATCGATGGTCGGCAGGTCGCCCTGTACGTTGACGACCACGTCGTGGCGCCCTTCCGGATCGAAGATCTCGAGGGCTTCGAAGATGCGGTCCGAACCCGAGGGATGATCGGCGCGGGTCAGGACCGCGACGCCGCCGACCTTGGCGAGGGCCTCGACGATCAGAGGCTCGTCGGTCGCCACCACGACGGGTCCGACGCCCGATTCCACGGCGCGCCGCCAGACATGCACGATCATCGGCTCGCCGAGAATGTCCGCCAGAGGCTTGTTCGGGAGACGCGTCGACGCCATGCGGGCCGGGATCAGGATGACGGGGTCTGACATGGACGAGGCACCGGAGGACGAGGGAGAAGCGGCAAAAGGTATCAAGGGCGCGCGTGCTTATACGAGTTGCCAAGCGCGCGGCAAAGCAGGTAATCATCCGCCCGGTCGCGACCCGGCGGCCGTTCTGAGCGCGGGTTTCGCCCGCGTCGGCGTTTCGGAGCTCTCGGCATGGATTCCTTCGAGTTTAACAAGATCGCGGGCGCCGTTCTCGGCACCCTGCTCTTCGCGATGGGCATCGGCATCGTCGCCGACATGATCTACAAGCCGAAGGGGCCCGTGGTCGCGGGTTACGAGCTGCCCTCCGCCGAAGCCGCGCCCGTCAAGACCGCGGCCGCCGCGCCCGCCGCCGCCGCCGCGCCGATCGCCGAGCGTCTCGCCTCCGCCGACGCCAAGCGCGGCGAAGCGGGCGCCCGCGCCTGCGCGTCCTGCCACGCCTTCGAGAAGGGCGGCGCCAACAAGATCGGTCCGGCGCTCCACGGCGTCGCGGACCGCGTGAAGGGCGCCGTCGCGGGCTTCGGCTATTCCGCAGCGCTCAAGGCGCGCGCCGCGCAGGGCGAGAAGTGGGACGCCGCCGCGCTCGACGGATTCATCAACAATCCCAAGGCCTATCTGCCCGGCACGTCGATGGGCTATTCCGGCCTCGCCGATCCGGCACGCCGCGCCGACATGGTAGCCTATCTCCTGTCGCTCAAATAAGTCTCCGACCCGAGGGTCGTGCGAAGGGCGCCTCCGGGCGCCCTTTTTCGTTTCGTGATCGTACGGCCGCGCTATGCTTGCGCCATGAAGCCCTTCTTCGCCCGGTCCGCCTTTCTCCTCGTCGCAGCCCTCGCGACCGCCGTTCCGGCGCGGGCGCAGATGCCCGTCGCGCCCGAGGCGGCGACCGGACGGTCCGTGCGATCGACCGCCGAGGCGACGCGCTTCATGACCGCCGCCGCCAATCCCCTCGCCGCCGAGGCGGGGCGGGAGATCCTGCGCCGGGGCGGCGGCGCGGTCGACGCCGCCATCGCGATGCAGCTCGTGCTGAACGTCGTCGAGCCGCAAAGCTCCGGCATCGGCGGCGGAGCCTTCATTCTCTTCTGGAGCGCGCGCGACAAGCGCCTGCGGAGTTTCGACGGCCGCGAGACCGCACCCGCCGCGGCCGCGCCGGACCGCTTCATGAGGCCGGACGGCACGCCCGTTCCCTTCCGCGAAGCGGTCGCGGGCGGCCGGTCGGTCGGCGTGCCCGGGACCCTGCGGGCGCTCGAGGCGGCCCATGCGGCGGGCGGGCGACTGCCTTGGGCCGTGCTTTTCGAACCCGCCGTCCGGCTCGCCGAAGAGGGCTTCGCGGTCTCTCCGCGTCTCGCCGGGCTCCTCGCCCGCGAAACCGTCCTGCGCAACGATCCGCGGGCCGCCGCCGTGTTCTTCGAAGCCGACGGCACGCCGAAGCGGGCGGGGGCCGTCCTGCGCAATCCGGCCTTGGCGCGGACCTTCCGGACGCTGGCCGCCGAGGGCGCGGCCGCGCTGCATGACGGCCCGATCGCCGAAGACGTCGTCGCCGCGGTGCGGGCGCATGCCTCCGCGCCCGGCGACCTCTCGCGCGACGATCTGCGCCGCTACCGCGCCGTCGAGCGCGAACCCGTCTGCGGCCCCTATCGCGGGCGGCGCGTGTGCAGCATGGGGCCGCCGAGTTCGGGCGGCGTCGCGCTGCTGCAGATCCTCGCGGCGCTGGAGCCGCATGATCTCGCCGCGCTCGGGCCCGTGCCCGAGGCCGGGCACCTGATCGCCGAAGCCTCCCGCCTCGCCTTCGCGGACCGCAATCTCCATCTCGCCGATCCCGATTTCGTCTCGGTGCCCGTGGAAGGACTGCTCGACGCCGACTATCTCGCCCGGCGGGCGCGGCTCGTCGATCCCGCCCGCTCCATGGGCACGGCGGCTCCCGGCGATCCGCCGCGGCGTCGGGCCGAGCCGCGTGCCGCCTCGGCGGAGGAGGAGACGGGCACGAGCCATCTCGTCGCCGTCGACGCGGAAGGCGACGTCGTGTCCATGACGACCACGATCGAGGACGCCTTCGGCTCCCGGGTCATGACGGAGGGCGGCTTCCTCCTGAACAATCAGCTCACCGACTTCTCCTTCCGCCCGGTGATCGACGGGCGGCGCGTCGCCAATGCGCTGGAGCCCGGCAAGCGCCCGCGCAGTTCGATGGCCCCGACGATCGTGTTCGACGCCGAAGGACGGCCCGTGCTCGCGCTCGGTTCGGCGGGCGGGGCGCTGATCATCGGATATGTCGCCAAGACGCTGGTCGCGATCCTCGATTGGGACATGGATCCGCAGCGGGCGGCGGATTTCGGGAACATCGGCAATCTCAACGGCCCCGTCCTGCTCGAGGCGGGGGGCGAGACCGCCGCTTGGAAGGCTCGGCTCGAAGCGTTCGGCCATGCCGTCACGACGGGCGACATGACCTCCGGCACGCAAGTCGTGGTGATCGCTCCCGGTCGGCTGAGGGGCGGCGCCGACGGCCGCCGCGAGGGCGTCGCGGTCGGCGATTGAGGCGCTGTATTCCATCCATCATCCGGAACTTCCGCGAGAACGCCCGGACCAACGCCGATCTGATGTCGTCCGTGAGCGCCGCCGTCGAGGAGACCGAGGCGACGGTCACGGAGATCAACGCCTCGATGGAGCAGCTCGGCTCCGTGGGCCGGTCCAACGCGGCCTCCACCGAGGAGCTCGCCGCCACGATGAACGACCTCGCCTCGGTGGCCGACCGGATGCGCAAGCAGGTCGACGCGATCGCCTGATCAGGCGATCGCCTCCACCGCGGAGATCAGGCGGGCGACGTCCTCGTCGCGGCTGAGCCGATGATCGCCGTCCTTGATGAGGGTGATCACGGCCTCGTCGCCGGGCAGGTGTTCGAGCAACTTCATCGCGTGCCGCCACGGGACGTCCGGGTCCTGCATGCCCTGCAGGACATGCACCGGGCAGCCCGGCAGGATCGGTGCGCCGAACAGAAGGTTGTTCCGTCCGTCCTCGATCAGTCCGCGCGTGATCGGATAGGGGTCGCCATAGGCGGAGGGGCGCAGGAAGACGCCCTTCTCCCGGATCTCCTCGCGCACGGGCTCCGGAAAATGCTCCCACATCAACCGTTCCGTGAAATCCACGGCCGGGGCGATCAGGACGAGGCCCGCGGGCGGGGGAAGACCGCGCCGCGCCCTCTCCCGCGCAACGAGCAGCGCGATCCAACCGCCCATCGACGAGCCGACGAGAATCGGCGCATCCGCGACCTGGGCGTCGAGAACGGCGAGTGCGTCCTGCGTCCAGCGCGAGATCGTCCCGTCCTCGAAGCGCCCTCCCGATTCGCCGTGGCCGGAATAGTCGAACCGCACGAAAGCGCGCCCGTTCCGTTCGGCCCGACCGTCGAGCGCGGCGGCCTTGGTCGCGAGCATGTCGGAGCGGAAGCCGCCGAGCCAGACGACGGTGGGCCCGCGCCCGTCGCGGCGACGAAAGGCGATGCGACGAAGATCGGGGCCGGCGCCCACGTCCAGAAATTGCGGATCGGCTGCGGTCATCCTACACCTGTGACATGATTCCGCGTCCCTTACACCGCCCGCAGACCTGATGCGATACGTCGCGCAGAACCCCTTCGCAGCCGCCGGCCGCTCGCCGCTCGCCGGTCGGACGGTGCTGCAGGTCGTCCCCGAACTCGACGCGGGCGGCGTCGAGCGCACCGCCGTCGACGTGGCCGAAGGCATCGCGGCCGCGGGCGCCCGCGCGCTGGTGGCCACCGAAGGCGGTCGTCTCGTCGGGGAACTGCAGGCGAAGGGCGGAGTCTGGATCCCGTTCCCGGCGAAGAGCAAGAACCCCCTGCGCATGGTCCTCAACGTCCGCGACCTCGTCGGCATCTGCCGCGAGGAAGGCGTCGATCTGATCCATGCGCGGTCCCGCGCACCGGCTTGGAGCGCGCTCGCCGCCGCGCGGCTGCTGGGCATTCCCTTCGTCACGACCTATGCGGGCAGCTATTCGGGCCGCACCGCGGTCAAGCTGCTCTACAATTCGGTGATGGCCCGCGGCGATGCCGTGATCGCCAATTCGCATTACACCGAAGGCCTGATCGCCCGGAACCATCCCTTCGCGGGGGATCGCGTCCGCGTCATCCATCGCGGCACGGATCTGCGCGCCTTCTCCCCCTCGGCCGTCGCCGCCGAACGCGTCGACCGTCTGCGCCGCGCCTGGGGTCTCGGGCCCGATACGCGCATGATCCTCCTCGCCGCCCGGCTCACCGCGTGGAAGGGCCAGAAGGTGCTGATCGAAGCGACGCGCAGGCTCCTCGATGCGGGCGTCCGCGACGTCGCCGTCGTCTTGGCCGGCGATCCGCAGGGACGCGAGGCCTATGTCCGCGAACTCGACGATCTCGTCGCGGCGCTCGATCTTCGCGGCGTCGTGCGCCGCGTCGGCCATTGCAGCGACATGCCCGCCGCGCTGCTCGGCGCGGCGGTATTGGCCGTCCCCTCCACCGAGCCCGAGGCCTTCGGCCGTTCCGCGGTCGAGGCGCAGGCGCTCGGGACGCCCGTCGTCGTCAGCGATCTCGGCGCCGTTCCCGAAACGGTGCTCGCGCCGCCCCTGACGCCGGCGTCGGGCCGCACCGGCTGGCGCGTGCCGCCCGGCGATCCGGAGGCGCTCGCCGTCGCGTTGCGCGACGCTCTGGCGCTCGGCCCGAGCGCGCGCGACGCCATGGCCGAACGCGCCCGCCGCCATGTCGAGGAGCATTTCTCGCTCGACGGCATGGTCGCCCGGACGCTCGACGTCTATGGAGCGTTGCTCGCCCGCCGCACGCAGCGGAAAGAGATGCCTCGCTGAACGGTCATCGGTTGACTTCCATGCCGGTTCTGCGAGTTTTCCCTGTCGTCGACAGGCAGGGGCGGTGCGCTTTACGACGACACGAGGCGCAGCCCCTCAACAGGAGATTCGAGCCATTCGCAGACCGATGAGAGCCGCGCCCGTGCCCCAGAAGGAGGGCCCGCGCGCCAACCGCGACATCCGCGGCGTTCGTGAAGTTCAATTGATCGACGAGACGGGCGGCAACCGCGGCGTGATGCCGTTTTTCGATGCCCTGCGTCTCGCGGAGGAAGCGGGCCTCGATCTCGTGGAGATTTCGCCGAATTCGGCGCCGCCCGTCTGCAAGATCCTCGATTACGGCCGCTTCAAATTCGACCAGCAGAAGAAGGCGGCCGAAGCCCGCAAGAAGCAGAAGACCGTCGAGGTCAAGGAGATCAAGCTTCGCCCGGGCATCGACGACCATGACTACGAGGTCAAGATGAAGGCCGTCCGCCGCTTCTTCGAAGAGGGCGACAAGGTCAAGATCACGCTTCGCTTCCGCGGCCGCGAGATGGCGCATCAGGATCTCGGCGTGAAGGTTCTCGAGCGCGTCCGTCAGGAAATGGGCGATGTCGCGAAGGTCGAGTCCGAGCCGATGCTCGAAGGCCGCCAGATGGTGATGATCATGGCCCCGCGCTGAGCGGCGCGTCGGATCGAAGCATCAAAAAAGCCCGGCGCGAGCCGGGCTTTTTTCATCGAGGGGCCTCGAGCGGGCGATCGTTCTAACCGCCCTGTTCGTTGTATTTCACCGTGATGCTGATGCGCCGGTTGCGCGGATCGGCAGGATCGGAGGTGTTGAAGGGCTCCGTGTCGGCCACGCCCTCGATCCGGGCGAAGCGGCCCTGCGACACGCCCTGCCTTTCGAGCAGCTGCCGCGTGCTCTCCGCGCGCTCCGCCGAGAGCGTCCAGTTGTTCCGCGTGTCGCCGGGGTTGAAGGCGAGACTGTCCGTGTGGCCGCGGACCACGACCTTGTTGGGCATGTCGGCGACCGACTTGGCGACGGCCTCGATCAGCGCCTGCGCCCTCGGCAACAGGCGGGTGGTGCCGAGCGAGAACATCGAGAAATCGGCCTTGTCGATGATCTCGATGCGCAGGCCGTCCTTCTCCCGGATCAGGCGCACCTGACCCTGAAGGTCCATGAGCCGCTTGTCCTGCGAGAGCCGTTCCATCAGATCCTTTTCGACCTGATCGAACTTCTTCTGTTCGAGATCGGCGGCGATCTTCTTCTTGTCCTCTTCGGTCAGCTCGGCCGGACCGCCCGAACGGTCGCCCTCGGCGCCCTTGCCGGAGCCCGTCGCGCCGGCTTCCGCCGCCTGTCCGCCCTTGGCTTCGCCGTCGGCGGCTCCGCCCTTGGCCTGACCCTGCGAGGGTCCGCCCTTGCCTTCGCCCTGTTCCTCGGCGTCGGTCGGATCGGTTTCCGCGCCCTTGTCGCGGTCCTTGCCGCCTTCGGTATCGCGCGGATTGATCGTGTCCATGAGGCTCGTCTGGAAGGCCGCGCTCGGCAGACCTTCCGGGTCGAGGATGGAGCGGCCGCCCAGCACGCCGTTCGAGCCCGCCATCTGGCCCGTCTGGACGAGGCTCTTCGGCGTCGGCTTGAAATAGTCGGCGATGCTCTTGCGCTGCGCTTCCGAAGTGGCTCCGAGGAGCCACATCAGAAGGAAGAAGGCCATCATCGCCGTCATCATGTCCGCGAGCGCGATCTTCCACGCGCCGCCATGCGCGCCGCCGTGACCGCCCTGGATCTTCTTGATGATGATCGGTGCGACCGGAACCTCGGCCGCGCCGCCCTTTTTCGGCTTCTCGTCGGCCATGGCTTATTTGCCCCGGAGCCCGTCGAAGACTTCGGCGAAGGTCGGCTGGTTGTGGTGGCTGATCGAGGAACGGGCCGCTTCGATGACGAGCGGCTGCGGATGGCCGTGCAGCGTCGCGACGATGATCTGCTTGACGACGTGATAGATCTCGCCGTCCGCCTCGATGACCTGCTTGAGCCGCGTCGCGATCGGTTCGATCACGCCGTAGGCGAGAAGCACGCCCAGCATGGTGCCCACGAGCGCCGAACCGATGAGGCCGCCGAGAATGGCGGGCGGCTGGTCGATCGAGCCCATGGTCTTCACGACGCCGAGCACGCAGGCCACGATGCCGAGCGCCGGGCAGGCGCCCGCCATGGCCGTGAGCGCGTCCACGGGCGCGAGCGCCTCGTGATGATGAGTCTTCAGCGCGTTGTCCATGACGTCGTCGACGGCATAGGCGTTGAGACCGCCCGAGGAGACGACCATCAGGCGCACCGTGTCCGTGATCATGGCGATCAAGGTATGGTCGCTCAGGAGCTTCGGATATTCGCCGAAGATCGGGCTGCCTTCGGGGTTTTCGACATGGGCTTCGAGCGCCACCGGGCCGTCCACGCGCAGGATCTTCATCAGCTTCGAGACGAGGAAGATGACGTCGAGATAATCCTGCTTGTGGTATTGCGGGCCCTTGAGGACCTTGCCGAAGCCGCCCGCGACGCCCTTCACGATGTCCATGCTGTTGCCCATCAGCATGGCGCCGATGGCGGCGCCGCCGATCGAAGCCAGTTCGAAGGGCGCGGCCTTGATGATGGGCGTCAGGTCGCCGCCGTGCACGACGAAGACGCCGAACATCGCTCCCATGACGACGAGAAGACCGACGATCGTAAGCATCGTTTACCCCACACGCGCCCGCCGCATCCGGCGGCAGGCGGCACTCCTGATCAACGCGAACTCCGATCGCCCGGGGGCGAACGAAGCGTCTTCGAAGGCGACGCCGCAACGAGCGCCGCCAGATTGAACGCGGCGGTCGGCTCGCCCATGGCGGCCGCCGCGGCATAGCGCCGGGACGCCTCGCCGCGGTCCTGCGGCACGCCGAGCCCGGCCTCGTAGAGAAGGCCGATGGCCGCTTCCGCGCGGGCGTCGCCGCGTTCGGCGGCCCTGCGATAGCGCCGCATCGCCTCCTGCGGGTCCGCGGGCACGCCCTGACCGTAATGGTGCGCCCAGCCGACCCAGAATTCCGCCGCCGCGTCGCCGCGCCGGGCTCCTTCGCACCAGATCCGCAACGCGGCCCGGGCGTCGCCCGCAGCCGCGGCGCGGAGGCCGTCCTCGACCGTCGTTCCGCGGTCCGCCTTCGACCTCTCCGCATCGGGATCGGCTCCCGGGGCCGCGGGACGATCGAAGATCGATGCCCAGACGATGCTGCGCATGCGCGAACCGTCGCCCGGACACGGCAGACCCGTGCGCGGGAGAAAGAATTCGCATGAAACGGCGAGGTTTGTCACGCGGTGCGACTTTCGATCCTACAAGGCGATCAAAGTTTGTCGACGATGCGGGACGCGATCTCGACTTCGGTCTGCAACATGCGCGCATTGCCGTTGTAGACCTGTTGGGCGCGCAACATCGTCATCAACTCTTGAGTGATGTCGACATTGGCCTGTTCGAGCGTTCCCGACATGATGTCGCCCGCCTGCGGCGAGCCCGCCTGCGTGATGACCGGTTCTCCGCTTTCGCCCGTCAAGGCGAAGTCGGTGTTGCCGACGGGACGCAGCGCCATGTCGTTGGAGAAGTTCGCGAGCGCGATGTAGCCGATGTTGCGCTGGCTGTTGTCCGAATAGGTCGCCTGCACATAGCCCTTGGGGCTGATCGAAATGGTCTGCAGCATCGATTCCGTCGGCGTATCGTCGGCCTTCACCGACGGGACCTTCGGCGGGATCGTGATGTCCGAAAGCTCGGTGCTGACGCCTTCGTCGGTCGCCGCGAAGCCTTGGACGCGGTTTCCGCTCGAATCGAGCATGCGGCCGGAAGAGTCCACATTGAAGCCGCCCGCGCGGGTGAAGAAGGTGGCCGGGGCCGAACCGTCCTCCGGCTGGGGCGATTTCAAGACGAAATAGCCGCGGCCCGCGATCGCGAGATCGGTGATGCGGCCCGTCGACTTCATCGCGCCCTGGCTGGTATCGCGTGACACGAGGTCGACCGCCGTGCCGGAGCCCACGGAGGTGCGCGGGTTGGCCGAGGGATCGTTCGGGAACATGTCCACGAAATTCGCGTCGGACCTTTTGAACCCGACGGTGGAGGCGTTGGCGAGATTGTTGGACGTCACGCCGAGTTCCTTTTGGGCGGCGCGCAGTCCGGACATCGTGATCGGCAGCATGGTTCCATGTCCTTGCGGATGAACTGTCTTCGGCCCTCATACAGCAAGTCCCGTGCCGGCTTTCCGAGGCGCCCGCGCGCCGGGTTCCGCGGCGATCATGCGTGCGGCGCTAAAGAAACGCGCGGCCCCGCCGTTCTCATGGGAGCGAACCGAACGGAGAGACGGACGATGATTCATTCGAACGCCCTCAGAGCCTATCAGCAGGCCGAGCAGAATTTTCTGGTCGACGGGGCGGACCCTCATCGTCTGGTGAAGATCCTTTTCGACGAGCTGCTGACGGCGCTCGACCGCGTGGACGCGGCGATGGCGGACGCGGATTTCGTCGCGCGGTCGGCCTCTTCGTCCAAGGCCCTGTCGATCATCTACGTCCTGTCCTCGACGCTCGACTTCGAGCGGGGCGGGGACGTCGCCGTCTCGCTCGCGCAGGTCTACGACTGGGCGCGCCGCGGCCTCATCAAGGCCTGCCGCACGAGTTCGCGCGAGGATTTGGCGGAGATCCGCAAGGCGATCGGGGACATCTCCGAGGCCTGGTCGACGATCGGCTCCGTCAAGGCGGCCTGAGCGTCAGGCCGAGAGCCGCTCGGTCCCGTTCCGGTCGATCGCGAATTTCCGGATCTTCTCGATCAGCGTCGTCCGCTGGAAGCCGAGGATCCGCGCGGCGCCGCTCACCGAGCCGCCCGCGTCCTCGAGCGCGATCCGGATGAAGTCGGACTCCATCTCGGCCATATAGTCCTTCAGGCTGAACTTGTCCGTTCGGCGCAGGACCGCGCGGACGTCGATCGTGTCCGCAGCCGCGGCGGGGCGGGCATCGAAGGCGTCGTCTTCGAAGGCGCGGTCGATCGCGTCTTCGATCGGTGCGGAGGCTCGCTCGGAGGGCGCCGCAGTTTCGGCCTCCGCGAGACCGTCCTCGAAACCGTCCGCCGCCGCCAATTCGCCCGCGGCCTCCCACAGGGCCTCGGCCTCGGCCGCGCGGTCGATCCGCTTGGCCGGCTTCACGAGACGCGAGATCATCGATGCGTCGACGGGGCGGTCGCCGTAGAGCACGCCCGCACGCTCGAGCACGTTGCGCAGCTGGCGGACATTGCCGGGCCATGCCGCCGCCTGCAGGGCGGCCACGGCATCGGGCCGAAGCCGGGGCACGTTCAGGAAGCCCTGTTCGCGAAAGCGTTCGAGGATCAGCTCGACGAGCGGCGGCACGTCCTCCGGCCGGTCGTCCAGAGCGGCGATGCCGATCGGGAAGACGTTGATCCGGTAATAGAGGTCTTCGCGGAAGGCGCCGGTCTCGACGAGCTTGTCGAGGTCGCGATGGGTCGCGCAGACGATCCGGAGGTCGGCCTTGATCGAACGGTCGCCGCCGAGGCGGGTGAAGCTGCGCTCTTCGAGCACGCGCAGCATCTTCACCTGCATGTCGTGGGGCATGTCGCCGATTTCGTCGAGGACCAGCGTTCCGCCGGAGGCGATCTCCATGAGCCCCTGACGGGTCTTGATCGACCCCGTGAAGGCGCCCTTCTCGCTGCCGAACAGTTCCCCTTCGATCAGGTCACGCGGGATGGCGCCGCAGTTCACGGGCACGAAGGGCCCGTTCGACCGCTTCGACAGGAGATGGATGGCCCGGGCGACGAATTCCTTGCCGCTGCCCGACGGTCCGTTGATGAACACCGTCGTCCCCGAAGGAGCGACGCGGTTCACCATGTGGACGACTTCCCGCATGCCGGCACTCGGCAGAGCGAGATGACGCTCGACGTCCATTCTCTTCACGCACGCACGCCTTACGCAGATACGAACCGCAGCACGATCACGGCCATACCATGTCGATTTTTTGACTCGCGTGGAAGTTGTCATGACGCACGAGCGACGAGAATCGGTCGGTCTTCGTCGCCGGCGCCTGCAAAAAAGACCCGAACGGCCGTCACTTCACCGAAACGAGGATTCTCCTTCAAAATGAGATGTGGTGAATTTTGATTGTATTTTAAGGATTTACGCCCGGTTAACCATTCTCGGGAGGGGGCGTCGGCGTCCCGTCGGACCGAGTTGGCACGTTCGCTGCTCAAGACCTGCCGAACACGAGTGACGACCCGGAGCGCTCAGAATGAACGTGGTTTTGTGCCTGACCGACGATCTGCCCGATCGCGAAGCTTGGATCACCCATCTGCATATGCGCGGCTATGAGACCGTGACGGCCGACATCAAGTCGCTGGGCACGCTCAAGACCGACGCCTGGACGCGCAGCGGCCTGATCCTCTCTCACGGTGCCGCCAAGCAGCTCGCCAAGGACGGCACGGGCTTCGCGGGCTGGTGCCGCACGCTCAAGGCCGAGAAGATCGCGGTGCTCGACGAGACCGGCGAGGACTTCGCGGTCAAGGGCGAGTTCAACGGTTCCGTCCTCAAGATCCGTCCCGCCGCCGACGGCTGGCGCTTCGCCGCCGAAGTCGCGGCGCGCTTCCTCGACGAGGAGCAGGGCGCGGCCGCGGGCGATCCGCAGACGCTCAGCCTTCTGCGCCTCGCCCGCCGCGTCGCCCAGTCCGACGTGACCGTCATGCTGGTCGGCCCCACCGGGACGGGCAAGGAAGTGATTTCGCGCTTCCTGCACAACGCCTCCAACCGCAAACGCGAGCCCTTCATCGCCGTGAACTGCGCGGCGGTTCCCGATTCCATGCTCGAAGCCATGCTCTTCGGATACGAGCGCGGCGCCTTCACCGGCGCGCATCAGCCGAACAAGGGCATCTTCCGCGCCGCCGACGGCGGCACTCTCCTGCTCGACGAAGTGTCCGAAATGGCGCTGCATCTGCAGGCGAAGTTCCTGCGCGTGCTGCAGGAGAAGGAAGTCACCCCGCTCGGCGGCTCCAAGTCGGTGCCCGTCGACGTGCGCGTCATCGCGACGTCGAACCGCTACATGATGGACGAGGTCAAGGCGGGCCGGTTCCGCGAGGATCTCTATTACCGTCTCAACGTCTTCCCGCTCGCCACCCAGTCCTTGGCCGAGCGTTCGGGCGACATTCTCCCGATCGCCATCGCGCTTCTCGCCAAGCATGTCGGCGGCTTCCCCAACCTGCCTTCGATGGACGAAGACGCGATCGCCAAGCTCGAGGCCCATGATTGGCCCGGCAATGTCCGCGAACTCGAAAACGTCCTGCAGCGCGCCCTCGTTCTGTCCGGCGGCCGCCGCATCGAGGCCGAGCATCTGATGATCGATCCGCTCGAACTCGTCCGGCCCGTGGCGCGCGTCGAGGCGCCGCGCCGCCTGGCGGTCGCGGGCTGATGTCGGACGATCGACGAGGAGCATCCCCCATGACCATGATCGCCCCCGCCGGATTGACCGGAGAGATCCTCTCCCGCGCCGCGACGCGCCTGAAGCCCGAAGCCGCCTCCGATGCGGGCTTCGCGGCGCAGATGCAGACCGCGGTGAAGGAAGTGGCCAAGCTTCAGAACGACTCGACGCGCGTGACGCAGGCCTTCGAGTCGGGCGCCGAGGTCGACGTGACCAAGGTCATGCTCGCCCGGGAAAAGGCCTCGCTCGCCTTCGAGGCGACCCTGCAGATCCGCAACAAGCTTCTCAGCGCCTACAAGGACATCGTCTCGATGCCGGTCTGACGCCCCTTGCGTCCCGCTCGAGTGATCCGGAGTTGAAGACATGGCCGATACCGACGTGATGACCCTGCAGCAGCCCGGCGCGACGTCCCCCGGGGGACGAGCCGTCCAGGCGGTCTCGTCCTTCAAGGCCTTCATGCGGCAGCCCGCGATCGTGCGGTCCGCCCCGATGATCCTCGTCTCGATGGTGATCCTTCTCGGCCTCGCGCTCATCCTGATGATGCGCGAGCCCGCGATGGTCACGCTCTTCCCGAAGCTCGGCGAAGAGGACAAGGCGCAGGTGCTCCAGCAGCTCAACGATCAGGGCATCAAGGCTCATCTCGATACCGCGACGGGTCAGGTCAGCGTTCCGCGGGCCGATTTCCATCGCGCCAAGATGCTGCTCGCCGCGGCGGGCCTGCCCAAGGCGTCCGTCACGGGCTACGAACTCCTCACCCAGCTCCCGATGGGCACCAGCCGGTCGGTCGAGCAGGCCAAGCTCAAGCAGGCGCAGGAAACCGAACTCGCCCGTTCCATCATGGAGATCCGCGACGTCGAAGGCGCGCGGGTCCATCTCGCCGTTCCGGAGCGCTCCGCCTTCGTTCGCGATCAGGCGCCGCCGACGGCCTCGGTCTTCCTCAAGCTCTCGGCCGGGCGCACGCTGTCGAACGGACAGGTGCAGTCGATCGTGCATCTCGTCAGCTCGAGCGTTCCCTTCCTCCCCGTCGCCAACGTGACGGTGGTCGACCAGTTCGGCTCGCTTCTCACCCAACCGCAGCGCGACGCCGAACTCGGCCTGACCGCGCAGCAGCTCGAGCACAAGCTTCGCGTCGAAAAGATCCTGCGCGAACGCGTGATGAACCTGCTGACGCCCGTCGTCGGTCTCGGCAATGCGAATACCGAAGTGAACGTGGAGATGGACTTCACGCGTACCGAACAGACGCGCGAATTCTACGATCCGCAGGCGCAGGCCATCCGCAGCCAGCAGGACAGCGTGCAGGAATCGAGCGACGGCAAGGCCCGCGGCGTTCCCGGCGCGACGTCCAACCAGCCGCCCGCCGCTCCGCAGGCCACCAACACGCCGCCCCCCGCCGCTCAGGCCGGCGCTCAGGCCGAAGGTCCGCGCAGCCGCTCGAGCACGTCCCTCCGCAATTTCGAAGTCAGCCGCGAGGTCCGCTCGACCCGGCCCGCGCTCGGCGAAGTGAAGCGCGTCTCCGTGGCCGTGCTCGTCCGCTCGCCCAAGGCGCCCGACGCCAACGGCCAGCTCGTCGAGAAGCCGATGACGGACGAGCAGCGCAAGCACCTGACCGAGTTGCTGCAGGAGGCCGTCGGTTTCGACGCCGCCCGCGGCGACAAGGTGGCCATCCTGTCGAAGACCTTCGCCGAAGAAGTCCCGATGGTGCAGCGCTCCTGGTACGACGCGCCCTGGCTCGAAGACGCCATCAAGCAGGTGCTCGTGGTCCTGGTCCTCGCCGTCATCGTTCTCGGTGCGCTCCGTCCCTTCCTCAATCGCCTGCTGTCGAATGCCGATTATTCGGCGATGTCCGACGAGCCCGTGACGGGTGAAGGCGAATCGATCGAAGTGCGCGAGGGCGAAACGCTCGACGACATCAAGGCGCGACTGAAGCCCAAGAAGTCCGGCATTTCTCCGGAGCTCCTTGACACTGCGAATACCTATGACGACAAGGTCACGCTGATCCGTATGCTGGTGGGCGACGACGCGAATCGTGTGACCGCGGTTCTGAAGTCGCTGATTCAGCGGGATCTGGCCTGAGGAAAGTCACGCGTCATGGCCGAACAAGCTCTCGAACCCGTCGCCGTCGAACCGGAACAGGACACTTCCTATCAGCTCCTGTCGGGAACGCAGAAATGCGCCATCCTGATGTTGCTGCTGGGCGAGGACGAGGCGGCTGAAATCCTCAAGAATCTTTCTCCGCGCGAAGTCCAGCAGCTCGGCAGCGCCATGTATTCGGTGGCCGACGTCGATCAGCGGACCGTCAACATGGTGCTCGACGAATTCCTGTCGATCATCAAGGCGCAGACCTCGATCGGCCTCGGCGCCGACGCCTATATCCGCCGCGTGCTGGTCAAGGCGCTCGGCGACGACAAGGCGGGCAGCGTGCTGACCCGCATCACGCCCTCGCACAGCGCCAAGGGCATCGACATCCTGCAATGGATGGACGCCCGCTCGATCGCCGAAATGATCGAGGGCGAGCATCCGCAGATCATCGGCATCATCGTGGCCCATCTCGATTATGCGGTCGCGGCGGACGTGCTCGTGCTCCTGCCCGAGACCCTGCAGCATGAGGTGATCCAGCGCGTCGCCACGCTCGATTCCGTCCAGCCCGAAGCGATCGAACAGCTCGAACGCGTGATGCAGCTCCAGTTCCAGGCGAATACGTCGCTGCGCGCGTCGAAGGTCGGCGGCATCAAGGCCGCGGCCAAGATCATGAACTTCACGCAGACGGCCACCGAGCAGCGGATCATGAAGTCGCTGCTGAAGGCGGACAAGAACCTGATGCAGAGCATTCAGGAAAGCATGTTCGTCTTCGAGAACCTCATCAACGTGGACGACAAGAGCCTCGGCGTGCTCATGCGGAGCGTCGAGGCCGACCAGCTCGCCGTCGCGCTCAAGGGCGCCGATCAGCGCCTGCGCGACAAGATCCTCGGCTGCATGTCGCAGCGCGCCGCCGCCGCCATCGTCGACGAGATGGAGGCGAAGGGCCCGATGCGCGTGACCGAGGTGCAGGAAGCCCAGAAGGCCATCATCGCGACCGCACGCCGCCTGTCGGACGCGGGTCAGATGGTGCTGGCGGGCCGCGGCGACGACTATGTCTGAGCCGGAACGCCGTCTCCAGTTGGGCGACATCGCCGCACTCCTCAAGCGCGACGGAGCGTTCAAGGAGGCGACGGATTATGCTCCGGCGGGCGACGGCTCGTTCGTGCCCTGGAACAAGGCGAAGTTCCGCCCGGTCGAGTCCGACCGCGCGGAGCCCTCGGCGGAGCCCGATACGACCTCGGCCGAGGCCCCCGCCGAAGAAGCGGAAGCGGCGCCCGCGGAGTCGCGCGAGAGCGAACCGACTCCGCCGTCTCCGGTCTCCCGACATGAAGGGCCCTCCGCGGCGGAAATCGTGGAGGCCATCGAGAAGGCCCGCGAGGAAGGCCGGGTCCGCGGCCATCACGAAGGTCTCGAAGCGGCGCGGCAGGAGTTGCAGGACGCGGTCGCGGCGCTCCGCCGGCTCGAGGCCGGCCTTCTCGAAGCGGCCGCCGAAGCGGCCGAGAACAATGCCGCGGTGATCGCCCGTCATGTGCGCCGCATCGCCCGCGATCTCGCGGGCTCCATGATCGCCGACATGCCGCAGCCCTTCCTCGAGCGCATCCGCGCCGCCGCCGATCTCTTCACCCGTTCGGGAACCGAGTTCACGCTGGCTCTCAATGCCGCCGATCACGCGGTCCTCTCCGAAGCTCTGAAGGACGATCGGATCTTCGCGTCGATCCGGGTGATCGAGGACGAGGATCTGCCGACGGGCGCCTATCGCCTCCTCTCGCGCGACCTCGAATACGGCGACGCGCCGCAGCTCGAAGGCGACGAAGCGTGATGCTCGATCACTCCCTCGTCCTCGACCGCAAGCTCGAAGGCGTCCGCGCCGGCCGGGCGATCCATGCCGTCGGCCGCGTGAAGCGCTTCGACGGTCAGATCGTCCATGCCAGCGCCTTTCCCGCGCCGGTCGGCAACGAATGCCGCATCCGCTGCGAGGACGGCGGATGGGCGACGGCCGAGGTGATCGGCTTTCTCGACGATTACACCGTGCTGGTCCTCACGGGCGGCAGCGCCAATCTGGTGGCGGGCGCGCGCGTGGAGACCGTCCGGCGCGTCGACGTGGTTCCCGCGGGCGAAGGCCTGCTCGGACGCGTTCTCGACGGAGCGGGTCAGGCGCTCGACGGCGGGCCGCAGCCCGTTCTGCCCGACCATTGGCCTCTGCGCGGCGAACGCGTGAATCCTTTGCGCCGCCGTCCGGTGAAGCAGGTGCTCGACACGGGCGTCCGCGCGATCAACGCGCTTCTGACGATGGGCGTCGGCCAGCGATCCGGCATCATCGCGGGCTCGGGCGTCGGCAAGTCGTCGCTGCTGTCCACGATCGCGCGCGGCACCTCGGCCGACGTGGTCGTCATCGGCCTGATCGGCGAGCGCGGCCGCGAGGTCTCGGGCTTCGTCGAGGAACTCTCGAAGTCGCCCTCCTTCGCCCATACGATCGTGGTGGCGGTTCCGGCCGATCATTCGCCGGTTCTGCGCATCCGCGCCGTGCATCGCGCCACCGCCTATGCGGAATATTTCCGGGCGCTCGGGAAATCCGTGCTGCTGATGATCGACTCGCTCACGCGCGTCGCCCATGCGCAGCGCGAACTCGGCCTGGCTCTCGGCGAACATCCGACCACGAAGGGCTATCCGCCGTCCGTCATCTCGCTGATCGGCTCCCTTCTCGAACGCGCGGGACTCGACGGCGACACCGGGGGCGCGATCTCCGCCATCTATACCGTGCTCGCCGACGGCGACGACACGACGAACGACCCGATCGTCGATGCGGCCCGCGCGATCCTCGACGGCCATATCGTGCTGTCGCGCAGGCAGGCGGAGCAGGGGATCTATCCCGCGATCGATCTCGGGGCTTCGATCAGCCGCACGATGAACGATTGCGTGCCGCAGGCCCATGCGGCCCGCGCGCGCCGCTTCAGGCGCTATCTCAGCCTCTGGGAGCAGAACCGCGACCTGATGCTTCTGGGCGGCTATCAGTCCGGGCAGGATCAGGAACTCGATACGGCCTTCCGCATCTATCCCCAGCTCCTCGACTTCATCACCCAGGCGACCGACGAGAAGTCCGGCTTCGTCGAAAGCGAGGCCCGGCTGCGCGAGGTGATGCCGTGAGCCGGTCCCGCATGATCCGACTCTATGCGTTGAGCCGCACGATCAAGCTGAACGAGATCCGTCGCGAGATCGCGCGGCTTCAGGACGAGATCGCCCGCATCGATCAGCGGCTCGATCAGGTCGCCATGCTGGAGAAGGGTTATCGCGATCACCTGCGGCTGCCCGAACTGAGCATGGTCGAGTATCGCGGCGCGGTCGACATCGTGGCGCGGCTCCGGGGCAGGCGCGACGTCGACGCCAACCGTCGCGAGCTTCTCGAGGTCGAGCGGGTCCGCATCGCGGGCATGATCGCCGAGCGCAAGCGCAGCATCGAAAAGCTCGAAGAGGAGGAGCGGCGCGCCCGCGCCGAGGAGCGCGCCCGGGCCGAAGAGGTGCGCGAGGCGCTGGCGCCCGCGCGTCCCGTCGGCCGGCACGAACTTTGCTAATGATGGCCCGAAACGTGGTTTCGAAAGGCTTTCGAAGTGGTTGACGCGACGGCGGTTCGACAGGTCAGGTCCGGACGTGCGGCGGAACTCGGCGATGCAGGCATCGCCGGGACCGGTGCGTCCTCCGTCGCCGCTCCCTTCGATCTTCTCGCTTTGGCGGGGCTCTCGCTCGAGACGACCGCCGCATCCGGAACGGAAGGCCGCGGCCTTGCCGCGCCTGCGGATACGGCCGTGAACGACGAGACCGACGCCCGTGCGGAAGAGGCTCTCGCGGCGCTCGTCGCCGCGGGCCTCGTCGTCGAAAAGGGCGTCGCCGCCCTGTCGCCTTCCGCGAACGGTGCCTCCGCGGAAGACGTCGCTTCCGAGATCGACATCGCCCTCGCCGTCGGAGAACCGACGCCGTCGCCGGTCGAATTCCCTCTTCCGGTCGCCGCGCCCGTCGGTCCGCCGACGCCCGCTCCGCTCGCCGGAGAGGTCGTCGACGCCGCTCCGCGGACGGATCGACCCGCCGCCGCCGCCGACGTCGCGGCCGAAATTCTCGAAATCCTCGAAGCCGGACCGTCTTCGACGCCCGCGCCCGTCGTCGCGCAGGCCGTCATGCCGGCCGACCCGGCCGCCGCCGCGCCGCTTCCGGATGCGCCCGCCTCCGTCGTCACGGCCGATCCTGTCGCCGCCGCGCCGGGAAGCGTATCCCTCGAAGGGCCCGCCTCGGTCGCCCCCGTCTCGGACGGCGAAACGATCGAGCCCGTGATGCGGGACGCGGCCCGTCCGGCGATCCCGGCCTCGGCCTCGACTCGAACTTCGCAGCCGCCCGCCGACGTACCTTTCCGAGACGCGTCCGCCGGCGTCGCCCCCGTTTCGACCCTTCCCGTCGACGACGACGCTCGGGCCGTGGCCGTATCGGGCGAGACGCCCGCAACGTCGCCGGACGTCGTCACCGCCTCGATCGCCGCTCCCAAGCGGGCGGACCGCGCTTCGCAGCGGACTGCGGCGCCGGGAACGGTTTCCGTCGACGCGGCCGAGATCCGGCCCGAACCCGTCGAAGCGAGCGAAATCGCCTCTCCCGTCGCCGTCGAGAATCCCCGTGCGGCCGAAGCCGCCGTCGCGGGCCTCACGGAACGGACGGCGTCGCAGCGCATGAAGCAGGGCTCGCCCTCCCGCCCCGTCCCGAGCGACGCGGCTGACGTCGAAACGCCCGAAGCCGCGGCCCCGCTCGTCGGCCCCGCCCCTCTCGCCGCCGCGGAACCGCTTCCCGCCGCCATGCCCGAAGCCGCCCGTGACGGGACGATCGAGGATGAGCGCGCGCGCGACGAGGCCGAATTCACTTCCGCGGCGGAACGCCTCCTGCAGGACATCCCTGCCGCGGAGATCGTCGCGGACCGTCGCGGCGACGAACCCGCCGCTTCCTCCTCTTCCGTCGCGCAGCCGATGCGCGGCGACGCCCGCGCCGATGCCGTTTCCGCGGCCGCCGTGCCGCCGCCCGCCGCTCCCGTCCTCGCCGATCGCGGTCTCGATGCCGCGGGTCGCGCGGTCGCGTCCGCGTCGATGACGCAGGCGGACAAGACGTCCGACGCCGCTCTGGCCGATCAGCGTTCGCGCGCCGTCGAGCGTCAGGTTCTCGCGGCCCTGCGTCAGGGACGCGACGAGGTCCGCGTCGCGCTTTATCCGCCCCAGCTGGGCCAGGTGGTCATCCGCCTGGCGCTCGACGGGCAGAAGGTCCGCGTGTCCATGCGGGCCGCCAACGGTGATGCCGAAGACGTGCTGCAGGCCGGCGAAGCCCGCCTGCGGGACGCTCTCGGTCAAGAAGGTTTTGAACTGTCCGGCTTCGACGTTGCGGGCCGGACCGAAGACGAGGGGCGCCGCGCGCCTCGACGCCCCTATGCGGACGTCGTGGTCGCACGCAATGCCGACGCTGTCGGCGGCTTCTCGATCGACATGATCGCGTGAGGGACGAGCCGTGAGCGCCGAAGCCGCCGAACCCCAAGAGAAGAAGAAGCTTCCCATCGTGAAGATCGCGATCTTCGCGGTCGGCGCCATCGTGCTCGTGGGCGCGGGCGTCGCGGGAGGCATCCTCTTCATGAAGCTGACCAAGCCCGTCGAGGAGAATCCCCTCGCCATCGTCATCGAGCGCAAGGCCGACGAGGCCAAGGACGACAAGAAGGACGACAAGGGCAAGGACGCGAAGAAGGACGACAAGGCCGCGCCCGGTCCGGGCGGCAAGGCCGTGCCCCCGAACGATAAGTTCGTCACGACCTATTTCGAGTTCCCGGGCAATTTCACGACCAATCTCAAGGGCTCGCGCCGCTTCATCCAGGTCAGCCTGGGTCTCTCGACGCAGTACGACAAGACCGTGATCGAGAACGTGCAGAAGCACGAAGTCGCCATTCGCGCCGAAGTTCTGGCCGTGCTCGGAGAGCAGTCCGAGCAGGAGGTCGTCGGGATGGACAATCGGAGACGCTTGCAGAACTTGATCAAGGACGCCATCAACAGGGTTCTGACGGAACGAGTCGACTTCGGCGGCATCGCCAACGTCTACATCACCGCCCTCGTGATGCAGTGAATTCATGTCCACGCGTAAACTCAGCAATGAAGAGGTCTCCGCGCTCATCGGCGGGCTGAACGACGGTTCGCTCGATGTCGGCACGGGCGTCGGCGATGCGCAGGATTACAAGCCCTTCGTCTTCGGCGCGGACGACGCCGGCCTGCTCGGCGACCTCCACACGCTGCGCCTCATCAACGAGCGCCTGGGGCGGCAGATGCGCAGCGTGCTGCTGCCGATGCTGCGCTTCTCGCCGCGCATCTCCACGCTTCCGCCCGAAACGCGGAAGTTCGAGAATTATCTGATGGGCGTCGACAGCTTCCTGAGCCTGAACACGGCCAGGGTGGACGCGCTCAAGGGCACGATCCTGATGACGATCCCGCCGCGGCTCGTCAGCACTCTCGTCAACACCTTCTTCGGCGGCAACGGCGACAGCCCGGTGACCCGCGCCTCGGAATTCACGCCGACCGAAGAACGCGTGATCCAGATCGTCGTCGACGGCTCGCTGCGGGCCTTGGAAGACGCCTGGCGGGACATCTATCCCGTCTCCTTCGAGTTCATGACCAGCGAGATGAACCCGGCCTTCACCTCCTTCGTGGAAGGGTCGGATCAGGTCGTCGTCTGTTCCTTCGTCGTGCAGCTGCCCTTCGCCAATCCCGCGACGATCGACATCCTCTACCCGCTTCAGGTGCTCAAGCAGGTCGCGCCGCTGCTGCGCAGCAAGATCCAGCGCGTCGGCGACGGCCGCGACGAAGCATGGGAGCGCAAGCTTCGCGAAGGGCTGATGGCGGTCGAGCTCAACTTCTCTCCGCGCCTCGCCGAGCCGATGACGAACATCGGCGAACTCCTGAACATCAAGGTCGGCTCGGTCGTCGAGATCCCGGCCTTCGAGCAGGTGAAGATCTATGTGGAGGGCCAGTCCCTCTTCAATGCCACCATCGGCGAGCGTGACGGCAAGATGGCCGTCCGCATCGCCGGCTGACATCCGACCGATCGGAAGAAGAGCGGAACATGGCCGACGAGAACGCGACGCCGGAAAATCTCAAGATCCTCGAAAACATCGAGGTGAAGCTGACCGTCGAGGTCGGCGGAACCAAGATCTCCATTCGCGATCTGCTCAAGCTGAACGAAGGTTCGGTGGTCGAACTCGAGCGGCTGGCGGGCGAACATCTCGACATCTTCGTCAACGGCACGCTGCTGGCCAAGGGCGAGGTCGTCCTCGTGGGCGAGCGCCTCGGCATCCGCTTCACCGAGATCGTCTCGGCTGAACAACGTCTCCGCAGCCTCTGAGGAACGTCACATGGGCCATTTCTCGTCGGACATCGTCGGACTCCTGCTGTTCTTCGCGGGATTGGCCGTTCTTTCCTTCGTGCTGCTGCGCTGGCGCGATCGGTTGGGCCGTCGCTTCCTGCCGGGCGGCATCGCGATGCGGGCCAGCGCCGATCTCGGCGCGGGCGCCCGCCTCGTCGTCGTCGAGATCGACGGGGTGAAGGTGCTGGTCGGCCTCGACCGCAACGGCGTGCAGGCGATGCAGCCCATCGGTCCGGCCGCCGCGCCGTTCCGTCTGCCCGATCCTCCCCAGGGAGAGGGAACCTCGTGAACGCCCCGCGCCGCCTCGCCGTCACCGCGCTCGCCGCGCTCGCGACGCTCGCCGCCGCGGGCGTCGCCTTCGCGCAGAATGCGCCGTTCGACATCCCGGTCCTCAAGCTCGAGGGCATGCCGGGCGGCGGGCAGTCGCTGTCCCTGTCGCTTCAGACGCTGATCATCATGACGGCGCTCACGGTGCTGCCGTCCCTGCTGCTGGTCTGTACCAGCTTCACCCGGATCATCATCACGCTGTCGATCCTGCGGCAGGCGCTGGGCACGCAGCAGACGCCGCCCAACCAGGTTCTGGTCGGTCTCGCGCTGTTCATGACGCTCTTCATCATGACGCCCACCTTCCGCGAGATCAACGACACGGCTTTGGTGCCCTATTCGCAGGGCGGCATCTCGGTCGAGGACGCGGGTCTGCGCGCGGCCGCCTCGCTCAAGAGCTTCATGCTGCGTCAGACCCGGCAGAGCGATCTGCTCGCCATCGCCGAACTGCGCGGCGACGGCGCCTATGAGAGCCCCGAGGCCGTTCCCTTCTCCGTGGCGGTGCCCGCCTTCATCATGAGCGAGCTCAGGACCGCCTTCACGATCGGCTTCCTGCTCTTCCTGCCCTTCCTCGTGATCGACATGGTCGTGTCGAGCGTCCTGATGTCGCTCGGCATGATGATGCTGTCTCCGATGATCGTCTCGCTGCCCTTCAAGCTGCTGCTCTTCGTCGTCGTGAACGGCTGGTCGCTGACGGTCACCTCGCTCGTCGAGAGCTTCACGCGGATCCCGTAGCGATGTTCTACGAGCAGTTCATCCCCATCGCCCGCGAGACCTTGATGAGCACGCTTCTGCTCGTCGGCCCGGCCTTGGGCGCCGCACTGGTGATCGGTCTCGTCGTCGGCGTGTTCCAGGCGGCCACGTCGATCAACGAGGCCACCCTCGCCTTCGTGCCGAAGCTGCTCGTGGTCTTCGCGATCCTCGCGCTGTCCGCACCCTTCATGATGTCGACCATGACGGGCTTCTTTCAGCTGATCTTCGCGGAAATCGGGAAGGTCGCGCGATGATCGCCCTCGAGCACGCGACGCTGATGGAGTGGCTCACGGGCTTCCTGCTCGTGTCCGTCCGCATTTCGGCGATGATGCTGGCCTCGCCGATCTATTCGGCGGCGTCCGTCTCGACGCCCGTCCGCGTGCTCCTGACCGTCGCCGTCGCCGCGGTCCTCGTCGGCCGCGTCCCGGTGCCGACGGTCGATCTCTTCGGTCTCGCGGGCTTGATCGCGCTGGTGCGCGAGGCGCTGATCGGCATCGCGATCGGTTTCGTGATGCAGATCGCCTTCGCCGCGGTCGCGGTGGCGGGCGAGCAGGTCTCCTATGCGATGGGCCTCGGTTTCGCCGCGATGGTGGATCCGCAGACGGGCACGCAGTCGCCCGTCGTCACGCAGTTCATCTCCATCATGATGGTGCTGGTGTTCCTGTCGCTCGAAGGCCACCACATCCTGCTCGAACAGCTCGCGGCGAGCTTCAGGATCCTGCCGATCGGCGGGCCCGTGCTCGACATGAAGATGTTCCGCGCCATCGTCGAGGCGGGCGGCCTGCTCTTCTCGGCCGCATTCCTCCTCGCGCTGCCGGTCGTTCTGGCGATCACGCTCGTCAACATCGTCATCGGCATGCTGACGCGCGTCGCCCCGCAGATGAACATCTTCTCGGTCGGCTTTCCGATCACGATCATCGCCGGTCTCGTCCTGTTGATGGTGTCGGTCCCGAATCTTTCGGGCGGCATGGCCGGCCTTCTCGAGGAAGTCACGCGCCGCATGCGCGAGGCCGTCATGGCGGGGAGGGGCTGAGCCGTGGCCGAAGACTCCGACCAGGAAAAAACGGAAGAGCCGACAGAGCGCCGAATCCAAAAGGCGCTCGAAGACGGCCGCATCCTCACGTCCAAGGATCTCGCTCTCGGCGTCGTGATGATCGCCGGAGCGTTCCAGTTCATGATCGGCGGGAGCTATTTCTTCGGCGAAGTGGTCGGCGGCTTCCGCAGCGGGCTCGACATCGGCGACGTGCTCGCCCGCGGCGCGCCTTTGACCGACGTCGTCGCGGAACGCTTCCGCTCGGCGCTGATCGTCGTCTTCGTCTTCTCGATTCCGCTCATCGCGGCGCTCGTGGCGGCGCAGGCGGTCTATGGCGGCTTCCACTTCGTTCTCGGCAATCTGAACTTCAAGGGCAACCGCATCGATCCGCTCGCGGGCCTCAAGCGCATGTTCGGGCTCAACGCGCTGATCGAGCTCGGCAAGTCGCTGCTCAAGGTCGGGCTCGTGGGCGCCGTCGGCGTGCTCTTCCTCATCGAGAAGCTGCCCGAGATCATGGAGATTTCGTCGCTTCCGCTCGAAGGCGCGCTGGAGGAGATCGGACGTCTCGCGGTGCTCACCTTCCTCGTGCTCGTCGCGGGCGCGGCCGGCGTCGCGGCTTTCGACGCGTTCATCCAATGGAAGCGGCATCACGACCAGCTGCGCATGACGCGGCAGGAGATGAAGGACGAGCACAAGGAAACCGAAGGTTCGCCCGAGGTGAAGCAGAAGATCCGCCGCATGCAGCGCGAGGCGGCGGAGCGCGGTTCGGTGGCCAACGTCTCCGACGCGCAGGTCGTGATCACCAACCCGACGCATTTCGCCGTCGCGCTGAAATACGACTTCAAGCAGGGCGCGGCCCCGGTCATCGTCGCGAAGGGCACCGAAAAGGTCGCCGAACAGATCCGCGAAAAGGCCAAGGAGGCACGGATCCCCGTCCTGTCCTATCCGCTTCTGGCCCGCGCGCTCTACTACACGAGCGAGATCGGCCAGGAGATCCATACCGAGCTTTACCGCGCCGTCGCGACGGTGCTCGGCTTCGTGCTTCAGGCCGGCGCAGAAGGCGAACCGCCGAGCGTCGACGTGCCCGAAGAGATGCGGTTCGACGCCTCAGGCCGCAAGGAGGGAGCCCGCAATGGCTGAGTCCCGCCCGAGCTGCTTCGGCTGCCGCCATTTCCGGATCACCCATGATCCGGGAACGCCCTATGCCTGCCGATCCTTCGGCTTTCGGTCGCGGCGTCTGCCCGCGCTCGAGGTCGTTTCGGCGTCCGGCGAAGCCTGTCTTCGCCGCGTCGCCCGGTCCCCGCGCCCGACATCCTCAGGAGCTCACGCATGAGCGCGCCGAAACCCGCCCCTCCGTCCGCGGCCCCCCAGGTCGAGGAAACCATTCAGATCGCTCTCGCCGCCGCCGGAACCGCCACCGACGCGGCGCAGGAGATTCAGCGCCTGAAGAAACAGGTGAACACGCTGATCGAGGGCTCCCGCAAGACGGGCAAGCTCCTGCTTTACGCCGGGATCCTCGTCACCGTCATCGCGTCCGGCGCGCTGGCCGCCGGGATCATCCTCTACAATCACTCGCTGACGCGCTTCGAAAACCTGTCGAAGGTCAACAAGGATGCGCTCACCGTCTTCGCCGACGAGATCAACGGCCTGACCCAGACGGCCAAGCGGATCGAGGAGTCCGCCGCGATGACGGCCCAGAACATGGCCGTTCTGCGCACCCGCACCGACGAGCTCAAGAAGTCGGTCGACGGCTTCGCCGCCGTCGAGAAGAATCTCATCGCCAAGATCGAGGGCCTCGAAGCCTCGGGCGCCAAGATCCCGGCGGGCGTCAAGCAGGTCGTCGACGAGCTCGTGGCGGCCAACAGGACCGCCGTGGCCCAGCTCGTCGCCGCGGTCAACGATCCCGCCAAGGCGGCGGCCATGAACACGATCATCTCGCGGCTCGACGGGCTCGCGCAGATGCAGCGGACGCAGGCCGTGCGGTCCGAGCCCGAACGGCCGCGGACCCCGCCGCCCTCCGCCGCCCCCGCGCGTCCGGCCCAGCCGGCGCCGATGGTCCGCTATCCGTAAGGGGACGAAGCCGTGAACGCTCCGCTGTCGCTCGAAGACGCCGTCGAGGTCGAGTCCGTCGCGCGCGGCTCGAAGGCCGAACGGATCGGTCTCGTGCCCGGCGACGTGATTCTCCGCTTCGGCCGGCATGCGCCGTCGGAGGCGATCGAGGCTCCGACGATCATCGGTCTGCTCGGGCGGCACGAGACCCTCACGGTGCTGCGCGGCGACGTCGTCTTCCGACTGGCGGTCGGCCCGGGGCCGGAAGGGGCCGAATATGTCCGCGCCCGGCCGCTCGAAGGGATCGCCCTGCCTGCCGAAGACGGCGACTGGATCCCGTGTCACGGCGCGTTGCGTCGCGGGAAGGGGATGCTCGTCCTTCCCGACGAGACCTCCGCGATCTGGGCGTTGGTGCCGCTCGTCTGCTTCGCCCGCCACCATCTCTGGCAGATGGCCGCGGCCACGGCGCTCGTCTACGGGATCGCCGCCGCGATGGGGGCCGTTCCCTTCGTCCTCGCCTATGTCACGAGCATGGTCACCGTCGCGATCGGCGGCCCGGCGCTGATGCGCGACGCCGCGGTACGGCAAGGTTGGCAGCCCACGGCCCGGCTGCAGCTCGCCGCGGAGGGCGACGCGCCTAAACTGGAGGTCGCGACCGCCGAACGCTGGAAGATCGAGACCGAGAAGGCGGCTGCCGCTGCGGCCGCATCGACGACCCGGACGGCCGAAGCCCACTGAACGCGGCGCGTCAGCGCAGTCCGTGGAACAGAACGATCGACTCGACCACCTCCGCCGACAGGCCCGTGCGCCTGACGATCTCGTCCGAATCGAGGCCTTCGCGCACGAGGCCGATGGCCGTTTCGATCGCGGCGGGGTTTTCGCGCCCGTCCGAGAGCTGGAGCTCCACCGCCTTCACGTCGGCGCGCACCTGCCGGAGATTCTCCTGGATGGCCGCCTCCTGCGAGATCCGGGATCTCGAAATGTCCGTCTCGATGGTCGTGAGCCGGTCGAGGATCGCCGCGGTCTCTCCGCGCAGTTTCGAGACGCCTTCCGAGAGCAGCTCGATCCGTTTGGCCGTTCTCGATTGGAGCACGACGACGACGGCGAAGCCGGCGACGACGAGGGCGGGGAGGATCGCGGCGAGAATGTCCATGTCAGCGCTCGTACTTCCTCAGGCGGCCGATCGTATAGGTCTCGGCGGCGGGGCCGTCGTCGACGAGTTTCAGGAGCAGGAGACCTTCGACGACGCCGAGTCGGCGATCCATCTCGACCGCGGCTTCCTTGCCCGCGCTGCGGAGCGCTTCGGGCCCGCAGGCGGCGAGACCCTCGCGCAGACGCAGGACGGCGCCCTCGATGCGGGAGAGATCGTCTCCCGCAAGGGCGCCTTCCAGTTCCGTCAATGCGGCGTCGAGGCCGGCGAGCGCGCTCAGATCGCGTCTCCCGTCAGCGACGACCGCCGCGGAGGATGTCGGTCTCGATCATCCGGTCGGCCAGCTTCTGATAGTCGACCGGATAGGCGTTGTTGCGGATCGCGTCACGGATGGCCGCGACCTTCCCCGCGTCGACGGGGGCCTTCGAGCCGCCCGCATCGCGGACCGCCGTCAGTTCCACCGTCGCCGCGTCGGCGACCTGAACGGGTGATTTCGCGTCGTTGACCTTCGCACCCTTGCGGGATGCGGCGTCCATCGTCGCGAGCTTGCTGCGTATGCCGTCGATCATGGCGAACCTCTTTCCGGCAAAGAAGACGGTCGTCGCCGCCCGGTCTTTAGCGATCGATTCCATTTTCTTCGATCCTCATCTTACGGCCACGACGCCGCCGGGGCCAAGTCGTCCCGTGACGACCGCTCCCGACCGCACGTTGCGCACGGAAATCAATGCACCTTCATATCCGTCCGCTTCCGCGCGGCCGGGCATGACGACTTCGAAGGCGGGCCCGCCCGCGACGATGGTCACGGGTTCGCCCTTCATGACATGCGGCGCGCGGGCGACGTTTCGGGTCGTCAGCACGGCCCCCGGCGCGACGGCCGAGATCAGCCGAAGACCCGCGGCCTCGCGGACCGTCTTGAGCACGGTCGCGCCCGGTACGGCGTCGGCGAAACGCTCTTCGAGCACGTCCTCGCTCAGGATCGCTCCGGCGGGCAGATTGGCCTTCGCCACGACGACGCGGCGTTCGTCCGCGGCGCCGTCGGGCCGCGACGTCCGCGACGTCACCGCGACCGGAACGGATCGGCCCGCATCGCCGTCGACGCGCAGGACGAAATCCCAGGCGACGGGGCCGCGGCACCGCATCACGAAACTGTTTCCGCGCGCGCTGCGCACGGCGATCTCCGGGCGCTCGGCGCAGGGGGCGAGCCGGACCCGGTCGTCGATCGGCCCGATCGCCTCGTCGGGTACGTTGCCGCGGCCGTTGGCCTCGAGCCAGTCGCGCATCGCACGGCGCAGATCGTCGGCGGTCCAGTCCTCCGTCGCACGGGCGGCGCCCGTCGCGGTCGAAAGCACGAGAACGACGAGAGCGAGGGGTCGAAGGAACATCGCGGGTCTCCTCACTGCAGCAGCGTGGCCATGGCGTCGACCGGAACGGCCGGCGCCGGCTTCAGCGTCCGGCCCTGCGCCATGGTGGCGGAGGCCTCCTCGATCTGGATCACCTGCCAGTCGCCGCGTCGGCGGCCGGGGAGATCGAGAAGGAAATAGTCGCCCTTCCGGATGCCGTGCTCCGTTCCGACGGAGAGCGTCACGAAGCCGGAATTGACGTCGAGCACCTTGGCCCGCAGGGGACGGCAGCCGAGCTTCGCGTCGAGTTCCGCCACCGCGGCCTGCCAGACCGGGGACAGATCCACGGCCGACGACCCCGTTTCGAACGGCGTCCCGAAGAGCCGGCTGCGTTCGTTGAAGTCGCGGGTGACCGTGATCGTGTCGACCGTCGATCCGTCGACATTGTCGCGCAGCCTCAGCGTGAGCGTCGCCACGATGTCCACGTTCTCGCCCAGAAGATTCGCCTGCCGGCGCCGTTCGACGAGCAGGCGACCCGAGATCGAATAGCCCGACGGGTTCGGCGCTCCGCCGTGGAGGAGGCTCGCATAATCGGTGCGCGCGGCCTCCGTGCCGCCGGCAAGGGGGATGTCGCGATTGTCGGTCGCACGGAAATTCGATCCCGCGGCGAGGCCCTGCACGGCGCGGTCCACGCTTTCGCGGGCGGCGCGCAGGACATGGCCCGGCAGTCCGGGAGCGACCTGGACCGCGATCGGCCGCACGTCGAGATCGACGCGCTTGGTTCCGCAGGCGGATCCGTCCGTCTCCGCGAGCGCCTCGACGATCACCACATAGCGCGAGCCTTCGCGATATTCCTGAACGATGCGGTGATCGCGCAGACTGCCTTCGACGAGCATCGAGCTTTCTTCGGTCATCACGCCGCGCGTATCGAGATGCCCCGCGCCGCGGATCTTGGTCTTCACGCGGCCCGCGGCGTTGTAGAGCGCTTCGGCGAGAGCCGCCTTGCGCGCCCGCGCCACGTCGTTGCCGGCGATCGCCGCATAGCCTTCGCCCTGCACGACGCGCAGGCCGGCGGCCGCAGGGGCCGCGGTCCAGAGGCAGGAGCCGAGAAGCAGCGATCCGAGAAGGAGAGGAGCCCGCGCGCGCATGGTCGGCCTCACTGCCAGAGCGGCCGATGCGAGGCCCGCATCGCGTTCACTTCGGAGACGTCGACCTCGAGGATCGTTTCATAGAGCGTGTTGCGGACGGGCGTGATCGAGACCACGCGGGCATTGGTCACGAGACCCGCCACCGATCCGCGGAGATTGTCCGAGAACACCTGGCCTTCGCCGATCGCGGTGTTGCCTTCGATCCGCGCGCCGTGGATGCGCTCCGCGAGATCGCGCATGGCCGCGAGCCGCGAGGCCCGGATCGCCATGAGCTGCTTCTGCGCGGGGGTCTCGCCCGGCTGGATCGCGATGACCGCATAGCCGATCCCGCGCAGGGGAGGGCCGTCCCCCGCGAGGCGCGGAGCCCCGTCCGACAGGGTCGTGCAGCCGCCCGCAAGGGCGCCCGCCAGCAAGACGATGATGAGACGTTTCACGACGCTTCACTCCCGAAGAATTCGGTTCGGCATCGGTTCAGCAAGAGGCGTGCCGGTACGGAAATCCGACGAAAAGCGCCGGCACGGCCTTTGCAAAACCCTCTCGCGACGGCCGGGTCATCCGGTCGAAACCCGAGGAAAACCGGGGCCGACGGCCCGAAACGACGGTTTTCCGACGTGCAAGGAGCGGAACAGTGACCGACGCGGTGTCGATGCTTCGACAGGAGGGAACGGCCGGAGCGGCGCGCGCTCTCGTGCTGCCCGTCGCGATCGTCGCGATCATCGTGATGATGGTCCTGCCGATCCCGCCGCTGCTCCTCGACATCTTCTTCGTCGTGAACATCGTCGTCGCGCTGGCGGTGCTGCTCGTCAGCATCAACACTTTCCGCCCGCTCGAATTCTCGTCCTTCCCGACGGTCCTGCTCTTCGCCACCATGCTGCGCCTGGCGCTCAACATCGCCTCCACGCGCGTGGTCCTGGTGGAAGGTCACAAGGGCACGGACGCCGCCGGCAAGGTGATCGAAAGCTTCGGCCACTTCGTCATCGGCGGGAATTACGTCGTCGGCTTCATCGTCTTCATCGTGCTGATCATCATCAACATGGTGGTGATCGTGAAGGGAACCGGCCGCGTGTCGGAAGTCAGCGCGCGCTTCACCCTCGACGCGATGCCCGGCAAGCAGATGGCGATCGACGCCGATCTCAATGCGGGCCTCATCACGCCGGAACAGGCCAAGCAGCGCCGCGCCGAGGTCACGCAGGAATCCGACTTCTACGGCTCCATGGACGGCGCCACGAAATTCGTGAAGGGCGACGCGGTCGCGGGCCTTCTCATCGTCGGCATCAACATCTTCGGCGGCCTGATCATCGGCATGGCCCAGCACGGGCTCGGCTTCTCGCAGGCCGCCAAGACCTATCTCACCCTGACGATCGGCGACGGTCTCGTCGCGCAGATCCCGGCGCTGCTGCTCTCGATCGCGGCCGCCGTGATCGTCACGCGCGACTCCGGCGGCAACGACCTGACCGAACAGGTTCTCCGGCAGATCGGCAACCGCAAGGCCTGGTATGCGGTCGCGGCCATCCTCGCGCTGATCGGCGTGGTGCCCGGCATGCCGAACCTCTTCTTCCTCGCCGCCGCCGCCCTCGCCTTCGCCTTCGCGCATTACGGCACGGCGTCTTCGAGCGGCGCGAAGGACGGCGAGGACGCCGCCGACGCCGCGACCGACGACGACGCCTCCAAGGACGAGGACCGTCTCACGGTCGACGACGTCTCGAACTCGACGCCCCTCCTGCTCGAAGTCGGCTACGGCCTGATCCCGCTCATCGAGGACGAAGGCAAGAGCGCGCTCGTCGCCCGCATCACGGGCATCCGCAAGAACGTGTCGCGCGACGTCGGCTTCATCGTTCCGCCCGTCCGCATCCGCGACAATCTCGCCTTCCAGCCCTCCACCTACCGCATCACGGTCGCCGGCGTCGTCCTCGCGGAAGACATGGTGATCCCGGGCAAGCTGCTCGCCATCCAGAGCGGCCGCTCGAACCTGGTGATCCCCGGCGAGCAGGTGAAGGATCCGACCTTCGGCTTCGACGCCGTCTGGATCGATCCCTCCGAGAAGTCGCGCGCGCTGGCCGCCGACTACACCGTCGTCGATCCGAGCACCGTGATCGCGACGCATATGCATCATCTTCTCGGCCTGCACGCCGCCGACCTGCTCGGTCAGGACGACGTGCAGCTGCTGCTCGATCACGTCGCCAAGAGCGCGCCCCATCTGGTTTCGGGACTCGTTCCCAAGTCGCTCTCGCTCTCGCAGCTCACGCATGTGCTCAAGTCGCTGGTCGCCGAGCAGGTGCCGATCACCGATCTCCGGCGCATCCTCGAAGCGCTGGCGGGTTCCAAGTCCCGCGAGGCCGACGAGATGGTCGACATCTGCCGCATCGCGCTCGCGCCGATGATCGTCCAGCGCGTCAGCTCGCCCAAGGAGCCGCTTTCGGTCATCACGCTCGACTCGGGTCTCGAGCAGCTGATCATCCAGAACGGCCGTCAGGGCTCGGGCTTCACCATCGAGCCGGGCCTCGCCCGCAAGCTCGTCGAATCCTTCCAGGAGCAGAGCACCGCGCTCGCCGAACAGGGCAAGACGCTCGTGGTCGTCACCGCTCCGATCCTGCGCCGGGAGCTCGCCGCTCTCGTCCGGCAGGGCGTTCCCGACGGTCTCGTGCTGTCGGTCAGGGAAATTCCGGAAAACAAACGGATCAACGTCGTCGCCGTCATCGGCGGAACCGCGTGAGGACTGAGCCATGATGCATCGTACGAAAGTGTTCGCCGAAGACAGCCGCGAGGCGATGGCCAAGATCACCAGGGAACTCGGCCAAGACGCCGTGATCCTCTCGACGCGGAAGGTCTCGGGCGGGATCGAGATCATCGCCGGCCACCGCAACCCGCTGCCGGGCGCCGAAGAGGAGACTCCCTTCGCGATGCCCGAGCCGCTCGGCGAAGCGCCTCCCGCTCCCGCGCCCTCGCTCCCGCCGGAGCTCGACGAGCGGCGCGATCATTTCGCCCGGCTTCTCGCCGAAAACCGCGACGTCTATCGCAGCCCTCTTCAGGCGCGGCCCCAGCCCAAGCTCGGCTTCCCCCCGAAGCCCGCGCCTCAGGCCAAGGCGACGCCCGTTCCGCAGCGGCCCGCCGCCGCGGCGGCGCCCGCCTCCGAATTCGACGACAAGCGCTTCCGCGCCCTCGAAAAGTCGGTGGGCGAGATCAAGTCCATGCTCAGTTCCGAACTGATGCTCGGCGGTCTCAAATCGCTGGTTCCGGCCTTCCTCGCCCAGGCGGGAACGGTGCAGCCCGAAGATTCCGACAAGCGCTTCGCCGAATTCCTCGCCACGCGCATGCTCCACAAGCGCCCGCCGATCCTCACGGACGGTCCGCGCGTCGTCGTCACGCTCGGCCCGTCGGGCGCGGGCAAGACCACGCTGCTCGCCCAGCTCGCCGCCCGTCTGCGGATGCGCCTGCCCGACGAGAAGATCGCCTTCGTCAATGCCGACACCAACCGACTCGGCGCGGCCGAACAGCTGCGCGCCCACGGCCGGATCCTCGACGTGCCCGTGATCGACGTCGAACATCCGGCGCAGCTCACCGACGTCGCCCGGAGCGCGGGCAGCCGGCTTTCGATGTTCATCGACATGCCGAGCAATCCCGACGAATGCAGCGCATTGCTCGCCGTGCTCGAGGAGCGTGCCGACGCGCTCGCCCCGATGGTCCGCTGCGGCGTCGTCGCGGCGAATCTTTCGGCGGAGTCGATCGACGCGACGCTCGACCGCTACCCCCATGTCGACGCGCTCGCGCTGACCAAGCTCGACGAAGCCCGCATCACGATGTCGGCGCTGAGCAGGCTGGGCGCGCGCGGCCCCGGGATCGCCTGGCTCGCGCACAACCCCCATCTCGTCCGCGGTCTCTCCGAGCCCGATCACGCGATGCTGCGCGATCTCATCCTCGCCACGCTCCCCGGCGCCGTCTCCGACCGCCTGAACTGAGACATCCGATCATGAAGCATCCCCGGTCGATCGCGATCACCAGCGGCAAAGGCGGCGTCGGCAAGACGAACATCGCCGTCAATCTCGCGATCGCGCTGCAGCGCCGTCGCGAACGCGTCGCCCTGTTCGACGCCGATCTGGCGCTGGCCAACGCGCATATCGTGCTCGGCTGCAAGGCGCAGCGGACCATGGCCGACGCCTTCACCTCCGACACGCCGCTCAAGGACCTGCTCAGCGACGGTCCGGAGGGCGTGAAGCTCGTCGCGGGCGGGAGCGGCCTGTCCGAACTCATGGATCTGTCGCCGGAAAACCGGCACCGCATCATCTCGTCCTTCCGCGATCTCGCGACCGAAGTCGACACGCTCGTCGTCGACACGGCGGCGGGCATCGAGGCGAACGTGGTGGATTTCGTGACCGCCGCCGACCGCGTGATCGTGGTCGTCGTGGGCGAGCCCACCGCCTTCGTGGACGCTTATGCGGCGATCAAGGTTCTGCATCAGGAAACCGGGCGCAACAATTTCGACGTGATCGTCAACCGCGCACGCGACGAGGCGCACGGCCTGGACGTGTTCAAACGCTTCCGCGCGATCACCGACAAGTTCCTGACGGCCAATCTGCATCACATCGGCAGCGTGCCGCAGGATCCCCGCCTCGTTCAGGCGGTCACGCAGCGCCGCCCCGTTCTCGTCGCCCATCCGGATTGTCCCGCTTCGCGCGCGATCGGCAGGATCGCCGAAACGCTGACGGGCAGGAACGCGTCCCCCGTGGACGACCGCTCCGGCGGCTTCTTTCCCTTCGCCCCGGCCGGGGCGCCCAGCGCGGAGGCCATTCCGTGAACGTCCGCTCCTATCCCGTCTCGGGCGTCGATGCCCGCGAGATCGGCGAACGCGTCCGCAGCCATATGCCGCTGGCGCGAAAGATCGCCTGGCAGGTTCACGGCCGCGTCCGCGACCTGTTCGAGATCGACGACATGATCCAGATCGGCATGACCGCGCTGGTCGAGGCCGCGCAGCGGTTCCAGGACACGGGCGAGGCGACCTTCGGCGCCTATGCCTCGGTCAGGATCCGCGGCGCGCTCGTCGATCATCTGCGCGGCCATCTCGCGCTGACCCGCACCGCCGTCGAGCGGCGCAACCGCATCGCCGCGGCGGTCAAGAGCGTCGAGGCCAAGGGTCGCAACCCCAACGATCCGGAATGCGTGGCCGCCGAACTCGGCATCACCGTGGGCGAGTTCCACTCCTGGCGGAATCAGATCGCGCCGGTGGGCCAGCGCTCGCTCGACGAGATCTATGACGACCATTCCGTCTGGTTCGCCGACGACGGACCGACCCCGGAAAGCGCTCTGCTCGACGACGAACTGCGTACGCGTCTCGTCGCCAATCTCAAGAAGCTCGACGAGCGCGACGCCCTGGTGCTTCAGCTCTATTTCGTCGAGGAGCTCAATCTCGAGGAGATCGGCGAGGTTCTGGGCGTCACCGTCGGCCGGGTCTCCCAGCTCAAGAAGGCGGCTCTCGGCAAGCTCCGGGAGTGGATGTCGGAAGGCTGACGTCCCGACGCCGCAGCGTTTCCCCGGAAGAAAAGCCCCGCTCCTGTCCGGAGCGGGGCTTTTTTCTTTTGAGCCGTCATGGCGTGCCGAGGCGCCTCTCCCTCATGCCCGCGTCTGCGGGCATCCGCATGCGTCCGCCTCCCCCCGTCATGCCCGCGTCTGCGGGCATCCACGTCTTTCTTGATGCGGGAAACGGAAGAAGCGGATCCCGGCTCTTCGCCGTGATGCGGCCGGGACGACGCCGAGGGGGCGGTGCGGCTTCTCAGTCGGCGGCCGTCCGCCGGTCATTCTGCGCGGAGAGGCGCGCGAGGGCTTCGAGGGCGTCGGCGCTGCGACGCTTCAGATCCGCCTCGTCCTTGCGGTCTTCGAGCGCGGTGAAGTGCAGGACCAGCGACTCGCCGATCCGGACGATCTCGACGCGGCCCTCGCCGAGGGCGCGGCCCAGCGCGAGCCCCGCGCGTGCGGGGTCGGTCGCGTCGAAGGCTTCGAAGCCCGCGAGGTCGCCCGCGAGCGCGTTGGGCGCCGAACCGATCACGGGCACGATGCGCGGCCCGGTCACGTCCGAAAGGCTGGCCGAGGGGACGGCCGTCGGGCGGCCGTGCTCGGTCGTCGTGTATTGCAGCACGAAGAAGCCCATCAACAGCAGGCACATGTCCGCGAAGGTGACGGTCCAGGGCGAGCGGCGAACCGCGCCGGCCTCGGCCGGTGCGGCTCCGACCCGCAAGCGGGACGAGGGGCGCAGGATCGTCATTTCACCACCGAGAGGAGCGGGGGCGTCCGAAGGGTGAGCCCGGCCGAAAGGCCCTCGCGCAGGGCGCGCGGGCTTTCGCCCCGGGCGACGGCGAGAAGCCCCTGCAGCACCAGACGGCGATGCGCGAGGTCGGCGGCGGCGCGGCTGCGCAGCTTCGAGGCGATCGGCAGGCCGATCACGTTGGCGAGGATCGCGCCGTAGAGCGTGGTGAGGATCGCGGTGCCCATGGCCGGGCCGATCATCTTCGGATCCTGAAGATTGCCGAGCATGGCGACGAGGCCGACCAGCGTGCCGATCATGCCCATGGCGGGAGCGACGTCGATCCAGGTCTGCCAGGTCTCGACATGCGCGGCGTGGCGCGCTTCGGTCGCCTCGATGTCCTTCTCGAGCAGAAAGACGACCTTTTCGGTGTCGGCGCCGTCGATGATGAGATGCAGGCCCTTGCGGAAGAACGGGTCGTCGACCTCTTCGGAATCGAGCGCCATGAAGCCTTCCCGGCGGGCGCGCAGGGCGAGTTCGGCGAGCCGTTCGATCGTCTCTTCGGCGGGCGGCGTTTCGGGTCGGAACGAACGCGCGAGGCTCTTCAGCGATCCCGTGAAGTCCGCGAAGCTCGAGCGCGCGAGCACCGTGAAGAAGGTGCCTCCCAGCACGATCAGGGCCGAAGGCGGATCGACATAGGCCGCGATCGATGTCGCCGACGTCGCGGCCCAGCCGATCAGGCCGAGCGCCGCGGCGATGCCGATGAGCGTTGCTGCGTCCATGGAAAGTCCTCCGGTCCGGAGCGGACCCGAGCCCTCTTCAGCAAGTCTCGGGCCAAGCGGAGGCGAGCGGCGCGGGCGAGGCGGAGCTTGCGCTCCGGCGACGGTCGGTCGAAAACGGAGAATGTTTTCCGTTCGGCGTCGAACCTTCCGCGGCGGCCCGTTCCGCTCCTTCCTGATCGCCGCGCTTTTCGGCGCGGCGGCGGCCCTCGCGCCGTCCGCCTCGCGGGCGGAGGAGGCGGGCATGCCCGTGCCGCGCGGCGATCGCGTGCTCGATCTCGTGCACGGGATCGAATGGCGTCGCTGCGCTCTGGGCCAGAAATGGACGGCGACGGAATGCGCGGGCACGCCCATGGGTCTCGCGCTCGCCGACGTGCCCGCCATGATCCGCGTCGTCGATCCGCGCGGGCGGGACGGCTGGCGCCTGCCGACGCGCGACGAGTTCAAGGCGCTGGGCTGCGTCGGCTGTCGCGGCGGGGCGACGGGGCTGATGCCGGGCCTGCCCGCCTCCTCCTTCTGGACCGCGGAGGCGAACGCGACCGTTCCCGGACGGCATTGGTCGATCGACCTGAAGACGCTCCGCACCTTCGGCCGCAACGAACCGTCGCGACGTCTTCACGTGATCCTCGTCCGGGACCGCTGAAGCGTCAGTCCCGCGGGGCGGGCAGCGCGACGTCGGGCGGAACCAGATGGGCGTCGAGCGCGCCGCTCTTCACGGCGTGCTTGATCTCGGCCAGCAAGGCTTCGACGACGTCGCGGGTCGCCGCCTCCAGGACGATCTCCTGTTCGCCGCGCGTCGTGAGGGGGAGCAGATCGTCGCCCCAGCGGATCGAGAGGACCGTCCGTCCGTCCGCCGTCGTCAGCAGCGGGTGGTCGTCCCGCCAGCGGGCGACGACATGAACGTCCCGCATCTTCCCGGTGGCGGGATCGGGGCGACGTTCGACATGGGAATAGTCGTCCGGGTTGCACCAGAAGCGCCAATAGTCGTCGATCCGCGCCGCGAGGGCGGCGCGCGCTTCGGCCACGGCGCGGGGGACATCGGCGACGCGTCGCGCCTTGGCATTGAGATTCGCGAGGGTCTTGGGCTTGAGCATGTCGATCGCACGCGCTGAACTCGAACGTCTCGCTACGCCGAAACCGCTCGAAAGGAAAGTCGCACGAAGGTCCGGGCGCTTGGCACGAGGCTTGCTGCCTCCGCTGCGCAACGAAAGGGTCAAGACCCCATGATGAAGACGTCCCTGACGGGCCTCTCGGCGGCCTCGAAAGAATTGAGCGTGATCTCGAACAACCTCGCGAATGCGGGCACGGCGGGCTTCAAGCGCTCCTCGGCGCATTTCCAGGATCTCATGCCGGGAGACGACGCCGGGCGGCCCGGCCTCGAGGTCGGTCGCGGAACCCGCGTCATCGACGTCTCGCGCAGTTCCGCGCAGGGCGTCCTGACGGAAACGGCGGGCAGTCTCGATCTCGCGATCTCCGGGCCCGGCTATTTCGTGTTCGGCTCTGCGAATTCCGGCGAAAACGATCCTTCGCTGCTTTATTCGCGCGCCGGCCGCATGGTCATGAACGACGCGGGTCGGATCGTCGACAGCGACGGCAACGCTCTGCTCGGCTTCAAGGCCGTGTCCGGCAACGTGGTCGGCGGCGATCCGCAGCCGATCGATCTCCTCTCCGTCGTGGGCGGCAAGGCCGCCTCGATCGCGGGCGTGACGATCAACCCGCAAGGCAAGGTGATCGTCACGACGAACGACGGCCGGAACCTTCCCGTCGCCACGCTCGCCCTCGCCGACTTCCCGAACGGGAACGGCTTGAAGAACGTGCGGGGCAGCAAGCTCGCCGAGAGCGTCACTTCGGGCACGGCGCGATACGCCGTTCCCGGCGGCGACGGCGTCGGCAACGTGAAGCAGGGCGTGCTCGAAGCGTCCAACGTCGACATCGCCGACGAGCTTCTCGGCATGGTGCGGGCGCAGCAGGCCTACAACGGCAATGCCCGCGCATTGCAGACGCAGTCCGAGATGCTTCGCACGGCGACCGAAACATTGATCCGTTGACGGTCGGGCGGCACCCGCATGAAGGCTTGGTGATCCTCGGCGACTTGGTCTAATCTTCGGCGCATCACGCGTGATCGAAGAAGTTCGACCGAGCAACGAGGATCGCGATGGTCTTCACGTCCGCGGATCCGGTCAGAGCGCCTCTGACGGGCTCGCCGTTCGACCAGACCGTGCCGAGGCGTGGAATCGCCCTCGCCGCGCGGAACGAGATCGCGCGCCCGGTCGACGCCATCGCGGAAGTCGTGCGCGTCGCGCCGGAAGCCGAGCCTGCGATCGAAATCCTCGATCCCTTCGCGGACATGCGGTCTCAGGCCGCCGCCAGGGCGATGCGCGGGGGCGAGCGTCCTTGGACCCCGCCCGACGGGCGCGCCGTCCATCGTCATCCGGCCGGGGCTCCGGCCGAACCGGTCCCCGCCCTCGCCGAACTGCAGGCGCGGGCGTCCTTCGATCCGGTCTATGTTCATCAGCAGGCGGCGACGCGTTATGCCTTCGTGTCCGCGATGCCCGTCACCCTGACGGAGCGTCGTCGCCGGTCGGAAGTATTGGCGTAAGGAGCGGCTCCGGATCATGACCCGCGAGGAATTTCTCGACGCGCTCGAAGCGCTCGTCGCTCGCTATCCCTATTATGCGGTCGAGAAGCCGGACGCCGCGGGCGACATCGTCCTGCGTCGGACGGGCGCGGAAGCGCGCGAGCAGCGGGCCGCGACCGCCAAGGGCTCCGCCTTCGCGCATGCCATTCGAGGGATCATGAGCGCCGACAGCAAGAAGAGCCCCCGCGGCGGCGGTTGGGTCTGATGCTGGGCAAGATCAAGGCCGCCCTCACCGGTCCCTTCGCCCTCGCCTTCGCGATGGTGATGCTGCTCTCGGGCGGCATCGCGGCGGGCATCTTCATCCAGAAAAAGGCGCATGAGGCGAAGCTGCGCGCCATCGCCGAAGAACGGCGCGCGGCCGCGGCCGCCGCGGCCGGTCCTCCGCGCCCCCAGCTCCAGGTCGCCCCCGCTTCGGGCCCGAGCCCGGTCGCCCAGCGCTACATCCCCTTCGGCGGCGAGTTCGTCTCCAATTTCGGGCGGAGCGCGCGCTTCGTCCTGCTGGAGATCACGGTCGTCACCCGCTACGGGCCGCAGGCCGAAGAACTGCTGACCAACCACAAGGCCGCGCTGCGCGCCGAAATCCTCGCCGCCCTTTCCGAACTCACCTTCGCGGCGGCGTCCAAGCCCGACGGACAGGAGATGGTCGCCCGCCGGATCCTCGAAGTGGTCAATGCCGCGATCTTCGAGCGCGAGAAAATCAAGCTTGTAGAAGAGATACTTATCACCCGTTTCGTGGTGAAATAGCGCGCCCGGCCGAAACCGGCACGACACTTGCTGCATGAAGGGCGGACATCAACCCGTCCTTCGAGGCAGACATGAAGGTGCTCGACGAATTCCTGAAGCCGCAGGCGACCGCGCTCTCGTTGCGCCGGCAGCGCATGGAGATTCTCGGTTCGAACATCGCCAATGCGGGCACGCCGAACTTCAAGGCCCGCGACATCGATTTCGAGGCCGAATTCACGCAGGCGCTCGGCACGGGCGGCAAGCTTGCGGCCACGCATGTCCAGCATGCGTCGCTCGGCACGGCCGCGGTCGGCAACGAGGCCCTCTACCGCGTCCCCATGTCGCCCTCGCTCGACGGCAATACGGTCGAACTTCACGTCGAACAGGTTCAGTTCGCCGAGAACGCCGTCCGCTACGAGATGTCCCTTCAGTTCCTGTCGGACCGCATGAACGGTCTGCGCAAAGCGCTTCGGGGCGAGTGATGAAGCCGATCAACATCTTCGACGTCGCGGGCCGCGCCATGGCGGCGCAACAGGTCCGCCTGAACACCGTCGCTTCCAACATGGCCAACGCGAACACCGTCGCGACCACGCCCGAGGAAGCCTACCGGGCGATGCGTCCGGTATTCGAGACCGTCTATGCGGGCACGTCCGGGGCGGGGCGGGGCGTCGCCACCGTCGACACCGTCGGTATCGCCCGCTCGGACGGCACCCCCGACAAGCGGTTCCAGCCCCATCACCCGCTCGCCGACAAGGACGGATACGTCTACGCGGCGAACGTGGACACCAACGAGGAGCTCGTCGACATGCTCGAAGCTTCTCGCCAGTACCAGAACAACATCGAAGTCCTCGCGACTGCGAAGTCGCTGATGCTGAAAACGATCAGCATCGGAAAGTAAGACGCGGAGCAGAAACATGGCCACGATCAACAATACCGCGGATTCCCAGCAGACGCTCGACGCGCTGCTCGCGAAGCTCGGCGTCAAGAAACAGTCCGGTCCGACCGCGCCGACGGCGAAGTCGCAGCTCGGCCAGGAGGATTTCCTGAAGCTGATGACCGCTCAGCTGCAGAACCAGGATCCGTTCCAGCCGCAGTCCAACGACCAGATGATCGCGCAGATGGCGCAGTTCTCGACGGTCACGGGCATCCAGCAGCTCAACACGACCATGTCGGGCGTCGCGACGGAAATCTCGCAGAACCGCATCGCGACGGCGGCGACCTTCGTGGGCCGCACCGTCCTCGTGCCGGGCAACACCGCGCTTTCGGACGCCGACGGCGCGATCAGCGGAGCGATCGATCTCGAACGCAGCGCCTCGGCGCTGACGGTCAACATCGCGACCGAGGAAGGGCAGCTCGTGAAGTCGCTCGAACTCGGCCCCAACGCGGCGGGCCTCGTCGGCTTCTCATGGGACGGCAAGGATGCGCGCGGCAACACGGTCGGCAAGGACCGTTACGTGATCACCGCGACCATGAAGTCGGGCAACACCGTGAGCGCCGCCAATGTCGACGTCTACGGCCCGATCACGGAAGCGAAGCTCGGCTCGGGCCTCGACGACACGACCTTCAAGGTCGGCGGAGCGGGCCTCGTCAAGCTGAGCGACATCAAGAGCATCAAGTACTGAGCCCTACGCGCAACATCCGGAAGAGCGAGCAAGACCCATGTCCTTCTATACCTCACTGACCGGCCTCAACGGCGCGCAGGCGGACATCGCGACCATCTCGAACAACGTCGCGAACGTCGGTACCACGGGCTTCAAACGCGCCCGCGCGGAATTCGGCGACATCTTCGCCACCTCGCCGCTGCAGAACGCCAACTCCGCGATCGGTTCGGGTACCATCCTGAAGTCGGTCAAGCAGCAGTTCACGCAGGGCAACATCCAGTCCTCGCTGAACGCGCTCGACCTCGCGATCTCGGGACAGGGCTTCTTCGCGATGAAGCCGAGCCTGACCTCGAGCCAGACCGTGTTCACCCGAAACGGCTCCTTCAGCGTCAACAACGACCGTTACGTCGTGGACTCGAAGGGCCAGTATCTGCAGGTCTTCCCGGTCAACGACGACGGCTCGGTCATCGCCACCGGCATCGACAGCGCCCGCAACCTTCAGCTGCCCGTCAATTCGGGTCTTCCGCAGGCCACCAACAAGATCGAACTCGGTCTGAACCTGCCCGCCGACGCGGAAATCATTCCGAACAACCCGAAATACACGGAAAGCAACCCCTACGTCTTCAACAAGGACGACGCGACGACCTTCAACCGCTCGACCTCGATCACGATTTACGACTCGCTCGGCAACCCGACGATCGCGACCATCTATTACGTGAAGACGTCGAACGCGACCGAGGCCTCGCCGACCAACAAGTGGCAGACCTACGTGTATGTGGGCGACAAGCAGCTCGATCCGGCGCTCATCGCCGCCAAGGACGAGCAGGGCCAGACCCTCTACATCAACAAATTCGGTCAGGTGACGTCCGACCCGGCCTCGGTCGACTCGGCCTTCCAGCCCGGCGCGGCCCATCCGCTCTACAAGCTCGACCAGCAGGACATCAAGGAACCGTCCTCGCCGTCCAAGGTCGTCGGCGCGGTGATGAAGAACATCGGCTTCGACTTCGGCGACACGGACAGCAACGAGGTCGAGATCATCGACGATCCGTCCCGCTACTCGGAAACGCGTGAAGGCGGCGCCGACGAATCGAACCCGCCCTTCTGGGGCAACGACATGTTCACGATCGCCGTGGACGGTTCGGAACCCGTTTCGATCAGCATCGAGCCCGGCAGCTATACGGGTACCGAACTGGCCGCCGAGATGACCCGCGCCGTCAACGAAGCCTTCGGCGACGACAAATACGTGAAGATCACGGACACCTATGAACGCACCACCAGCGGCGCCGTCGTCGCGGGCAACGACATCATCCGGCTCGATCTCTACCGTCTCGACGACGACGGCAACCCCTACGGCCTCCAGACGCCGATCGAGATCGACCTCTTGGGTTCGGCCGGCGTCGACGGGACGGCCGCGGACGGCGACGGCAACCCCGCCCCGAACCGGGAACTCCAGTTGACCCGCGACGACTTGATCGATCTCGTGCAGCGCAAGCTCAACGATCAGATGAACGGCCGCTCGGACGATCTCGGCAAGGCGAGCGATACCTGGGTCGATCAGGACGATCCCGCCACCTGGCCGATCACCGTGGGCTACGACGTATCGAGCCGCGCCCTCACCTTCACCGCCAACCGCAACCTGATCGGGCCGAATGCGAGCGAATTGGGCGCCCGTTTCAACAGCTTCCAGGTCTTCGTGCCGAGCGATCCGCAGTCGGGTGCCAGCATCGGCATTCCGGTGA
>JAIXTT010000111.1 GCA_027483795.1 Hyphomicrobiales bacterium
GCACGAAGACGTATGCCATGCCCAGCATCGCGAGGCCGACATAAACGAGCGGCGGAGGGCCGGAGCGCATTTGCGGCATCCACAAGTTCCGTCGTCGAAGGTCCTTGATTTCATCAGCTCGTGAAGGCCTTCGGCAACCGACGAGGGCGTGTATTCTGGAATACCCCTTCCCGTTTGCCGTGTATCGCCTGCTTAGAACGCCCATACCGAGGTCGGGTAGCGAGACGCCGCGGCGGGGGCGGCGGCGGAGTCGGCCGGGACGCTCGACATCCGCCGCTTTGCGGCGGCTTCGATTCCGGTTCCGATCATGCTAGGCGTTTCCCGTCGGTCGGCGTCCGTTTTCAGTCGCCTTCAGGAGCAGCCCTTGTCGGAAAAACATCCCGTCGACGCTTCCGCCGCCGCGGAGGGAGCGCCTTCCGCCGCCGTTCACCGGGACGACCCCGGGCAGAACGCACGACACGCCAAATTCGCCGCGCTTCTCATCGGCGCCGTGGGCGTGGTCTACGGGGACATCGGCACGAGCCCGCTCTATGCCTTTCGCGAAGCGATGCTTGCGGCGGGAGCGTCGACGGAAGCCGTCGCGCGGCCGACCGTGCTCGGGCTCCTGTCGCTCATCCTTTGGGCGCTCACGATCATCGTCACGGTGAAATACGTCGTCGTGCTCCTGCGCGCCGACAATGACGGCGAAGGCGGCACGCTCTCCCTGATGGCGCTCGCACAGCGGGGCATGGGACGACGGACCAAGACGGTCTTTCTTCTCGGCATCGTCGGAGCGGCCCTCTTCTACGGCGACGCCCTCATCACGCCCGCGATCTCCATCCTCTCGGCGGTGGAGGGCCTGAAGCTCGTGCACCCGGCGACCGAGCACGCCGTTCTTCCCGCGACGATCGCGATCATCATCGGCCTCTTCCTCGTGCAGAGCCGGGGGACCGCCGCGGTCGCGCAATGGTTCGGGCCGATCACGCTCGTCTGGTTCATCGCGATGGGGATCGGCGGATTGCTCCATATCTCCGACGATCCCGGCGTGTTCGCGGCGCTCAATCCCGTGCATGCGGTTCGATTCATGCTCGACCACGGCATGGTGGGCCTCGTGGCGCTGGGGGCGGTGTTCCTCGCCGTCACCGGAGCGGAGGCGCTCTATGCCGATCTCGGGCATTTCGGCAAGAAGCCGATCAGGGTCGCCTGGGCCGTGATCGTCTTCCCCGCCCTCGCCCTGAACTATCTGGGGCAAGGCGCGATGGTGCTGGCCGATCCGTCGCGCCTCGAAAGCCCGTTCTTCCTGCTCTTCCCGGAATGGACGCTTCTGCCGATCGTGATCCTCGCGACGCTCGCCACCATCATCGCGAGCCAAGCGGTCATCACGGGCGCATTCTCCCTGACCCGACAGGCGATCCAGCTGCGCCTGCTGCCGCGGCTGGAGATCCGCCATACGTCGGCGGATCAGGAGGGGCAGATCTACATGCCCCAGGTGAATTATCTGCTGATGATCGGCGTGCTGCTGCTCGTCGTGCTCTTCGGTTCGTCGAGCAAGCTCGCCACCGCCTACGGCATCTCGGTGACCGGCACGATGGTGGCCACGGCGGGATTGGCGTTCATCGTCGTGTGGCGCCGTTGGAATTGGCCGCTCTGGGCCGCGGCCGCGCTGATGGCGCCGTTCCTCGTCCTCGACCTCATCTTCTTCTCGGCCAATGCGCTCAAGATCCTCCACGGCGGCTACGTGCCGATCATCGTGGCGCTCGGGATCATGCTGTGCATGTGGACATGGGTGCGGGGCACGAAGATTCTCAGCGACAAGATCAACCGAAACGATATCCGGCTCGAGACGCTCCTCGCGAAGATCCGAGCGAAGCCGCCCCAGCGCGTTCCGGGATTGGCGATCTATCTGACGGCGGATCCCGACACCGCTCCGAGCGCGTTGCTGCACAGCCTCAAGCATTTCAACGTTCTTCACGAGAAGAACACGATCCTCACGATCCGCACATCGACGCTGCCGCGTATTTCCGATGCGGAACGCGTCAGCATTGAAGTGATCGACGAGAATTTCTCACGGATCATGCTGCGCTTCGGCTATATGGAAGAGCCCAACATTCCGAAGGCTCTTGCGATCTGTCGCAAGGAAGGCTTCAAATTCGACATCATGTCGACGTCGTTCTTTTTGTCGCGACGCTCGATCCGAGCGTCGGCCCGAAGCGGCATGCCGCTTTGGCAAGACAATCTGTTCATCGCAATGGCGAACGTTGCGGGCGATGCGAGCACCTATTTCCATCTTCCGACGGATCGCGTCGTCGAGATCGGCGCGCAGATCAGCGTTTGAGGGACGGAATCGACGCCCGATCGACGCCGCGCCGCGATGACCGCCCCGAGGGGCGGTCGCCAAGCGCCTTGCTCACCGCGCCTTCTGGCCGAAGAGGATCGCCTGGGCGTCCTTGTCCTTGGCGATGTCGCGCTTTTCGCGGTCCGCCTTGTTGACCGCGAAGCCGCGCTGCACGCCGGGGCGTTCCAGCATCGTCTCAAGCCAGCGCTTCACGTTCGGGAAGTCGTCGATGTTCTGGCCCTGCCGCTCATAGCCGCGCACCCAGCCGACGCAGGCCATGTCGGCGATGGAATAGTCGCCCGCGAGATAGTCCCGGTCTTCCAAGCGGCGGTTCATGACGCCGTAGAGACGGTTCACCTCGTTGGTGTAGCGCTCGATGGCGTAGGGCACCTTCTCGGGCGCATAGAGGCGGAAATGATGCGTCTGGCCCGCCATCGGGCCGAGACCGCCGACCTGCCAGAACAGCCACTGGTCCACCTCGACGCGCTTGCGCTCGTCGTTCGAGGGGTAGAACAGGTTCATCTTGCGGCCGAGATATTGAAGGATCGCGCCCGACTCGAAGATCGAGATCGGAGCACCCCACGGACCCGCCGGGTCGACGATGGCGGGGATCTTGTTGTTGGGCGAGATTTCGAGGAATTCGGGCTTGAATTGATCGCCCGCGCCGATGTCGATCGACTTCACGACATAGGGGAGCCGGCACTCCTCCAGCATGATCGTGATCTTCCAGCCGTTCGGGGTCGGCCAGTAATAGAGTTCGATCGGAGCCTGATGCATGGACATGGACGTTTTCCCCTGAGCCGCTTCGGAAGGGAGAATTGCCGCTCGGACGTCCCGCGGCAAGGCCCGTCGCCGCATGAGGACGCGGCCCCTCTCTGCATCCCGCGCGGGTCAGAGCGCCTTCTTGAACCCGGCATGGCTCTTCGCATAGCCGAGCCGCTCGTAGAAACGATGCGCGTCGAGGCGCTTCAGGTTCGAGGTGAGTTCGATGACGGAGGCCCCGCGCAGGCGCGCCTCCGCCTCGGCATGCGCGACCATCCGCGCCCCGATCCCCAAGGAACGCAGATCGGCGCGTACCTGCACGGAGCGCAGCTCGGCATGCACCGCGCCGCGCCCCGTGAGCCCGGGCAGGATCGAGAGGATGAAGGAACCGACGACCGCGCCTTCATGCTCGGCGACGAAGACGGCGTGATCGGGATGGTCCGCGAGCCGGCGGAACGCCGCCTCGTAGAGCGGGCGGGTCTCGTCGGCCCAGACGTCGCCATGGCCGCCGACCGCGTCCGCGGCGTGCAGGCCGACGATGCCGGGGAGATCGTCGGGTCGGGCGTCACGGATGAGGAGCGCGGTCATGCGGAGCGCCCGTCGCGCGCGCGGAACGCGGCATGGGGGGACTTGTTTACGTCTTCATGCAATGCCACGTGAGCGGGACGGAACGCTTCGTCCGCCGAGGCGACCGCCGATCCCGCGGGACGGGTCCGCATCGACGTTGAGAGATCTTGCAGGGTGAAGCGCTTCGCCATGTCGAACTCCCGTCATGATGCAGGCCCATGCCATGGGCGCGTCCGCATCCCGCGGAACAGGACGGCTCAGGCCGCCCGCCGAGTCAACGCCGTCATTCCGGAGACGCCGCTTTGGACGTCCAAGCCTTTACCCAGCCCGTGATCGAATTCGTCCGGACCCATTCCGAATGGGCCCCGCTCGTCGTCGGCCTTCTCGCCCTCGCCGAATCGATCGCGCTTTTCTCGCTCCTCGTTCCGGCGACCGTTCTTCTCATGGGCATCGGCGCGCTGATCGGCGCGACGGGCATCGAATTCTGGCCGATGTGGGCCGGCGCCGTGATCGGCGCGGGTCTCGGGGATACGATCTCCTATTGGCTCGGCCGTCATTTCCATGATCCGATTTCGCGGATGTGGCCCTTGAACAAGCACCCGGACCTGCTGCCGCGCGGTCATTCCTTCTTCGAGCGCTGGGGCGTGTTCGGCGTGTTCATCGGGCGGTTCTTCGGGCCGCTGCGCGCCACGGTTCCGCTGGCGGCGGGCGCCTGCGCGATGCCCTTCATCCCGTTCCAGATCACGAATTGGCTGTCGGCGAGCGCTTGGGCGGGCCTGATGCTCGGCCCCGGAGCCTACAGCATGGAACAGGTCGGGCGGATGCTGAACTGATCGAACGGGGACGGCGACGCCCCTCCCCGTCCGGACCGGGCTCGGCCCGGGCGCCCGCGTCTTCCTTGCGCGGCCGGACAAGACGTGGATGCCCGCAGGCGCGGGCATGACGGGAGAGGGACGGGCGGCGGGGACGCCGCCTCAGATCCCGAGCTTCGTCTTCAGCATCTCGTTGACGGCCTGCGGGTTGGCCTTGCCGCCCGTCTGCTTCATCACCTGACCGACGAACCAGCCGAGCATGGTCGGCTTGGCGATCGCCTGCTGCACCTTGTCCGGGTTCGCCGCGATGACCTCGTCGATGGCCTTTTCGATCGCGCCCGTGTCGGTGACCTGCTTCATGCCGCGGCTCTCGACGAGTTCGCGCGGGTCGCCGCC
>JAIXTT010000120.1 GCA_027483795.1 Hyphomicrobiales bacterium
AACCGTTCTCGCGCGGTCCCCGCACCGCGCCGGGCACCCGTAGCTCAGCTGGATAGAGCGTTGCCCTCCGAAGGCAAAGGTCACACGTTCGAATCGTGTCGGGTGCGCCATTTCCGTACAAATCCACGAACGTTCTGCGCGCCGTTCGCCTGCCCGGCGGCTTTCTCCGACCGAGGTCGGATCCCTCTCATCCGCTCCTTCAGGACCGGACCGATTCGAGTGGGAGTTTTCGGCGTCCGATTCCCCTCGGCCGGGAGGAGCGGACGTCGATGACTGCGGAAAGGGTCGGTGACGACGTGCGCCGGTCTCGTGCCGACAGGCGGCCCGGTTGTTGGAAGGCGTGGGCCATACCCCCGTGCGGTCACTGAAAAACCTGCCGAAATGTGCCGCATCCGCAAAGCCGCACGCGAAGCCCGCTTCGGCGATGCGCTCGTCGCTATAGGACGGTTTCCGAAAGCGGAAGAAAGCGTATAAATCCCGTTGGAAATGCGACGGATGGCCGGAGCTCCGACCGGATCTCCGACACGCATTCGATCCACTCGAGGAGAACAAGATGCAAGTCAATCGACGGGTTGCCCTTCAGGGGTTCGGCGCTGCGCTGGCGACGCCGTTCATCGCGCCGAGCGCACGAGCGCAGGCCGTCACCACATTGCGTCTCCACCACTTCCTTCCGCCCGTGTCGAACGTGCACGCCAAGGTGCTGGTGCCTTGGGTGCGCAAGGTCGAGGCCGAGAGTCAGGGCAAGATCAAGATCGACATTTTCCCGGCCATGCAGCTCGGCGGCACGCCGCCTCAGCTGTTCGATCAGGCCCGTGACGGCGTGGTCGACATCGTCTGGACGCTGCCGGGCTATACGCCGGGGCGCTTCCCCGTGAGCGAGGTGTTCGAGCTGCCCTTCATCGCATCGAAGCGCGGCATCGTGAATTCCCTCGCAGCGCAGGAGTTCGCCGACATCCACCTCAAGGATGAGGTCAAGGATGTGAAGCTGCTGGCATATTGGGCGCATGACGCCGGCGTGATCCATGCCAACAAGGCCGTCCGTACGATGGACGATCTCAAGGGCCTGAAGCTGCGCAATCCCACGCGTCTGGCGGGTGAAGCCCTGAAGGCGCTCGGCGCGGTCTCGGTCGGCATGCCGGTTCCGCAGGTGCCCGAAAGCCTCGCGCAGCGCGTGATCGACGGCGCCGTCATCCCGTGGGAGGTCGTGCCTGCCGTGAAGGTTCACGAGCTGGTTCGATTCCACACCGAACTGCCGGGTTCGCCGACGCTTTACACGGCCGGCTTCTTCCTCACGATGAACAAGGCCAAGTATGAGGCCCTGCCCGCCGATGCCCGCGCCGTGATCGACGCCAATTCCGGGCAGGCCTTCGCCCGTATGGCGGGTCCGATGTGGGACAACGAGGCCGTGGCCGTTTCGGCGATGGTTCGCGCCCGCCCCGGCAACACGATCAGCGTCATCTCGGAAGAAGAGAAGGCCAAATGGATCGCGGCCACCTTGCCGGTGCATGCCGCCTGGATCGAGCAGGTCAAGGCGCGGGGTCTTGACGGCGCCAAGCTGATCGCGGAAGTCCGCGCGCTGGTGGCGAAGCATGAGGCTTCGAGCTGAGGCGCAGTGATCCGATTTCGAGCCGCATGCCCGGCGACTCGGGCGATGTCGAAGTCCGGGGGCGTCGATCGCGTCGCCCTCGGATGAGCTTTCGACCGGCGCGGATCGTCGATCGCGGTCCTCGTCGGAAGCATCCGAGCCGCCTCGCGATCCCTCGATCTCTCGTATGGGGCGACGATGACGCTTCCTGACGCACCCATCCCCCCCGCTCCACCGCTGATCGAGCGGTTGACCGGGCCCGTCGCGATATTCGGGGGCCTTCTGGCGCTGGCCGTCGCGGGGCTCGTCGTCGTCAGCGTGCTCGGGCGCCGGTTCTTCTCGATGCCGATCGAGGGTGACTTCGAATTCGTCAAGATGGCGACGGCGATCGGCGTGTTCGCCTATCTCCCCTATACGCAGGCACGGCGCGGCAACATCATGGTGGATACGTTCACCGGCCGGATGGGAGAGGTCACGAGAAACAGGCTCGATGCGCTCTGGGATCTGTCCTACGGCGTCTTCATGGCCTTCTGCGCCTGGGGCCTGTTCAACGGGGCGCGCGACGCCTTGCGCTCCGGCGAGACCACCATGCAGCTGCAGCTCGCGGTCTGGCCCGCCATCCTGCTCTGCGCGGTGCTGTGCGTGCTGCTGGTTCTCACCTGCATCGGCACGATCGACCGTTTGATCCGCGGAACCAAGCGGGCGACGCCATGAGCGGGATCGCACTCGCGCTCATGGGCTTCGGCATGATGCTGGCGCTGATCGCGTTGCGTGCGCCGATCGGCCTGTCGATGCTGCTGGTGGGCGCCTTCGGCTACAGCCAGCTGACGAGCTTCAACGCGTTCTTCTCCTATATGAAGACGAACTCGTATCATCAGTTCGCCAATTACACGTTGTCGGTCATCCCGCTCTTCATTCTGATGGGAGCGCTGGCCGAGCGGGCGGGCATCGCGCAGGCGTTGTTCAAAGCGGCCGAGGGCGTTTTCGGGCGCCTTCGCGGCGGCCTCGCCATGGCGGTGATCGGAGCCTGTACGGCATTCGGCGCGATCTGCGGATCATCCGTCGCCACGACCGCAACCTTCGGCCGCGCGGCGCTGCCGGAGCTGCGGAAGCATGGATACGACGTCGGCTTCGCGTCCGGCACCATCGCCGTCGGCGGTACGCTCGGCATCCTGATCCCGCCTTCGGTGATCCTGGTCGTCTATGCGATCACCACGGAACAGAACATCGCCAAGCTGTTTCAGGCCGCGCTCATCCCGGGCCTGATGGCCGCCTCGTTCTATTGCATCACGATCGCCGTCCGTGTCCGGCGCAATCCTTCCCTTGCCCCTCTTTCCGAGCCCGTGATCGCCGAGAAGACGCCGCGGCCTCTTTGGCGGAAACTTGCAGCCGTGCCGGCGCTCGCCGCCGCCGCCGTCCTGTGGGGGACGGGCGCGCTCGACCGGGGCGACGCGCTCGCATTCGCGGCGCTCGGGGCTTTGATCGCGGTCGTCGATGTCGCGGTGATGCCCGCCATCCTCGTTGCCGTCGTCGTGGTCGGCGGCATCTACGGCGGCATCTTCACACCGACGGAGGGCGCGGCGGTCGGGGCCGTCGCCATGCTGCTTGTCGGCCTCGGCCGGCGCACGCTGGGCCCGCGCGAGATCCTCGACGCTTTGCGTCAGACGGCGGAAACCTCCGGCATGATCTTCATCATCCTGCTCGGGGCCGAGGTGTTCGGCGCATTTCTCGCGCTCTCTCGGCTCCCGACGGTCGCCGCGGAGATGGTCGGCGGCTCGGGGTTCTCGCCCTACATGGTTCTCATCGCCATGTTGGCCTTCTACATCCTGCTCGGCGCGGTGATGGATGAGCTGGCAATGATTCTGCTGACGCTGCCCGTGTTCTTCCCGATCATCCAGGGACTGGATTTCGGCATGCCTCCGGATGAGGTCGCGATCTGGTTCGGTGTCCTCGTGTTGATCGTGGTCGGCATCGGACTGACCGCGCCGCCGATCGGTCTCAACGTCTTCGTCATCAACGCGATGGCGCGCGACGTGCCGATCACGTCGACCTATCGCGGCGTGCTGCCGTTCATCGTCGCCGACATCATCCGACTGGTGCTGGTCTTGGCGATGCCGGGCCTGAGCCTCTGGCTGGTCCGATATTTCAACCAGTTCGGCGCGTAGCTGCATCATGAGAAGACATCAAGTCGCGATCATCGGCGCCGGTCCCTCCGGCCTTTTGCTGGGTGCCCTGCTGCATAAGGCGGGGATCGACGCCGTCATTCTCGAACGCCGGTCGCGAGACCATGTGCTTTCGCGGATCCGGGCGGGGGTCCTCGAGATGGGGACGGTCGGCCTGTTGCATCAGGCCGGGGTCGGCGCCCGGCTCGAACGAGAGGGCCTCGTGCATGAGGGGTTCTCCCTCAACTTCAACGGGCACGGCCTGCGGATCGACCTTGCGGATCTGACGGGCGGAAAAACGGTGACCGTCTATGGTCAGACCGAAGTGACGAGAGACCTCATGGTCCATCGCGACGAGATCGGCGCGGCGACGATCCATGAGGCGGACGATGTCGGTCTCGAAGGATTCGACGGCGATGCACCGCGCGTCTCCTACACGAAGGACGGGCAACGCCATGAGATCGCCTGCGATTTCATCGCCGGATGCGACGGCTTCCATGGCGTGAGCCGTGCAAGCGTTCCGGAGCGGGCTCTTTCGACCTTCGAGCGCGTCTATCCCTTCGGCTGGCTCGGCGTTCTGGCCGACGTTCCGCCCTGTTCGCATGAACTGATCTATGCCGGGCATGATCGCGGCTTCGCGCTCTGCTCGATGCGCTCGCTCACCCGCAGCCGCTACTACATCCAGTGCAGCCTCGAGGATCGGGTCGAGAACTGGTCGGATCAAGCCTTCTGGGACGAATTGCGGCGACGTCTCGACCCTGCCGCGGCCGAAGCCGTCGTCACCGGCCCCTCGATCGAGAAATCGATCGCGCCCCTGCGCTCCTTCGTGGCGGAACCGCTGCGGTTCGGGCGTCTCTTCCTCGTCGGCGATGCGGCACACATCGTCCCTCCGACCGGCGCGAAGGGACTGAACCTCGCCGTGGGCGACGTGCATTATCTGTCGGAAGCGCTGATCGAGTTCTTCGCCGAAGGTTCGCGCGCCGGCATCGACGACTATTCCCGGCGTGCGCTCATGCGGATCTGGCAGGCGGAGCGCTTCTCCTGGTCGCTGACGACGCTGCTGCATCGGTTCGATACGATGACGGCATTCGAGCGAAGGATGCAGGAAGCCGAATTCGCCTATCTGGCCGGTTCGCGGAACATGCGGGCGGGTCTGGCGGAAAACTATGTCGGTTTGCCGTATTAGCCGACGGTCCGTCCGGGTGGAGCCTCCCCCCGCACCGGGCCGGAGGCGGTGATCCCTCCGACACGGGCATCATCGGCCGGGGATCGCGCCTCGGCATCCGGAACGCCGATGAAGCCGCCGGCGCAGGACGGCGGCGCGTCCTGCAAGGTCGCTTCGATCGTCGAGACGGCCGAAGCGATGCGCGGCAGTCGTTCCTATCGTCAAAACGTATCATGTCACGTATCCATTCGATGAATGGGCATACCTTCAATGGTCATGACGGCAGCAATATTTTCATGTCGATGGATTTGAATCGTTCTTCCTTTCAATGAATACTTCAAATCCGCGTCCAGCCCCGCACCGGAGACGATGATGGTGGAAGAGCGTTTCAAATCGGCGGGGCAGATCGCGAGCGAAACGCATGTCGAAACGATCCGGCAAGCGGGCGGTCCTTTCGTGGCCGCAGCGATCCGGTCCCGGTTGCCGATGATCTTCATCGACCCTCACCTCCCCGGTAATCCGATCGTTTTCGCAAACGACAGCTTTCTGTCGCGAACGGGCTTCGACCGGAATGAAGTGATGGGCCGCGGCATCGAATTCCTGTTGGGTCCGAAAAGCGACCCCGAGCTCATCGCTCAGATCAACGCGGCATTCAACGAGACCTTCGATCGCGTTTATCCGGAAATCGGCTATTACTGCAAAGACGGAAGCCTCTTCTGGGCAATAACGCTGATAAGCCCGGTCTTTTCGGGTGAGGCCATACAGCATTATTTTCTATCTTATCTTGACGTCACGGAGCGTCGTCAAGAAGAGATGCGGCTTCGTTTCTTGATGAACGAATTGAACCACCGAACCCAGAATACGCTGGCGATCGTACAAGCCATCGCAAGGCAGACCCTGCGGGGAAAGGCGCCGCAAGAAGCGGTCGAGGGATTCGAAGGCCGGGTCATCGCCTTGTCCAAGGCCCATGCTCTGCTCGGCGCGGAGCAGTGGTACGGCGTCGATCTCGGCGAACTCGTCGCGCGAACACTGGAGCCGTTCGGCTTCGGCGGACCTTCGAGGCCTTTCGCCGTCGAGGGCGCCTCCGTCCGCGTGCCGCCCAAGGCGGCTTTGACCTTGGCGATGGTGGTGCATGAGCTCGCGACCAACGCCGTCAAGCACGGCTCGCTCTCGAAGGCCGCGACGGGTCTCGTCTCCGTCACATGGGACATGGCGAAGGACGCCGACGGGAAGGGCGTTCTGCGGTTGAACTGGCGGGAAAGCGGGGGGCCTCTCGTCGCCGGTCCGACGAGGAAGGGCTTCGGCTCCCATCTGATCGAAAACGTATTGGCGAAGGAATTGGGCGGAACGATCACGCTCGATTATCCGCCCGAAGGCCTCGCGTGCACGATCGAGATATCGATCGCGAACGACGAATGGGGTCTCAAGAATGAGCCATGATTTATCGGGACTGCGCGTCTTGATCATCGAAGACGAAGCATTCGTCTCTTGGCTTCTGAGCGATATCTTGACCTCTCACGGGTGCATCGTGGTCGGGTCCGCCGCGAAACTGGACCAAGCACTCGCGATGATCTCGTATGCCGATTTCGATTTCGCCGTCGTCGACGTCAATCTGAACGGGGTCTCCAGCTATCCGGCCGCCGACATGCTCGAGGCCCGGCGGATCCCCTTCGTGTTCTCGACGGGCTACGGACGGCAGGGGTTGGAGCCGGCGTATCAACGCTTCGCCGTGATCCAGAAGCCGTTCGGCGAACAGGACTTGCTGGCCGTCCTGAAGGATCTGCTCCGGCCGGGCGATGCGCCTCGGAACGGCTCGGTCGCCGGCGGGCGCTGAAGCCCCGACGTCAGGCGCGCATGAAGCCCGGCGCGAGCGATGCGTCGCGCGGAGCCTCCACGGTCCCGCTCGCCTCGGTCCCGCCCGCCGCGATCTCCGCGACCGCGAGCACGAGATCGCCGAAGCGTGCGGCGCTCGCAAGAACCTCCTCGAAGCCGCCGTGAGCCTCGAAGTCCCTCGAACGGAAATTGGCCCGCAGGATCGGCGTCTCCGCCTCGTCGAGGACGAAACGCCAGTCCTGAACGGCGACGGCCTCCCCGTTCAGGCGATGCAGGGTCGTCAGGGCCGCCGCGGTTCCGAGCACGCGACGCGCTTCCGGGTCGCCGAACTCCGCTTCGACGAGGATCAGTTCCTCGTCCTTGGGATTGGGCAGGATCCGGACCTTTCGTCCCTCCCACTCGAATTCATATTCGGCGGCGTCCCGGCGCGGATCGAGGCCGAGGCGACCGGCGATCGAGAAGAGAAGAGACCTGAAGGCGGACGACATGGACGCAGGCCCCGAATCGGAAAGGGATCCCCCGCCGGATCGACGGGGGATCTTTCGAAAGAAGCACGATCAGGCCTTGATGACCACCTCCCGCTCCACCTTCCGCTGTCCGCGCTCCGCATGTTCGGCGCGCCGGGCGTCGACGAGGGCGTTGAGCTTGAAGTCGGCATGCGGGACGAGGGCCGATTCCAACGGGAGCCGGAATTTGTCCACCGCGTCGTAGCGCCAACCCGTTTCCTTGGTGATGGCGCCGCCGCCGGGCATGAAGACCCTTTCCTTCAGGTCGGCGCGGATTTCACGCTTCATGACGAGATCGGTTCCGTTGAAGGCGATGGTCCCTTCGAATTGGATGTCGTCCTCGCTGACCGCCGGGATAAAGCCCAACTGCAGGCAAGCATCGCCGACCGCTACATTATGGGTGTTCTGCTCGAAGAAGCAGAGCACGTTGTTCATGGCGTTCTGCATCCGCTCCTTGTCCTCGGCGGGGATGCCGAGCTTCTCCGTGAAGAAGCCCTTCAGCGTCGTGAAGTTGTCTTCCTGACTGCGGCCCTCGAGGCCCGGGCGGATCGTGAGGACGCCGTTTTCGATATCGACGCGGCCGCGGTTGACGATGTCGCCGTAGAAGCTCGAGCTGAGCTTCATGCCGTCACGCTCCGTCCCTAGGCTGCGGTTGGGATAGCCGAGGTCGAACGCCTTGATCGCGGGCTCGCCCTCCAAAGTCCCGAGGTCGCGCCTTTGGAGCTCTCCCCTGAGCTTGTCCACGCCCATCAGGGTCTCGACTGTGCGGAAGGCCGAGAGAACCTTGTCGCGATGGAGATCGAACCGGTCGTCGCCATCCTTCAAGTACCCGAGAAACTCTTGCCCCGCCTTCACTCCGAACCGGTCACCGACGATCTTGGCGAGGGTCGCCGCCGTCAGGTCGCTGCGGTCGCCCTTGAAGAGGCGGGCCACGCCGCTCTGCTTGCCGAGCGCCAGCTCGCCCGTTCCGCTGCCGTGTTTGACGCGGACAGTCACGTTCTTCTTCAGAGCGGACACGTAGGACTTGAGCTCGGCATAGCCTTTGCTCTCGCGGTCGACCTTGCGCTCGCCCTCCTCGACGCGGTTCTGCATGTGCTTGCGGGTCGCCGCGACGCTGCCCATGCCCATGTTTCCGAGCTTGAGATCCTTCATTCGACCTTCTCCCGCTTCACTTGTCCGACGGCGTCGGCGTGTCTCTTGTCGGGTGCATATTGGCCCGCCTCGTCTCGGGACGTCAGTGCGCGGGCGCACATGTCGAAAAGAGGGGGGCGTCGTCGTCCTCGCCTCCGCCGCTTCCGGTCGACGCGCCGTGACCGAAGCGTCACGGAGATCGTCTATCCTGTCCGAGGCCCGCGACGACGCGCTCGGCCTTGGAAGGACGACGGGAGAGACGAGATGACCGAACCGAAAGCGGGTTATGAATTCGACTATGCGGACGTCGCCGAGACGCCGGGCTACGAGCATGGCGACGAGCCCCTGTGCAACCTGTCGCCGAACCCGACCTTCTACGACGTCGTCGACGCGCGCACCTCGCGCCGCGGCTTCCTGATCGGCGGCCTCTCGGCCGCGGTCACGGGCGTCTTCGGCCTCGGCTTGACCGTCCCGCCCGCAAGCGCGCAGACCGCCGCCCGGGCCGGTTCGTCCCTTCTCGGCTTCACGCCCGTTCCGATCAGCGAGGCGGATGCGATCGTGGTTCCGAACGGTTACCGCGTGCAGGTTCTGGCCCCGCTCGGGACCCCCCTCGCGAAAGCCGGGCCCGCCTATCGCGACGGCGCCGATACGGGCGCCGATCAGGAACTGCAGATCGGCAGCCACCATGATGCGATCCACTATTTTCCGATCGACGGCTCGTCGACGGACGGTCTCCTCGTGATCAATCACGAATATGTCGAACCGCGCATGCTGCATGCGTCCTATCGCGGCCGTCCGCAGCGCGAGTCCGCCGTGGAGATCGCGAACGACCGGCGCGTCGCCGACGAAGTGCTGAAGGAGATCAACGCGCACGGCGTCAGCATCGTGCGCATCGGCCGCGGCGCCGACGGCAACTGGGCCGTGGTGGACGATCGGCGCAACCGCCGCATCACGGGCCGGACCCCGATCGCGATCAGCGGCCCGGTGCGCGGCACGCGCCACGTCGTCACGAAATACAGCCCCGACGGAACGCGCACGCGCGGCACGCTCAACAATTGCGCGCACGGCGTGACCCCGTGGAACACCTATCTGACGGCCGAGGAGAATTGGGCGGGCTATTTCCGCAACGCCGACCAGAAGGATCAGAAGCCGAGTCTGCCGCGCGAACATGCCCGTTACGGCGTCGTCGCGGGCGGCCGGTCGCGCTATGCGTGGGAACTGGCTGCGGGCGGGGCCGACGAGTATGTCCGCTTCGACGCCTCGAGCCGCGGGGCGAGCGCCGCCGAAGACTATCGCAACGAACCCAACGCCTTCGGCTGGATGGTCGAGATCGACCCCTATGATCCCGGTTCGACGCCGGTCAAGCGCACGCATCTCGGACGCTTCGCCCATGAGGGCGTCGTCTTCGCGCCGGCGGTGCAGGGGCGGCCGGTCGTGTGCTACTCGGGCGACGATTCGCGCTTCGAATACATCTACAAATTCGTGTCCGCGAAGCCTTACGATCGTGCGACCGCCGACGGCTCGCTGCTCGACGAGGGCACGCTCTATGCCGCGAAGTTCAATGCGGACGGCACGGGCGAATGGCTGGCGCTGGCGCCGGGGCGGAACGGTCTGACGCCGGCCGAAGGCTTTGCCGACCTCGCCGACATCCTGGTGAACACGCGCCTTGCCGCGGACAAGGCGGGGGCGACCAAGATGGACCGTCCGGAATGGGGCGCGGTCGATCCGAAAACGGGCGAAGTCTACTTCACCCTCACCAACAACACGTCGCGGACGGAGGCTCAGGTCGACCCGGTCAATCCGCGCGCGCGCAACCAGTTCGGCCAGATCGTTCGCTGGACCGAAGAGGGCGGCGACCACGCCGCCGCCCGCTTCCGCTGGGAACTCTTCGTGATCGCGGGTCCCGCGAGCCAAAGCCGGACGCTCGGCGGCGGCTCCCTCGGCAACGACAATCTGTTCGCTTGCCCGGACGGCATCTGGTTCGACGCCGATGCGCGCCTCTGGATCCAGACGGACATCGGAGAATCCGAGCAGAACCGCGGCGACCTCGCCGTCATGGGCAACAACGCGATGCTCGCCGCCGACCCGCGCACCGGCGAAATCCGTCGCTTTCTCACGGGTCCGAAGGGGCAGGAGATCACGGGCGTGATCACCACGCCGGACCAGAGGACCATGTTCGTCAACGTCCAGCACCCGGGCGCCACGACCTCGGCCGAGGACTTCGGCGCGGGCCGCTTCGTCTCGAACTGGCCCGACGGCGGCACGGCGATGCCGCGTTCGGCGACCGTCGTCATCACGCGCATCGACGGCGGCAAGATCGGAGCCTGACGCATCGCCCCGAGCGATGAAAAACGGTGCGGCGGCCGAGAGCCGCCGCGCTTTCCTCCGGATCGGATCGGCCACGGTCGCGCGACGGCCCGTACCGTGTTCGTCCGCGTCACGGCACGCGGCGGGCCGTGACGTCGAAGATCACCGCGACATCGAGCCCGGCGACGGTCGTGCCGCCCCATTGCCCCTGACCTATGCCGAACTGCGTCCGGACGAGGGTCCCTCGTCCCCGCGTGTGCGCCTCGTCCCCCGCAACGACCAAGGTGAAGGTCAACGTCAAGGGACGTACGCCGTCGCGCAACCTGAGCGTTCCCGTCGTTTCGAAACGGTCCCCGCCGAGCGCCCGAAACCCTTCGGCTTCGAACACGGCGAACGGTATGCGGCCGCTGTCGAACCAGTCCGGCCCCGTCATCATCTCGTCGCGCCGCCGCTCCCCCGTCGTCGCAGAGGCGGTTTCGACCACCACGCGCAAGCGCGCGGCCCCGGGATCCGCCGAGTCGAAACGGATCTCGGCCGTCCAACGGGCGAACCGGCCTGAGACGGGGTTGCCCGTCTCGACGAGTTCGAAACCGAGCGTGGAACGCCGAGGGTCCACCGCCCACTCCGTCGCCGATGCAGGCCCGCCGATCGCAAGCGCACATGCGAGCAGAAGCCCGCCGGACCCGATACGGAGAGTTGCCGGGCTCCTGATCATCATTCGGACGGGCTCCGCCTTCGAAGACCCGGCACCATCCGGGCGAGGGTCGGCCTGCCTCCGCGGATGGCGGCGATCGCGTGCAGCAGGACAAGCGTGACGAATGCATAAGCGAGGACCGCGTGGGCACGTGACAACGCCTCCGCGATCCGTGCCCTGCTCGCCGGATCGAGATCGGTCGGCATGGGCAAGTGCGGCCACGTCACCCATCCGAACAAAGTCGTCGGGATGGCGAAGGGGCTCGCGGAAACGAGCCCCCAACCGATGATCGGGACGGCGACGAGCGCGATGTAAAGAGCGACGTGGACCGCCTGCGCCAGAGCGGTCGGGGCCTGCATCCCGTCGGCGGACCGCCGCAACGCCGACCGCCGAACGATCCGCGCCGTCGTCAGCAACAGCAAGGCGACGCCGAGGGACTTGTGCAGTTGATACAGCATGAACCCGTCCGCGCTGCCCGGGGTCAGCCGCGTCATGAGAACTCCGGATGCGATCAGCAGAAGCACCAGCGCGAAGCTCGCCCAGTGGAACGCCATCGCGGCGGCTCCGTATCGGCGAGGGGCTGCTTCCTGTGCGGTCATGGGCGGAACCGGACCTGATCGAGCATTCGGGGTTCCCGGAATTCAATCGTACAGAGATCGGCTCGCTGGTTCTACGGGTCCCGACCCGGCAATCTCGGCGCACCGGGTCCACGCCCGCCCGCGACGAAAGCCGCTTCGGAGCCGATCGGCATAGGGCTCGGGCAACCGCTCCGCCGGCATGGGCGGTCATGGACGTCCGGTTCCGGCCGGAGGCATGCGGCCTTCCCTGCACGGGCAAGGAAGGCCGCACCCCGACGGTCTCAACGCGCGTTCAGCAGTTCCGGCACGCGCAGCAGGATCATCTCGTTCCCGTCGGCGCGATTGGGGTCGCGCGAGGACGAGAACGGGAGGTTGTTGTCGTTGCCGACGACGATGTGCTCGGCGTCGACGCGGTCCACGTTTTCGATCGTGAAGAACGGGAAGGTGAACACGCCGGCGTTGAGCGGCACGCGCGAGCGGGCGTTCGGGTCCTGAATGCGCATGAGATCCACATAGGCGATCTTGCGCACGGGCCCGCCCGCATTGGCGTCCGAGAAGTCGATCAGGACGACCCGCTTGAACCGAGCGAGGTCGTGGAAGCAATCCTCACGGCGCTGACCTTCCGGGCAGGCGCGGTCGGCGGTGCCTTCGCCGTTGTCGCGCTCGATGACGAGCGCGCGGGTCGCGTCGATCATGTTGAAATCGCCGATCGCGGTCGCGCCCTGATCGAGCACATATTGCCAGGAGCGGCCGGTCCAGCGTTCCTCCTGCACGGAAAACTCGATGATGCGCAGGACCTGACGCCCGTCGCGCGTTTCGAGCTGGTTGGTCGCAGGATCGACGACCGGGCCTTCGAGCAGACCGTAAAGGAAGCGTCCGTCCGGCGAGGCGGCGAAGCCTTCATATCCGCGCGAGCGCCCGAGATTGACCGTCGCCGGCACCGGCTGTCCCGGGTTCGGGGTCTGAACCTGCGGGTGGTCGGGCGAGCGGATGACGCGGTCGCCGAGACGGGTCTCGAAGACCGCTTCGACGACGCCGTTCATGTCGGTGCGGACAAGATAGGGACCGAATTCTTCGCCGAGCCAGATCTTGTCGCCGATGATCTGGAAGCCTTCGAGGTCGAAGTCGGCGCCCGTGAGATAACGCGCCTCATGGCCTTCATAGGCGATGCGGAAGGGGACGCGGCGGTTCGGGTCGCGGAACCAGACCGTCTGGAGGCGTTCGAAGGCCCCGGTGTCGAAGTTGATCCGGTAACGCGTCATGAACAGCAACGCGTCCGGCGAGTTCAGCCGCGAGCCGAAGCCGTTGTCGGTGAGGATCCAGAAGGTGCCGTCGGCCATGCGGCGGATGCCGGAATGCCCCTGAACGGGCTGGCCGCGGAACGGCACCGACACGCCGGTCGGCCGGCCGTTCGAACGGCCGACGACGGTACCGACCGCGTCGACGCGCTGGGCCGTCGTGAATTTCCCCGATATGCGGGCGTCGGCGGGCGCGTCCGCGGGCGGATCGATGAAGGTCTCGGCGGGCAGGATCGCGTGGCCCGCGAGAATCGCGGGGACCTGGCGCGGGCCTTCCGCGGCGGTTTGCGCGAGCGCAGGCGAAACCACGAGGGCGGCGGCGAGCGCGAGGGCAGGGCGGAGCATGGATTGAACCTCTTCGTTCGCCCGACCAACGCGTCGGGCGGACGCAAAATCCCGACGGACGATGACTGCGATGAGACTGCGGAACGAAACTTCGGTGAAGGTCGCTTTCCGGGGTCGTTTATCCCGTCCGGGATCCGGAACGTCCCGTCATCGCACCCGTCGGGACGGACGAACGGGTACGGGTTCATGCCGCACGCCTTCGCGGCCGCGCCCCGGGATCACTCCTTATAGAGCCGCGACATCGCGAAGACGCTCGCGCCGCCGATCGCGGCGAAGGCGACGACGCTCCAGCCGAAAGCCTCGGGGTCCTGCGCGCCGGGAATGCCGCCGACATTCATGCCGAACATGGAGCTCAAGAGGTGCAGCGGCGCGAAGCCGACGGTCACCATCGTCAGCAGCAGCATGTTCCTGTTCATGGCGACGGAGCGTCTCGCTTCGAGCTGGTCGCCGATCAAGGCGGCGCGCTCCCGGACGGCGTTGAGGTCGTCGAGCATCCGGCCGATCTGCGCGTTCGTCTCGCGGAGATCGCGCCGGTCCCGCTCGCCCAGCAGCCAGTCCGGTCGATCCATGACCAGCCGCGACAAGGCCTCCCGCTGCGGCCCCGCCGCCCGGCGCAGGGCCAGAGCCTGCAGACGCACGCGCGCGACCTCTGCGCCGATGTCGCGTCCGTCCGACCCGAGCGCGACGTCTTCCAATTCGTCCACACGGTCGATCATCGCGGTGATCAGAAGGTCGAGCCGGTCGATCAGCCGCTCGGCGAGTTCCGTCAGGAGTTCACCGGGCGTCGAGGGGCATATCCCGCGCGCGATGCCGTCGGTCACGTCGGCGGCGGCGGCCACCGGATGTTTCTGGACGCTCACCACGCGGCCCGGGTCGCACCAGATGCGGATCGTATGCAGATCGTCCGGCATGGCCGACGGCAACAAGGTGACGCTCCGCAGGATCAGCAGCACGCCTTGCTCGCGCAACTCGCAACGCGGAACGGGATCATGCTCCAGAAGCGTTTCGACGATGCCTTCCGGCAGTCCCGCTTCGTCGAGACGACGTCGGGTCGCGGGATGCGTGCCCGAACAATGCAGCCAGAGGAAGCCTCCCGGCTCCGCGGATCGTCCGCCCCTGTCTCCCGACACGGCATGACCCGCCCCGTCGAAAGAGTAAGCCGCGATCAAGCCGTCCTGCGCCATGGCCGAGCCTCCGTCGTTCGGCTTTGAACGAAGTTTCATGACGATCGGATGACGGTCATGAAGATTTCGCCGACCCGTCGGAAGTCGTTGTCCACAGCCGTCATGAACTCGTCATGCGGTATCGCTAGTCGGATGCCCATCAGGAGATCGCCATGCTGACGATATCGCATCTGACCAAGACTTACGGGTCGACGAATGCCGTGAACGACGTTTCGTTCAGCGTTCCGAAAGGGCAGTTCGTGGGCGTCATCGGCCGGTCCGGCGCGGGGAAGTCGACGCTGCTGCGCATGACCAACCGCCTCGCCGATCCGACCGCGGGCATGATCCGTTGGAACGAGACCGACGTCACGACGCTCCGCGGTGCGGAATTGAGGGAATGGCGGCGCCGCTGCGCGATGATCTTCCAGCAGTTCAATCTCGTCGGCCGGCTCGACGTGCTGACCAACGTTCTCATGGGCCGGCTGTCGATGGCGCCGTCCTGGCGTTCGATGCTGAAGCTTTGGGGGGAGGACGACCGCGCCATCGCGCTCGCCGCGCTGGAGCAGTTCGACATCGCCGATCTCGCCTCGAAGCGGGCGGACCAGCTCTCGGGCGGGCAGCAGCAGCGCGTGGCGATCTGCCGTGCTCTGGTGCAGGAACCCGAGATCATTCTCGCCGACGAGCCGATCGCCTCGCTCGACCCGCGCAACACCAAGATCGTGATGGACGCGCTGCTGCGCATCAACCGGCATTTCGGCATCACGGTCGTCTGCAATCTCCACTCGCTCGACCTCGCGCGGACCTATTGCGACCGTCTGGTCGGCATGGCCGCGGGCCGGGTGGTGTTCGACGACGTTCCCGCCGCGCTGACCGAGTCCGTCGCGCGGGATCTCTACGGCCTCGAAGCCGGCGACGTCATGGACGCGCCCGAGGCCGAGGCGCCGGGGCTTGCCGTCCCCGTCGCCGCCTGACGATTCTTCCCACCGCTCTCTCAGGAGAACTTCGATGCTCGATCGTCGCTACATGCTCGCGGCCGTGGCCGCCGCCGCGCTCGTCGCCCCCATGGGCGCCTTCGCCCAGGATTGGAAGGCCAAGTATCCCGAACTCGTCTATGCGACGGTTCCCGCCGAGAACGCCTCGGGCGTGACCGAGCGCATGGGCCCCTTCATGGAGTATCTCTCCCGCGAACTCGGCGTGAAGGTCACGCTGCGCATCGCCGCCGACTACGCCGCGGTGATCGAAGGCCAGAAGGCCGGCAACATCCATATCGGCGACTACGGCCCGTCGTCCTATGTGCGGGCGCACACGGTCACCAACGGCGGCGTGCAGGCCTTCGCCACGATGCGCGCCTCGGACGGTTCCACGGGCTACTTCGCGGTCGCCTATGCCAAGACGTCCGCTCCGGGCGCCAAGCTCGAGGACTTCAAGGGCAAGAACCTCTGCCTCGTCGACCCCAACTCGACCTCGGGCAACAACGTCCCGCTCTATTCGATGGACAAGATGGGCATCGAGCCCTCGACCTATTTCGCCAAGGTCACCAATGCGGGCAGCCATGAGAACGCGGTGATGGCGGTGCAGCAGGGCACCTGCGACCTCGCCTTCAACTGGTGGAACTCGGAAGACGACTCCAACCTGACGCGCATGCACAACAAGGGCATGGTCAAGAAGGAAGACTTCAAGATCGTGTTCCGTTCGGAGAAGATCCCGGGCTCGCCCTATGCCGTCCTGACCTCGCTCCCGCCGGAGCTCAAGGCCGCCATCGTGAAGGCGTTCGAAGACGCGCCGACCAAGGGCAAGGCCGCTTTCGACAAGCTGTCCGACGGCAAGTCGCCGGGCTTCGCGCCCGCGAAGCATGAGGACTACAAGGTCACCGTCGAGCTCCAGAACTTCATCGACGCCCTGCGCAAGAAGCGCGGCTCGTAAGTTCGATCCGAAAGGCGGGCCGGTTCATCCGGCCCGCCTTTTCCTTTCGCCTTTTCCGGGTTCCCATGTCCGCCACCATCGCCGCCCTTCCGCCCGCGCAGCGAACGGCCCTGCTCCGCGCCTATGAGGCCGCGGTCGCGGCCAAGCGTCGCCGTTTCATGCTGGGTGCGGCGGTGCTGTTCCTGCTCGTCCTCGTCGCCGGGCACACGGCGGAGGTCGACGCCCGCAAGTTCTTCGCCAACATCGGCAACTTCACCAACTACATCGCGCGCCTCTTCGTCCTCGACAACGGAGCCTCCGTCCTGACCGACCCGGCCGAATGGTTCTGGGGCTTGGACAAATGGCTGAAGCTGATGGGCGAGACGGTGCTGATCGCCTATGTCGGCACGATGCTCGGCGCGCTCGGCGCCTTCTCGCTCTGCTTCGCCGCGAGCCGCAACCTGACGCGGTCGGGCGCGATCGTCTGGACGGCGCGTCGTTTCCTCGAATTCACCCGCACCGTGCCGGAGATCGTCTTCGCGCTGATCTTCGTCGTCTCCTTCGGCCTCGGCCCCGTGCCCGGCGTGCTCGCCATCGCGATTCATACGATGGGGGCGCTGGGCAAGCTTTTCGCCGAAGTGGTCGAGAACATCGACATGAAGCCCGTCGAGGGCGTCGCGGCGTCGGGCGGGGACTGGTTCGCGCAGGTGCGCTTCGCCGCTCTGCCGCAGGTCCTGTCCAATTTCGCGAGCTACGGTCTGCTGCGCTTCGAGATCAATGTCCGCGGCGCGGCCGTCATGGGCTTCGTCGGCGCGGGCGGCATCGGCCAGACGCTCGTCGAGTCGATCCGCAAATTCTACTATTCCGACGTCAGCGCGCTGCTGATCCTCATCATCGCGACCGTCATGATCATCGACGCCGCGACGGAGGTCCTGCGCCGGCGCCTCATCGGCGCGGAGAACCGCCCATGACCACGAACGGAAACGCCGCCGATCTCTTCGGCGATCTCGACGCGGTGCGTCGCCGCCACCATGCCGACCATTTCGCCCCGCGGCCGCTCGACCGCATGCGGGTCCTGGCGATCGTCGGTGCGCTCGCGGGCGTCCTCGTCTACGGCCTCGTCGAACTCGAATTCTCCTTCGCCAAGATCTTCGGCGGGCTCGGCCGGCTCGGTTCGATCGTCGGCCTGATGCTGCCGCCCGATCCGGAGACCTGGGCGAAGGCCATGGTCTATGGAAAGGCCCTGGCGGAAACGCTCGCCATCGCTCTTCTCGGAACGCTTCTCGCGGCCGTGATCGCCTTTCCGCTGAGCTTCTTCGCGGCGCGGAACGTGAATGCGAGCCGGGTGCTGCATTTCTTCACCCGCCGCGGTCTCGATACGATCCGCGGCGTCGATACGCTGATCTGGGCCCTCATCTGGATCAACGTCGTCGGGCTGGGGCCCTTCGCGGGCGTGCTCGCGATCATGAGCGCCGACATCGGCGCCTTCGGCAAGCTGTTCTCCGAAGCCATGGAAGCGGCCGACCGGAAGCCCGTCGAGGGCGTCACGGCCGCCGGAGGCTCCACCGCGGAGGCCGTGCGTTTCGGCATCGTGCCGCAGGTCCTGCCCGTCATCGCGAGCCAGATCCTCTATTACTTCGAGTCCAATACGCGGTCGGCGACGATCATCGGCATCGTCGGCGCGGGCGGCATCGGTCTGCATCTGTCCGAGCAGATCCGCACGCTCGAATGGCAGCACGTCTCCTTCCTGATCCTCATGATCCTCGTCGCGGTCGCGATCATCGACCGGATCTCGAGCCGCCTGCGTTTCGCGATCATCGGTCCGCGGGCGATCTGACCTTCGAACGCTTTCATCAGTCGGCCGCGCAGGCGGCACGAACCGACGGAGCCGCCCATGAAGTCCATCGTCCTCGCGCTCGGCATCGCGATCGCCGCGTGTCTTCCCCAGAAGGCCGCGGCTCAGAGCCGGGCCTTCACCTTCGTCGCCCTCGGCGACATGCCTTATGCGATCCCGGGCGATGTCGTGAAGTTCGATCGCCTGATCGCCGCGATCAATGCGACGAAGCCCGCATTCTCCATTCACGTGGGCGACATCAAATCCGGCTCCACGCCCTGTTCGGACGAGAATTTCCGCAAGGTCCTCGAGCAGTTCGGGACATTCGATCAGCCGCTGGTCTACACGATCGGCGACAATGAATGGACCGACTGCCATCGCGAATCCGCGGGCCGCTTCGACCCGCTCGAACGTCTCGCCAAGGTCCGCGCGATGTTCTTCGCCAAGCCCGACGGCTCCCTCGGCAAGACGGCCATGCCCGTCGAAAGCCAGAGCCGCGCGATGGCGGAGCGTTTCTCGACCTTCGTCGAGAATGCACGGTTCGAGAAGAACGGCGTGGTCTTCGCCACCGTGCATGTCGTGGGCTCGAACAACGGGTTCGAGGCGGGCGACCTCAAGAACGCCACGGAGTTCTTCGAACGCAACCGCGCCAATGTCGCTTGGATCGACGATACCTTCGCCAAGGCGAAGGAGCGCGACGCCAAGGCGATCGTACTCGCCTGGCAGGCGGATGCGTGGGACATCGCTCAGAGGGAGGGCGAGATTCCGCGGGCATCGGGCTTCGTCGATACGATCCGTGCGGTCGAGCGCGGCGCGAGGGCCTTCGGACGTCCGGTGCTCGTCGTTTACGGCGACCGTCACGTCTTCGAGATCGGACCCTTCCTGAATACGTCGCGCAAGCCGGTCCCCAACGTGACGGCCCTCATGGTGATGGGCGCCTCCCAGGTTCATGCGGTCAAGGTGCTCGTGGACCCTGACAGCCCGGGCGTCTTCGGTTTCGTGCCGCTGATCGTCCCCGAGAACCGCGCGAACTGAACGGCGGCGCAGCCGTAGCGCTTTGCCTCGTCGGCGCGGGCCTCGTCCCGCGCCTTTTCGTCAGGCCTCGGCTTCGATGACGAATTCGATGCGGTTGGCGGCGAAGGACGTCTCGACCAGATGGATCGGCGTTCCGTCCGGCAGTCCGTCGGTCCCCTTGGAAACGAGCACGACCTCGTCCGTGCCGATATCGAGCGCCTTGCGCTCCTTCGGTTTCGCGGTCCGTGCCGAAACGCGGGTCGAAAGGCGGCGATAGGCGGCGATCCCGGCCCGGCGGAATGCGACGGAGACGGAGACGTCCCCCGCGGCGAGATCCGCCGCAAAGCTCGGAAAGCGTTCGGCGCAGACGCGATGGACGGCGGCTGAGATCGGTCGCCCGTCCGCCGAATGCACCGTGCGGATCCGCCAGACGGGAGCGCCCGGCGCGACCGCGAGCGCGGCGGCGGTCTCCTCGTCGGCGGGCTTGATCGTGGCGTCGACGATCACGGCCGATCCCGTCAGGCCCGCGGCACCGACATTCTCGCGGAAACTCACCTTCCGACCGATCCGATAGGGAAGCGGGCCTTCGGTCACGAAGGTGCCGCTGCCCTGCTTCACGATGACGAGGCCGAGAGACTGCAAATGCCGGAAGGCCTGCCGCACGGTGTGGCGATGCACGCCGTAACGCGTCGCCAATTCCGTCGCGCTGGGCAATGCCGCCCCTTTCGGCGGTTCGCCCCTCGCGATCGCCGCGGCGAGTTCGTCCGCGATCCGCTTCCAGACCGGCGCCGTGCGGCCGGAGGCGGAGGAATCCGGATCGATCGTCATCGAAGCGTCATTCATAACGTCTAGACCTTTTTTCGCGTGACTTCCGGCACGGCGAGTGGTTATAGGTATAGACCTATTACGTCGATGCCGCCGCATCAAGGGGAAAACCGATGTCCCGAGCCGATCTTCCCGATCCGAACGAGGTGCGAAAGCGCCGCCTCGCCCTTCTTGCGCGGGCCGACAGGGCCGCTCTCGAGCGGGTCTTCGCCGGTGCCGGACTGCCGGATCATTGCGTGCTCAAGGCCGAGGAAACCGGAACGGTGATGGTCGAGGGACGCGCGGGCGGCGCGGGGCGGCGCTTCAATCTCGGTGAGGCGACCGTGACCCGTTGCGTGGTCCGGGTCGGCGACCATATGGGCGTGTCCTATGCGCTCGGCCGCGACAAGCGCAAGGCGCGCCTCGTCGCCGTCATCGACGCATTGATGCAGGACGATGCGCATCGCGACGCCTTGGAGGCCGAACTCCTGGGGCCTCTTGAAGACGCGCTTCGCGAGGCGCGGGATCGGGCGTCGCGGAAGGCCGCGGCCACCAAGGTGGAATTCTTCACGCTCGTCAGGGGAGAGGGCTGATGTCCGCTTCGTCCGCCGCGGTCGCGCCCGGCTTCGCCGATCTCGTTCTCGATTCGCAGGCCGTCTTCCGGTCCGTTCTCGACGCCATGGCGCGGCCGGGCACGATCCTTTCGGTCGCGGGGCGCGTTCCCGACCGTCCCGCCGATCTGCCGGAGGCGGCGGCCGGATTGCTGCTGGCGCTCGCCGACTACGAGACGCCGGTCCGGCTGCCCGCCCGCATGGCGGGCGGCGCCGTGGAGCGTTGGGTCGTCTTTCACACGGGCGCGCGGATCGCCGAGAGCGACCGCGACGCGACCTTCGCGCTGCTCGACGCCCGCGAGGACGCCGCGCTCGCGGCCTTCCATCCCGGCGAGGACCGTTATCCCGACCGCTCCGCGACCGTGATCGTGCTCTGCGACGCGCTCGAAGGCGGCCCGTCCATGACGCTGTCCGGGCCGGGCATCGAGACGAGCGCGACCGTCGCCCCCGCGGGCCTGCGCGCGCATTTCCATGACGAGATCGCCGCCAATGCGGAGCGCTTCCCGCTCGGCGCGGACCTCGTCTTCGTCGCGGGCGACCGGCTCTTCGCCTTGCCCCGCTCCACGCGCATCGCCGTCGGAGGAACCCGCTGATGTATGTCGCGGTCAAAGGCGGCGAGGCCGCCATTCTCGCCACGCACGACCTCGTCGCCGAAGAGCGGCGCGGCGATCCCGCCGTGCCCGAACTCTCGGTCGCGCAGCTTCGCGAGCAGATGGCGCTCGCGGTCGCCCGCGTCATGAACGAGGGCTCGCTCTTCGACGAAGATCTCGCCGCGCTCGCGCTGAAGCAGAGCCAGGGCGACGCCATCGAGGCCGCCTTCCTGATGCGCGCCTATCGCACGACGCTGCCGCGCTTCGGCTCGTCGGAGCCCGTCGATACGGCGGCCATGGCGATCCGGCGGCGGATTTCGGCCACCTACAAGGATCTCCCGGGCGGGCAGGTTCTGGGTCCGACCTACGACTACACGCATCGGCTCTTCGATTTCGCGCTGGCGGCCGAAGGCGGCGAGGTGAAGATCGCGCCGGAGGCCGTTGCGCCGCTCGATCGCACCATGCCCCGCGTCCCCGACATTCTCGGCGCGGAGGGGCTGATGGAGCCCGAGACCCCGCCCGAAGGCGATCCGCGTCCGTTCGACCTGACCCGCGATCCGGTGGAGTTTCCCGCCGACCGCGACGTGAGGCTGCAGACTCTGGCGCGCGGCGACGAGGGCTTCCTGCTCGGTCTCGCCTATTCGGTGCAGCGCGGCTTCGGCGGCAATCATCCCTTCGCGGGCGAAATCCGCATGGGCGAGGTCTCCGTCGGCTTCGACGTTCCGGAACTCGGCTTCTCCATCGATCTCGGCGAGATCACGCTCACCGAGTGCCAGATGGTCAATCAGTTCCAAGGCGCCAAGGACGTCCCGCCGCAATTCACGCGCGGCTATGGGCTCGTCTTCGGTCATTGCGAGCGCAAGGCGATGTCCATGGCGATCGTCGATCGCGCGCTGAAGGCCCGGCAATTCGGCGAGAGCGCCGACTATCCCGCCCAGCAGGAGGAATTCGTGCTCTACCACGCCGACAACGTCGAGGCGGCGGGCTTCGTCGAGCATCTGAAGCTGCCCCATTACGTCGATTTCCAAGGCGAGCTCGAATTGCTCCGCAAGATCCGCCGCGAGCAGGAAGAGCGCGCGGCCGCGAACCGGGAGGCCGCCGAATGAACGCCCTCGTCACCCCGGCGACCGCCGCCGATCCCGACTACAATTACGGCTATCTCGACGAGCAGACGAAGCGGATGATCCGCCGCGCGCTTCTCAAGGCGGTGGCGATCCCCGGCTATCAGGTGCCGTTCGGCTCGCGGGAAATGCCCTTGGCCCGCGGTTGGGGCACGGGCGGCATCCAGATCACCGCCGCGCTCGTCGGCCCGTCCGACGTGCTCAAGGTGATCGATCAGGGCGCGGACGACACGACCAACGCCGTCGCCATCCGTCGCTTCTTCCGCCGGACGGCGGGCGTCGCCGTCACGGAGGCGACCCCTGCGGCCACGATCATCCAGACGCGCCACCGCATCCCCGAGACGCCGCTCTCGGGCGGGCAGATCCTCGTCTACCAGGTTCCGCAGCCCGAACCGCTCCGTAAGCTGGAGCCGTCCGAGGTCGAGACGCGGAAGATGCATGCCTGGGCCGAATACGGCTCCATGCATGTCCGCCTCTACGAGGACATCGCCCGCTTCGGCCATGTGGCGATGACCTATTCCTATCCCGTGCTCGTCAACGACCGCTACGTGACCTCGCCGACGCCGATCCCGAAATTCGACAATCCGAAGATGGACGGCATGCCCGCCCTGCAGCTCTTCGGCGCGGGGCGCGAGAAGCGGATCTATGCGATTCCGCCCTTCACGCGGGTGCGGAGCCTCGATTTCGAGGATCATCCCTTCACCGTCCAGAAATGGTCCGAACCCTGCGCGCTCTGCGGCGCGGCGGACAGCTATCTCGACGAGGTCGTCACCGACGATCGCGGCGGCCGCATGTTCGTCTGCTCCGACACCGACCATTGCGAAGGCCGCCGCGCCGAGGGTCATGCCGGATCGCAGCTCGCCGACGCCGCCGCCCTGAATGACGTCCCGTCCGCGAAAGCCGGAGAAAGCGCATGAACGCGCCCGTCCCGTTCCCCGCGCCGCTCGAGCCGCTGCTGACGGTCGACGGCGTCTCGAAGATGTACGGCGACCGCATCGGCTGCGCCGACGTGTCCTTCCGGCTCTGGCCGGGGGAGGTGCTCGGCATCGTCGGCGAATCGGGGTCCGGCAAGTCGACGTTGCTGCGCTGCCTGTCCGGCATCGACGAGCCGACGTCGGGCAAGGTCCGCTTCCGGCTGGAAGACGATCTCGTCGACGTCTTCTCGATCCCCGAGCCGACGCGGCGCGCGCTGATGCGCACGGCCTGGGGCATCGTCCACCAGAATCCGCGCGACGGCCTGCGCATGAGCGTGTCGGCGGGCGGCAATGTCGGCGAGCGCCTCATGGACCGCGGCGACCGGCATTACGGACGCATCCGCGAGTCCGCGGCGGAGTGGCTCTCCCGCGTCGAGATCGCCCGCGACCGCCTCGACGACATGCCGAAGCGCTTTTCCGGCGGCATGCAGCAGCGGTTGCAGATCGCCCGGATCCTCGTCTCCGAGCCGCGCCTCGTCTTCATGGACGAACCGACGGGCGGGCTCGACGTGTCCGTGCAGGCGAAGCTTCTCGACCTCCTGCGCGTGCTCGTCCGCGATCTCGGCATCGCGGCGGTCATCGTCACCCATGACCTCGCCGTCGCGCGGCTGCTGACCGACCGGCTGATGGTGATGAAGGACGGGCGGGTGGTCGAAGAGGGTCTGACCGATCAGGTCCTCGACGATCCGCACCACGCCTATACACAGCTTCTCGCCTCGGCCGTGCTTTCCGCCTGACCGTCATGCCTTCGTCATCCGATCCTGCTGAAAGACCCCTGCGATGACCCTCATGCTCCGCGCCGAACATCTGTCGAAGGCCTTCGTGCTGCATAATCAGGGCGGGACCGTCCTGCCCGTGCTGGCCGATGTCGGGCTCTCCGTCCACGCGGGCGAGGCCGTGGTTCTCGCCGGCCCCTCGGGCACGGGCAAGTCGACGCTGCTGCGCATCCTTTACGGCAATTATCGGCCGAGCACCGGGAGCGTGCAGGTCCTGCATGACGGCCGCATGGTCGACATCGTGACGGCCGATCCGCGCCTCGTGCTCGAAGTCCGTCGCCGTACGCTCGGCTATGTCTCGCAATTCCTGCGCGTGATCCCGCGCGTCTCCGCGCTCGACATCGTGCGCGACCCGATGCTCGGACGCGGCGTCGCCGACGCCGAGGCGACCCGCCGCGCCCGGGACATGCTGGCGCGGCTCAACCTCCCCGAACGGCTCTGGTCCCTGCCGCCCGCGACCTTCTCCGGCGGCGAGCAGCAGCGCGTGAACATCGCGCGCAGCTTCGTCGACCCGACGCCGATCATGCTCCTCGACGAACCGACCGCCTCGCTCGACGCGGGCAACCGCGAGGTCGTCGTCGATCTCGTCGCCGACGCCCGCGCCGCGGGCGCGGCCATCGTCGGCATCTTCCATGACGAAGCCGTCCGCGACCGCGTCGCGACGCGACGGCTCGATCTCACGGCCTTCAAGGCGGCGGCATGACCATGACCGAAACCATCCTCACCAATGCGAAGCTGATCCTCGAGAACGAGATCGTCGAAGGCACGATCGTCTTCGGTCCCGAGGGCATCCGCTCGGTCGATTCCGGCCGCTCCTCGCTTCCCGCCGCGACGGATGTCGGCGGCGATTTCGTCTCGCCGGGCATCGTCGAGATGCATACCGACAACATGGAAAAGCACTTCGTGCCGCGGCCGGGGGTCTTCTGGCCGAACGGCATCGCCGCGGCCGTCGCGCATGATGCGCAGATGGCGGCCGCCGGGGTCACGACGGTCTATGATTCGATCTGCGCGGGGTCCGTCTTCGGCGGCAAGGACTTCCGCCGCGCGATCTTCCCGCGGATCATCGAATCGCTCGTCGAAGGCCGAGCGGTCGACGCGTTCCGCATCGACCACATGATCCATATCCGCTGCGAACTCTCCTCGGACGAACTCGTCGAGGACGTCGAGCCCTACAAGGACCATCCGCTGGTCCGGCTCGTCTCGCTGATGGACCACACGCCCGGGCAACGCCAGTGGCGCAACCTCGAACATCTCAAGACCTACAATGTCGGCTCGGGCGAGAAGACGCTCGAACAGCACGAGCGCGACGTCGAGCAGCGGATGGCGAACGGCCCGGCCAACGTACAGCGCAATTGGGGACCGATCGTCGAGATGTTCCGGTCGCGCGGCATCCCGATCGCCACGCATGACGACACGACCGTCGAGGACGTCGACATGGGCGTCGCCTCGGGCGCGGCGATCTCCGAGTTCCCGACCACGGTCGTCGCCGCGGAGGCCGCGAAGACGAAGGGTCTCGCCACCATCGCGGGCGCTCCCAACGTGGTGCGCGGCGGGTCGCATTCGGGCGGCGTCTCGGCGGGCGAGCTCGCGGAAAAAGGGCTGCTCGACGGCCTCTCGTCCGATTATGTGCCGGCGAGCCTGATGCAGGCCGTCGTCAAGCTGAACGCGTCGCACGGCCTGCCCCTGCAGGATGCGACGGCCATGGTCACCTGGAAGGTCGCCGACATGGTCGGCTTGGCCGACCGCGGAAGGCTGCGCCCCGGACTTCGCGCGGACGTTCTGCGCTTCCGGATCGCGGGCGGCACGCCGCTCATCCGCGAAGTCTGGTCGAACGGCCGTCGCTCGTTCTGATGACCGCCCCGGTCGAGGCTCCCCGCTACGCGATCTACTACGCGCCGAGCCCCGCGAGCGCGCTCTGGCGCTTCGGCTCCGCGGTGATCGGTTACGACGCCGTCGACGGCTCCCGGCCGCGGATGCTCGTGCCCGACGGTTTTTCGGCTGAAGACTGGCTCGACATGACGCGCGAGCCGCGTCGCTACGGCTTCCACGCCACGTTGAAGGCGCCTTTCTCTCTGGCCGAAGGACGGTCCGAGGACGAACTCCTCGCGATGCTCCGCAACGTCGCGACGGGCCTTGCGGCGGCGACGCCGTCGGGCTTGGCCGTCAAGACGATCGGCTCCTTCACGGCGCTCGTCCCGACGGGCGAGACGTCCGCGCTCGACGCGCTCGCCTTCTCCGTCGTGCGGGCCTTCGAGCCCTTCCGCGCCCCGCTGTCCGAAGCGGATCGGCGGCGGCGGCTCGAAAGTCCTTTGACGCCGCGGCAGATCGAACAGCTCGACCGTTGGGGCTATCCCTATGTCGGCGAGGACTTCCGTTTCCACATGACCTTGACCGGACCGCTGCACGCGGATGTCCGCGCGTCGGTGCGCGACGAGCTCGCCCGCCTCCACGCGGAACGGGTCGACGAACCGCCCTTCGCCGTCGACCGCCTCTGCGTCTTCAAGCAGGAACGCCGCGACGGTTCGTTCCGGATCATCGGCGATGTCGAACTCGCCTGAACGGTCAGGCGCTCCGCAGCGCCGCCACGAAGGCGTGCGCCGCCTCGTCCAAGGTCGTCTCGTTGCGGATGTCGATCAGCCGCGCCGTGGTCACGGCGATCGGCGCCTCGCGCCGGAGCCGTGCTTCGATCTCCGCCGCCGTTTCGCGTCCGCGCCGGGCGATGCGCTCGGCCAGCACCTCGGGCCGGGCGGTGACGTTCAGCACGGTGGTGCGGCTCGCGATCCGTTCGGCGCGCGGGATCACGCCGCGCGACACGTTGATCACGACGATGCGCCCGCCGACCACGTCGTCCAGCGCCTCGCGTCCGATCCCGTAGGCGAGGCCGTGCGCCCGCCAGGACAGGACGAAGGCGCCTTCGGCCTCCGCGGCTTCGAAATCCGCGGGCTCCATCGTGTCGTGATCTTCGGCATCGGCCTGCGCCGCGCGCGTGATCACGCGACGCGGAAAGACGAAGCGCGGATCGTCCCCGATGTCGCGGCGCGCCGCGGCGAGCAGCGAATCCTTTCCCGCTCCGGACGGGCCGACCACGAGAACCAGCGCACCCTCGGAAGGGGCCGCGCGTGAAGGAACGATGGAACGAGGATCGAACGTCATGACCGCCAAGAAACTGGGCACCGAGCCCCTGATCGATCCGACCGCCCATGTCGCGCGCTCGGTCCTCGGACGATACACCGAGGTGGGCGCGCGGACGAAAGTGGTCGAGACGACGCTCGGAGACTATTCCTACATCGTGAACGACGGAGACGTCATTTACACGACGGTGGGCAAGTTCTGTTCGATCGCGGCGCATGTCCGCATCAATCCGGGCAACCATCCGATGCACCGGGCGAGCCAGTCGCATTTCACCTATCGCGCGTCCGCCTATTTCGAGGACGCCGAGGACGAGCCCGCCTTCTTCGATTGGCGCCGCTCTCATGCCGTCACGATCGGTCACGACGTCTGGATCGGGCACGGCGCGGTGATCCTGCCCGGCCGGACGATCGGCACCGGTGCGGTCGTCGCCGCGGGCGCGGTGGTGACCAAGGACGTGCCCCCCTACACGATCGTGGCGGGCGTTCCCGCAAGGCCCGTCCGCCGGCGTTTCCCCGAGGAGATCGCCGAGGAGCTTCTGGCCATCGCCTGGTGGGACTGGCCGCATGACCGGCTGCGCGCCGCGCTCGACGATTTCCGGCGGTTGTCCGTCACCGAATTCGTCGCCGCTTACCGCACTGCGGGCTCGCGGCCGTGACGTCGATCGGGGCTGCGGCCGGCACGGTCGTCGCGGTCGCGGCGTCCCCGACCCATACGATGTCCAAACCCGTCCGCCCGTCGATCACGCTCGTCGCGGGACACGGCGTGGAAGGGGACGCCCATGCGGGGGCGACCGTGAAGCATCGGTCGCGGGTCGCGGTGGATCCCACCGTTCCCAATCTCCGGCAGGTGCATCTCGTCCATGCCGAACTGCTCGTCGAATTGCGGGATCGCGGCTTCGACATCGCGGCGGGCGTCATGGGCGAGAACGTCCTGACCCTCGGCATCGATCTTCTCGCCCTGACCCGCGCGACGCGGCTGCATTTCTCGGGCGGCCCGATCGTCGAGATCACCGGGCTGAGAAATCCCTGTGCGCAGTTGGACGGGTTGAAGCCGGGACTGATGGCGGCCCTGATCGAGAAGACCGTAAGCGGCGCGATCATCCGCAAGGCGGGCGTGATGGGAATCGTCGTTCGCGGCGGTCCGATCGCGCCCGGCTGCGGGATCACGGTCGATGCCGGCTCTTCGGACGGCGCGCCGCTCGACCGGGTCTGACCGCGCCGGGCGCCGCCCTCCGGTCAGATGAGGGCGCGACGGATCCGATCCGAGATCTGCTCGACGAGCAGGACCAGCAGGAACACCGCGATGATGATGGTCGCGGCCGTGTCGTAATCGAACAGGTCGAAGGCGACCTTGAGCTCGACGCCGATTCCGCCAGCGCCGACGAGGCCCAGAATGACGGATCCGCGCACCGCCTTTTCCAGCGCGAACAAGGACGTCGCGACGAAGGAGGGCAGGCATTCCGGCACGATGGCGGAGAAGATGACGCCCGTGCGCGTCGCTCCCAGCGCCTCCAGGGCTTCGCGCGGACCCTTGTCGGCCTCCTCCATCGCCTCGGCGAAGAAGCGGCCCGCGAAGCCGATCTTGTCGACCATGATGGCGAGGATGCCCGCCGGCGGGCCGAGGCCGACCGCGATCACGAAGAGCAGCGCCCAGACGAGGTCCGGCACCGTGCGGAAGAGCGCGATCAGGCCCCGCGCCGCGGCCTTCACCGCGGGATGCGGCGACAGATTGTCGGCGGCGAGAACGGCGACGGGGAAAGCGAGGATCAGACCGAGCACGCAGCCCGCCACCGCCATCTGAAAGGTCACGAGCAGCGACCACAGGATCTGCGGCAGCCGCTCGACGTCCGGCGGGAACATGCGCGACAGCATGTTGCCGAGGGCCGGAATTCCGCGTTGCAGCCTTTCGAGCGAAAGGCCCGCGCCGGCGAAGGACCAGACGACGAAGGCCACGGCCGCGCACCAGAGCACGACGGAGACGGCGCTCGGAGCCGAATGCCGGGGCGGCAGGCCCGGGGTCCGAAGAGGCATGCTCATGCGGCGGTCCGATCGGAGAAGAAGGAACGAAGCTCGTGGACCGACGCGGCCGCGGAGGGCGTGTCGAGCGCCACCCGCCCGGCATCGAAGCCGATGATCCGGTCCGAATAGCGCACGGCATGCTCGAGCCGGTGCGAGACCGTAACGAGCGTCAGCCCCTTCTCGCGCGCGACGCGGAGCAGAAGATCCATCACGTCCTCCCCCGCCTTCGGATCGAGACTCGCATCGGGCTCGTCGGCGAGGATCAGACGCGGGCGCTGCATCAGCATCCGCGCGACCGCGACCTTCTGCGATTGGCCGCCCGAAAGGCTGCCGACCCGTTGCAGGGCGCGGTCTTCGAGACCGACGGCCGCGAGGCAGGCATAGGCCTCCTCCCGCACCTCGCGGGGCGCGAGCGCCTGAAGCCATGTCCGCGGTCCCGCCGAACGCGACTGGATGCCGTGCACGACATTGGTGAGCGCGGAGAGCCGCGGCACGAGATTGTGCTTCTGGAACACGATTCCGACCTTCGACCGGAACCGGCGCAGCTCCGCCGCGCCGAGATCCGTGACGACGTCGTCGAGCATCCGGATGGTGCCGCGATCCGGCTCCGTGAGCCGGATCAGACACCGCAGGAACGTCGATTTCCCGGTTCCGTTGGCTCCGATCAAGGCCACGCTCTCGCCCTGCGCGATCGACAGATCGACGCCCGCGAGAACGCTGCGTTCGCCGAAGCTCTTGGCGAGATCGACGACCGCGACGGCGGGCGTCGCGGCGGTGCCGGTCGCGGGGAACGCCTCGGCCGGTCTGACGATCTGCACGTCAGCCGCCGATGAACTTGGTGAATTCCCTGATGCCGACGTTCACGAACATGCGACGGACGACGTCGTAGTCCTTGTCCGACACGTTCGGAAGAAAGCCGCCGCCCTCGAACTTCTTGTTTTCCTTGGTCGACGTGACCGCCGCGAGCAGGGCGGGCGCATGGTCGAGGAAGGCGCGGCGGAAGCGCTCGACGGTCTCGCGCGGCACGGACGGCGCGGCGAGGATCAGATCGTTCGGCAGGGCGATGCCGTCGCCGAGCGAACGGAACACTTTGTCCGGGAAAGCCTTCCGCACGCGTTCGAGATGCGTCTGGTTCATGCCGATCGCGGCGACGTCGCCGCGCAGCATCGCTTCGGCCGCGACGTTGAGCTTCAGGAAGACGGGCTCGTAATCCTTGCCGTAGGCGAGACCCGCTTCGGCGAGGATCGTCGCCGGAGCGAGATGCTGCGAGGTCGAGCCGATCTCGCCGAAGGAGATCTTGCGGCCCTTGAGGTCCGCGAGGCTCTTGGCTCCCGCATCGGGGACGACGATGCTCGACCGATAGTCGGGCCGGGTCCAGACGACGACCGGTTCCGCCTTCAGGCGCGCATTGAACACGACGTATTCGGCCGGGCCCGTGAGCACGAAGTCGATCTGCCCCGCGGCCATGGCCTCGACGGCGGCGGTGCGGCCGGAGACCGGGAAGAAGTCCACCTTGAGGCCCGAAGCCTTCTCGAAGGCTTCCTTGAAGGGGCCGAATTCGCGCTGGAGGGACTCGAGCCCGTCGATGTCCGTGACGGCGAAGCGCAGCTTCTTGTCCTGAGCGACGGCGGACGTGGCGGCGACGGCGGCGAGACCCAGACCGAGGGTGAAGGAACGGCGCGAGATCATGTTCGGGCTCCGGAATGAGGATGGCGGAACCGTTAATCGCGGTGGATGACGTCCCCGTGACGATCCCGTCACCGGATCGTCATCTCTGCCGGAGTATGCGGCCGTTGCGAATGCAGGAGCCTCAGCGATGCCCAAGACCCCGACCGTCCTTCTCCGAAACGGAACCGTTCCGTCCGAGGGGAGCCGTGTCCGACGAGACCTGCTGCTCGTCGACGGACGCATCGCGGAGGACGGCGCGGATGCCGGCGGATCGGCCGTCGAGATCGACGCGGAGGGGCTCCTCGTCCTCCCCGGTCTGGTCGACATCCACGGCGACGCCTTCGAGCGTCAGATCATGCCGCGTCCGGGCGTGAGCTTCGATCTCGAACTCGCGCTCGACGACACCGACAGGCAATTGGCGGCGAACGGCATCACCACCGCCTTTCACGGCGTGACCTGCTCCTGGGAGCCCGGCCTGCGGGGCGTCGCGACGGTCCGGCGGCTGATCCGGGCGATCGCGTCCCGCCGGGACGGGCGGGTCGACGGGCGGGTCCATCTCCGGCACGAGACGTTCAATCTCGAGGCCGAGGCCGAGACCGTCGAATGGATCGAAGCGGGCCTGATCCATATGCTGGCCTTCAACGACCATATGAACGGCACCCTCAAGGATCGCAATCGCCCCGACAAGAAGGCGAGGATGGTCGAGCGCACGGGGCTCGACGCCGCCGCCTTCGACGCGCTCGTCGACCGCGTTCACGCCCGGGAGGCCGAGGTCGAAGCCTCCGTCGTGCGGCTCGCCCGCGCCGCGCGCGCCGCTTCGGTCACCATCATGTCGCATGACGACCGGTCCCCGGCGGAGCGCGACCGCTATCGCGCCCTGGGCGCGGCGGTGGCCGAGTTTCCGATCACCGAGGAGACGGCGAAGGCCGCCGCCGAGGCGGGCGATCCCATCGTCTTCGGGGCGCCGAACGTGGTCCGCGGCGGCAGCCATACGGGATGCCCCGACGCCGCCACGATGGTCGAGGCGGGCTTCTGCACCATCCTCGCTTCCGATTATTACTATCCCGCGCTGCTCGCGGCGCCCTTCGTCCTCGCGGCCCGGTCCGGCCGCCCGGTCGAGGATCATTGGCCGCTCGTTTCGGAAAATCCGGCGCGGGCGGCGGGACTGACGGATCGCGGCCGGCTCGACGTCGGCATGCGTGCGGACGTGGTGCTCGTGGATGCCCGGGGGTCACGCCCGGAGGTCGTGGTCACCCTCGCGGCCGGACGGATCGCCCATCTGGCGGATCCCCGGCGATCGATCCTGCACCGCGCGTCCTGATCGGTCGCCTCGACGCGGCTGCGCCGGGCTCCGAAGAGCCCGGCGCCGATCCGCCGCCGATCATCAGGCGAACATCAGTTCGAGTTCGGCATTCCGTGCGTCCACGATCCGCTCGGCTTCGTGGAGGATCGACAGGATCCTGTCGCCGTCGGAAGCGGACACGGGCTCGCCGTTGAAGGCGTTCTCGATGATCCGGCCTGCGTCTTCGACGTCGATCTCGACGTAGTCCACGCCCAAGCGGTCCAAGTCACGGATCGTCCGGACCGCATCCTCCAGCCGGAACAGCGCGGTTTCGGCGTCGTAGATGCGCAGCGTCGCGAACTCGTCGACGATGCCGCGGGCGCCCTCATGGGCCCGTCCGGCAGGAGCCTTGGGACGGTAGAAGTCGATCCGATCCGCGTCGTTCTCGAACTTCCACCGCGAAAGCGCGGCGCTTTCCTCCCGGACCACTCCGACGATGTCGCGCGCTTGGCTGCGCGTGGGCGTCTTCAGCCCGCCCCTCTCGTTCATCGGCAGTCGGTTCCGCAGGTCCGAACCCAACGCATTCGCGATTTGCGTGACCGCGTCCTTGCGTTCCCGGTTCCTACCGGATCGACCCCACACGACCTCCTTCAACTTTGCCGCAAAGCCGGTCTTCCGGCGACGGAGCTCGAGGAAGCTTTCTCCCCCCGACCGCTTCAGCCGGAATTCGAAGCCCGCGGGATTCTTGTCGAGATCCTCGCGCGCCTCCTCCATCAGGATTTTCACGTCGGTCGCCGTGGCGCCCTCATTCCCGAGCTGAACCCGGTAGCCCCCGTTTCTGATGCCGTCGACCATTTCGTCTCTCCTCTTTCTTCCGTGTTCGCGAGCCGAGCGGGTTCTTCGTTCCGCGGCTCTTCGTGGTCCTGAGAATGCATTCTTCGGGCGGGAGGGAATGTGCGCCGGCGCTCACCGCGACGATGCATCGACGGCCCGAGCCTTCAGGGAAGCGTCCGGGCGGAACGGCGAAGCCTCCGGCATCGTATCGATGCAGACGTGCTCCGCCTGCGGCGCGTTGCTCGCCGCCGACGGCGAAGCATACACTCGGCCCCGACGCGGACGCGGCCGATCGATCGGCGGCGGGCCGTGAAAGAAGAAGACAGCCGGGAGAAGACGTCATGCATCCGAGGGAGCGGATTCCCTACACGCCGATCGAAGGTCGGCCGCCGCTGAAACTGCCCGAAGGCGTCCGCCTCGTGCTGTGGCCCGTCCTCGCCCTCGAGGAGTGGGACATCGGTCGGCCGATGGCGCGGATGGTGATCTCCCCGCCGCAGGGCCAGCCGCAGCAGCCCGACCATCCCAATTGGAGCTGGCACGAATACGGGATGCGCGTCGGTTTCTGGCGCATGAAGCGCATCTTCGATCGTCTCGGCATCAGGCCCTGCGTCACCTTGAACGCCCGCTCCTGCGAGACCTATCCGCAGGTGGTCGAGGCCTGTCTGAAGGCCGGATGGGAGCTCAACGCCCACGGCTATGATCAGCAGCCGATGCACAAGCTCGACGACCAGAAGGCGGTCATCGAGAAGGCCGTCGACATCATCACCCGCTTCTCGGGCAAGAAGCCCGTCGGCTGGTTCGGCCCGGGCCTCACCCAGACCTTCGACACGCTCGATCATCTCTCCGCCGCCGGCATCGAATACATCGGCGACTGGGTGCTCGACGACGAGCCCGTCTGGCTGAAGACCAAGCACAAGCCCGTCGCGGCCCTGCCCTACAATTTCGAGATCCACGACATCGTGGCCATGGCGCTGCAGCATCACCCGTCCGAGGTGCAGTACACGCGCGGCATGGACCATTTCCGCACGCTCTACGAGGAGAGCGCGGAACGCCCGAAATTCATGGCGGTGGCCTTCCACCCCTATCTGTCCGGCGTCCCGCACCGCACGCCCCATGTGGCGCGCATGCTGGAGGAGATCCTCTCCCACAAGGGCGTCGTCAGCTGGGACGGGCTGCAGATGTACGAATGGTTCAAGGCGAACCATCCCGCGGACGTCAGGGCGTAAGGGCGGCGACGACATGAACGAGAACAGGCCCGCCGGTCGGCGATCCGGCGCCTTCGTGCCCCATGACCTTCCGGCTCCGCTCCCCGGGCGGCCCGGCGGGCCGCTCGACGGTCTCACGGCCGCGGTGAAGGACATGTACGACGTCGCGGGCGAGCGCACGGGCGGCGGCTGCCCCGCCTGGCTCGCTTTGCAGAAGCCCGCGACGCGGCATGCGGGCGCGGTCGCGCGCATTCTCGACGCGGGCGCGACCGTGATCGGCAAGACCGTCTGCGACGAGTTGTTCTACAGCGTGAGCGGCATCAACGCGCATTACGGCATGCCCGCCAATCCGCGCGCGCCGGGCCGGATTCCCGGCGGCTCGTCCTCCGGCTCGGCCGCGGCCGTGGCGGCGGGGAGTTGCGACTTCGCGCTCGGCAGCGACACCGGCGGCTCCGTCCGGATTCCCGCCGCGCTCAACGGCGTCTGGGGCATCAGGACGTCGACGGGGCGCGTCGACGACTCCGGCGAGATGGCCATGGCGCCGTCCTTCGACGCCTGCGGCTGGTTCGCCTCCGGTCCCGGCGTGCTGCGCAAGGTGGGCGGCGTTCTTCTCGACGGCGAGACCGTCCGTTCTCCGGTCCGTCGTCTGTTGGTCGCGGAAGACGCCTTCGCCGAGGCCGATGCGCCGGTCGCGGAACTGCTGCGCGGCGCGCTCGCCGACATGACCGAACTCCCCGCCGACCGCGAAGGTCTGCGGATCGGCGATCCCGACGGCTTGGACGTCTGGCGCGAGACCTTCCGCCTCGTTCAGGCGCGCGAGGTCTGGAAGACCTTCGGGCCCTTCATCGAGACGCATGATCCGAAGCTCGGTCCGGGCGTGCGCGAAAGGATCGACGTCGCACGAGCGGTGACGGCCGAGCAGGAGGCGACCGCGCGCGCGGCCCGTGAACGGATCGTCGCTCATGTCCGCGGACTGATCGCGCCGGGAACGGTGCTCGCCGTCCCGTCGGCGCCCTGCATCGCGCCCCGCGCCGATGCCGCCTTCGAACAGCTGGAGCATTACCGGCTGAGGGTGATGCGGATCGTCTGCATCGCGGGTCTCGCGGGTCTCCCGCAGATCTCGATCCCGATCGGAACGGTGGACGGCTGCCCGGTCGGTCTGGGGCTCGTCGGATGGCGTCACGGCGACGAGGCGCTGCTCGATCTCGGGGTCGCGCTCGCGCGGCATTGCGGGCGGGTCGGCTGAAACCGCTTCGACCGAAGCTTCGGTCAGGTGAAGGAGACACGGGGTCGGATCGTTCGGATCCGGCCCCGTTCCGCTTTCAGCACCTCATTTGAAGAGCGCCGGGAGCCACAGCGAAAAGGCCGGGACATAGGTCACGAGCATCAGCACCGCGACCGACGCGCCGTAGAACGGCCAGATCGTCTTCATGCTCTCGCCGATCGACACTTTGCCGATGGCGCAGGCGACGAACTGCACCGAGCCCACGGGCGGCGTGTTCAGCCCGATGCCCGCATTGAGGATCAGGATCACGCCGAAATGGATCGGGTCGACGCCGAAGGCCTGCACCACCGGCAGGAAGATCGGCGTGCAGATGATGATCATGGGCGCCATGTCCATGAAGGTGCCCAGCGCCAGCAGGGTCACGTTGATCATCAGCAGCATCACGAAGGCGTTGTCGGTGACGCTCTTCATGAAGGCGATGGCCTGCGCCGGAACCTGCAGGAGCGCCATGATCCAGCCGAAGGCGCCCGCCGCGCCGATGACGAGCAGCACCATCGCCGTCGTCCGCACCGCACCGAGCGTCGCCTCGACGAAGCCCGTCCAAGTGAGCTGGCGATAGGCCACGACGGTGACGAGGAACGCATAGACGACGGCGACGCAGGAACTTTCCGTGGCCGTGAAGACGCCCGAGCGCACGCCGCCGAAGATGATGCCGATCAGCAGCAGACCCGGCGCGGCCGCGACGAGATAGACGCCCACCGCCCGCCAGCCCGGGAAGACGCCCGCCGGATAGCCGCGCTTGACCGCCACGACCCAGGCCGCCGCCATCAGCGCTCCGCAGAGCATGAAGCCCGGCACGATCCCGGCCGTGAAGAGATCGGCGATGGACAGGTTCCCGCCCGCCGAGAGCGAATAGATGATCATGTTGTGCGACGGCGGGATCAGGAGCGCGATGATCGCGGCATTGGCCGTCACGTTGACCGCATAGTCGGGCGCGTAGCCGCGCTTCACCATCTGCGGGATCATGATGCCGCCGACGGCCGAGGCGTCGGCCACCGCCGAGCCGGAAATGCCGCCGAACAGGGTGCAGGTGACCACGTTCACCTGCCCGAGTCCGCCGCGCAGATGCCCGACGAGGCTCGATGCGAAGGCGATCAACCGGTCGGCGATGCCCCCGCGGATCATCAGGTCGCCCGCATAGATGAAGAAGGGGATCGCCATCATCGCGAAGGCGTTCATGCCCGAATTCATCTGTTGGAAGATCACCGCGGCGGGCAGATCCATATAGACGATCGTCGCGAGCGAGGCCGCGCCGAGACAGAAGGCGATCGGCGTACCGATCAGCAGCAGAAAGGAGAAGACGCCGAAAAGGATCGCGAGTTCCATGTCACGCGCCTCCGTGGCCGACCGACGTCGGTTCCGGCGCGTCGCCGCGGGTGAACAGCCTCGCGATCTTTTCCACGGCGAAGAGCGCGACGAGCACGCCCGCCGCCGACATCGGCACATAGTCCCAGCCTTGGCTGATGCCGATCATCGGCATGGCCGCGGACCATGTCTTGCGGGCGAGTTCGGCCCCGTACCAGGCCATGGCGATCCCGAAGGAGAAGACCACGAGATCGGTCGTCAGCCGCATCAGGAAGCGCAGCGGGCGCGGCGCGAGCATCAGCCCGACTTCGAAGCCCATATGGTCGCCGTCGCGGACGCCCACGGCGGCCCCGAGCAGGATGAACCAGCTCATCAGAAGCAGGACGGAAGGCTCGGTCCAGGTGGGCGTGGCGTTCAGCACGTAGCGGCCGAACACCTGCCATGCGACCAGCACCGTCATCGTGAGGAGGCCCGACCCGGCAAGCCACAGCGCGGCGGTCGAAAGGCGTTTCAGCAGGGCGGAATAGGCGTCGAGCATCACGGGCCTCCGAGGAAGACGTCCCGCCGCGGACGGTCCGCGGCGGGACGCCGGGGCGTCAGCCCGCGACCGCCTGAATGCGGGTCACGAGCGCCTGCAGTTCCGGCGTGGCCGCGAAGCGGGCATAGACGGGCCGCATCGCGTCGATGAAGGCCTGCTTCTCCACCGTGTTGACCGCGGCGCCGCGGCTTTCGACCGTCTGGCGGGCGGTCCGCTCGCGGGCGTCCCAGAGACCGCGCATATGCGGCACGGACTCGCGGGCCGCCGCGCGGATGATCTCGCGGTCGGGAGCGGCGAGGCGGTCCCAAGCGCGCTTGGACATGACCAGCACTTCCGGCGACATCGAATGCTCGGTCATCGAATAGAAGCGCGAGACTTCGAAATGGCGGGTCGATTCATAGGACGGCCAGTTGTTCTCGGCCCCGTCGATGACGCCGGTCTGCAGCGCGGAGAACACTTCGCCGAAGGGCATCGGCGTCGGGTTCGCGCCGAGCGCCTGAACCAGCGAGACGAAGAGGTCCGACTGCTGGACGCGGATCTTGAGCCCCGCCATGTCGGCGGGACGGTTGATCGGGCGGCGGCCGTTGTAGAACGAGCGCGCACCGGAGTCGTAATAGCCGAGGCCGATCAGGTCATGCGGCTCCAGCGAGGTGAGGATGGAGCGGCCGATGTCGCCGTCCATCACCGCCCGCATATGCGACACCGAGCGGAAGATGAAGGGCAGGGCGGGAACCGCCGTCTGGGCCACGAGATTGTTCAGCGGGCCGAGATTGATGCGGTTCATGTCGAGCACGCCGAGACGGGTCTGCGTGATCGTGTCGGCTTCCTGCCCGAGCTGGCTCGAATGGAACACCTGGATGCGGATGCGGCCCTGCGTCCGCTCTTCGACGAGCCGGCCCATGAACTTGACGGCTTCCACCGTCGGATAGCCGTCGGGATGGGTGTCGGCGGAGCGCAGGGTCACGGCCTGCGCGGAAGCCTTGCCGAGCAGCGCGGGCGTGGCGAGCGCGGCGCCGGAGAGCTTCAGGAAAAGGCGTCTCGTGGTCATGGACAGTTCCTCCTTGGGGTTTCTCGACCGGTTGTCCCGGTTCAGAGGCGATAGGCCGCCTTGGCCAGACGATAGGCCAAGTCGCGGGCGGTTTCGACGGCCTCGTCCTCGTCGAGCCGATGCTCGGCGACGAGGCGGGCGAGAAAGGCGCAGTCGCAACGGCGCGCCATGTCGTGGCGCGCGGGGATCGACAGATAGGCGCGGGTGTCGTCGTTGAAGCCGACCGTATTGGCGAAGCCCGCCGTCTCGGTCGTCGCCTCGCGGAAGCGCCGCATGCCTTCGGGCGCATCGAAGAACCACCAGGGCGGCCCCAGCCGCAGCGCCGGATAGACCCCGGCCAAGGTCGCCAGCTCGCGGGAATAGCTCGTCTCGTCGAGCGTGAAGACGATGACGGTCAGGCGCGTCTCATGGCCGACCGCGTCGAGCAGCGGCTTCAGCGCCCGGACATAGTCCGTGGGCGTCGGAATGTCCGCGCCCTTGTCGCGACCGAAGACGCGGAACAGCGTCGGCGAGTGGTTCCGGAACGAGCCGGGATGGATCTGCATCACGAGCCCGTCGTCGAGGCTCATGCGCGCGAATTCGGTCAGCATCTGGCCGCGGAAGAGGTCTGCCTCCTCGGGCGTCACGGGCCCGGCGACGACGCGCGCGAACAGCGCTTCGGCCTCGGCCCGCGGCAGATCCGCGGTGCGCGCCGTGGCGTGGCCGTGGTCGGAGGCCGTCGCGCCGCGCGCGATGAAATAGGCGCGGCGGGCGCGATGGGCGGCCAGATAGCCCGACCATGTCCGCGTGTTCTCTCCCGTCAGGTCGCCGAGAGCGGCGACGTTCGCGCGGAAACCTTCGAATTCGGGGTCGACCGTCGCATCGGGCCGATAGCAGGGGAGCACGCGTCCCTTCCAGCCCGAGGCCCGCACCGTATCGTGATGGGCGAGGTCGTCGAGCGCGCCGTCGGTCGTCGAGATCGCCTCGATGCCGAAGCGCTCGTAGAGCGCGCGCGGCCGGAAGGCGGGCGTGACGAGCTTTTCCGCGATGGCGTCGTAGAGGCGGTCGGCATTGGCCTCGGTCAGCCGCTCCTCGATGCCGAACACGTCTTCGAGCGCATGTTCGAACCACATGCGCGTCGGCGTGCCGCGGAACAGCGGCCAATGCGCCGCGAAACGCCGCCAGATCACGCGGGGGTCGGTCTCCACCGGGCCGCCGTCGACGCGCGGAACGCCGAGGCCCTCGAGCGCGACGCCCTGCGAATGCAGCATGCGGAATACGTAATGGTCCGGCTTCACGAACAGCGTCGCCGGATCGGGAAACGCCTCGTCGAGAGCGTACCAGGCCGGGTCCGTGTGACCGTGCGGGGAGAGGATCGGCAGGTCGCGCACGGCCGCGTAGAGCCGGCGCGCGATGGCGCGCATGTCCGGATCGGAGGGGAACAGGCGGTCGGGATGAAGCGGCACGGGAGCGTTTCCGTCTTGCTGAACTGAGTACACTAATATATTAGTATGTCAAATGACGTCGAGACCCGCCACAGCCTCCGCCGCGTCGGATCGTCGCCCGCCTGCGCCGAGGGATCGGGCCACGGCGGCGAGCGCGATCGGGGCCGAGCTGCGGGCCGAGATCCTCGATCTTTCGCTTCCGCCGGGAACCCCGCTGGTCGAAAAGCTTCTGACCGCGCGGTTCGGCGTGTCCCGCACGCCCGTGCGTGAGGCGCTGATCCGGCTGGCCGAAGAGGGGCTCGTCGAGATCTTTCCGCAGTCGGGCACCTTCGTCGGGCGCATTCCCGTCGCGGCCTTGCCCGAGGCGGTCGTGATCCGTCAGGCGCTCGAATCGGCCGCGCTGTCGCTCGCCGTCTCCCGTGCGCGGCCGGAGGACGACGAGCGGCTCGCCGCGATCGTCCTGCGTCAGAAGGCCATGGCGGAGGCGGGCGACAGGGACGGATTCCACGCCGCCGACGAGACGTTCCACGAGACCGTCTCCGACATCGCCGGCCATCCCGGCCTTTGGCGCATCGCGCAGCAGGCCAAGGCCCAGATCGACCGCCTGAGGCGCATGACGCTTCCGGTTCCGGGGCGGATGAAGGCCGTCATCGCCGATCACGAGGCGATCCTCGCGGCCTTCCGGGCGCGCGACCGCGCGTCCGCGCTCGCGGCGCTCGAACGGCATCTTTCCCTCGTGATCCCGGACGCCGAGGCGATCCGCGCCCGCCACCCGCATTACTTCCTCTAGAGAGATCCCGGCGGGTTCCGGATCCGCCGACGGGTCCGGTTGGACGTCGAGCCCCAAGGCCGGATAGTGTCCGGCGCGACATCGCGAGATCGGGACGCGCCGTGGAATCGACCGTCAACATCCCTCCGGACCTGCTTCGGGCCTTCGTTGCCGTCGTGGAATGCGGCGGCTTTTCGCAGGCGGCCGAAAGGCTGCTGCGCGGCCAATCGGCCGTGTCGCTCCAGGTGAAGCGGCTCGAGGATCGGCTCGGCGTGAAGCTGCTCGACAGGAACCCGCGCCGCGTCGCGCTCACGCCCGAGGGCGAATTGCTGCTCGACCGCGCGCGTCGGATCCTCCGGCTCAACGACGAGCTCGTCGCGCAGTTCAGCGAAGTCGAATTGTCCGGTCTCGTGCGGCTCGGAGCCCCCGAGGATTTCGCCACGAGCCATCTGCCTGCGGTGCTCGCCCGTTTCGCGCGCGCCCATCCGCGGGTCGCGCTCGAAGTCACCTGCGAATTGACGCTCGAAGTCATCGAGCGCTTCCGGACGGGCGGATTGGACATCGCTCTCGTCAAGCGCGAGCCTTTGGGCGGGATCGGCGGCATCAGAGTGTGGCGGGAGCCGCTCGTCTGGGTGGCGGGCGACCGGCACCTTGCGGAGCCCGATGGTCCGCTGCCCTTGGCGGTGTCCCCGCGTCCCTGCGTCTATCGCAAGAGGGCGACCGACGCGCTCGATGCGGCGGGGCGGTCTTGGCGCATCGCCTATACCTGCGGATCCCTTGCCGGCACGCATGCGGCGGTGCGGGCCGGGCTCGGCGTCACCGTGCTGCCCAAGGCGATGGTGCCGCACGATCTCACCATGCTCGACGCCGTGAGTTTCGGCCTGCCCGATCTGGCGGATACGGAAATGGCGCTTCTCTCCGCTCCGCAATTGTCGCCCGCCGCGCAGCGCCTTCGCGACGTGATCGTGCGGGAACTGGAGCATGCGGGCGTCGCGGCCTAGCGGGTCCGGCGCATCCGACTTGCTCCGGCCGCCCTCGTCGTCCATATCCGGCGGGCCCTTCCGAACCGCCGGTGCGCATGTCCCTTCCGCCTCTCGTCCATCTCCGCTCGGTCGCGCTCACCTTCGGCGGCACCCCGCTTCTGGAGTCCGCGGAGATCGCGGTCGCACCGGGCGACCGGATCGGTCTCGTCGGCCGCAACGGATCGGGGAAGTCCACTCTGCTGAAGATCGCGGCGGGCCTCGTCGAGGCGGATCGCGGCTCGCGCTTCGTCCAGCCCGGCGCGACGATCCGTTATCTTCCGCAGGAACCCGACCTCGCGGGCTTCAAGACGACGCTCGCTTACGTCGAGGCGGGGCTCGGCCCGGGCGACGATCCCTATCGTGCCCGCTACCTGCTCGAACGGCTCGGCATGACGGGAGAGGAGAACCCGTCGCTCCTGTCCGGCGGCGAGGCGCGGCGCGCGGCCTTGGCGCGCACGCTCGCGCCCGAGCCCGACGTTCTGCTGCTCGACGAGCCGACCAACCATCTCGACCTGCCCGCCATCGACCGGCTCGAACAGGAGCTGAAGGGCCTGCGCTCGGCGGTCGTCCTGATCAGCCATGACCGGCGTTTCCTCGAAAACCTGACGCGGTCGACGATCTGGCTGGACCGCGGCATCACGCGCCGGCTCGAACGCGGTTTCGCCGCCTTCGAGGAATGGCGCGACAAGATCCTCGAGGAGGAGGAGGCCGAGCGCCACAAGCTCGACCGCGAAATTCTCCGCGAAGAGCATTGGGTCCGTTACGGCGTGACGGCCCGCCGCAAGCGCAATGTCCGCCGCATGGCGCAGCTGGCCGACCTCAGGAAGACGCGCAGGGAAGGTCGGCGCGCGGTCGGGCAGGTGAAGATGACCGCCTCCGAGGCCGAAGCCTCGGGCGCGCAGGTGATCGTCGCGGACAAGATCGCGAAGAGCTTCGAGGGCCGTCCGATCGTCAAGGATCTCTCGCTGCGCCTGCTGCGCGGCGACCGGATCGGGATCGTCGGGCCGAACGGTGCGGGGAAGACGACGCTTCTCAACATGCTGACCGGCGTCCTCGCGCCCGATCAGGGCGAAGTGACGCTCGGCACGAAACTCGCGCTCGTCACGATCGACCAGAAGCGCGCGGCGCTCGATCCGAACCTTTCGGTGCAGGACACGCTCACGGGCGGCCGCGGCGACTCCGTGACGGTCAACGGCCAGGCCAAGCACGTCGTCGGCTATCTCAAGGATTTCCTCTTCACGCCGCTGCAGGTGCGCCAGCCCGTCTCGGCGCTGTCGGGCGGCGAGCGGGCGCGCCTCCTCCTCGCCCGCGCGCTCGCGACGCCGTCGAACCTCCTCGTGCTGGACGAGCCGACCAACGACCTCGATCTGGAGACGCTCGACCTGCTCGAAGAACTCCTCGGCGATTACGAGGGCACGATCCTGCTCGTGAGCCACGATCGCGATTTTCTCGACCGCTGCTGCACCGCGATCCTGATGGCGGAGGGGGACGGGCGCTGGATCGAATACGGCGGCGGCTATTCGGACATGGTCGCCCAGCGCGGCGAAGGCGTCGCGGCGCGCAAGGCGGAGAGCGCGGAGCCGCGCAACGGCACGACGCCGAAATCCGCATCGCCCGTGCCGGATGCGGGCAAGCGCAAGCTGACCTTCAAGGAAAAGCATGCGCTGGAGACGCTGCCCGCGCGGATGGATGCGCTGAACCGCGACATCGCCAAGCTTCAGGCCGTGCTCGACGATCCGGGCCTCTATGCGCGCGACGCCGTCCGTTTCGAGAAGGCGACCGCCCTGCTCGCCAAGGCGCATGAGGATCTGGCGGCGACCGAGGAAGAGTGGCTCACGCTGGAAATGCTGCGGGAAGAGCTCGAGGGGTGACCTCCGCCGAGACCGGTCTCGTTGCCGGCCGGCCGCGTCTTCACAGGGTCCCGAAACGACCATGCCCGGCACGAGGCCGGGCATGGGGAAAGGTGCGGACGCCCGGGACGCGCCCGGGCGAGACGCCGAGGGGCGCTCAGCTCTTCACCGCGCCCGCGGTCAGGCCCGAGACCATGTATTTCCGGAAGGCGTAATATACGGCCGCCGGGGGCAGGGCATAGATCAGGCCCGTGGTCATCAGCAGTTCCCACGGCGAGTCGTCCGCCGAGAGGAAGTTGCCGAGCGCGACGGGCAGCGTCAGCGTGTTTTCCTTCGACAGCAGCAGGAACGCGTAGAGATATTCGTTCCAGGCGAGCAGCACCGCATAGGTGCCGATCGCGACCAGCGAAGGCGCCATCAGCGGCAGATAGACCAGCCGGAAGAGCTGAAGGGGCGTCGCGCCGTCCATGATCGCCGCTTCGTCGAGTTCGGCCGGAAGCTTGTCCGAGGCCTGTTTCAGCACCCAGATCGCATAGGGCGAGGCGATGGCCAGCATCGCGAGGATCAGCGCCCAGTCGGTGTTGAGCAGGCCGTAGAAGGCCATCGTCCGATACATCGGCACCGCGAGGAAGGCCGCGGGGATGAAATAGGTGAACAGCGCCATGTTGAGCACCGTCCGCCCGCCCGGCACCTTCAGCCGGCTGATCGCGAAGGCCGCCGTCGTCGCCACCACCAGCGTCAGCGCCCCGACCATCGCCGCGATGAAGATCGAGTTCCACAGCTGCTGCCAGAAATGGTTCAGGAAGTAGTGCTTCTCTCCGAGCACGATCTCGAAATTGCGGATCGTCGGGTTCTCGGGGAACCAGTTCCCCGAAAAGGCGGACTGCTTGTCGGAAAAGGCGAACAGGCAGAGATGGTAGATCGGCAGCAGGGTCCAGATCAGGACCGGGATGCCGATCAGCAGCAGCTTCGCCTCGTTCGTCGCGTTGCGGAACGTGAAACTCGAGCCGTTGCGGGCGTTTCTGGCGGAGACGGTCATTTCGAGAGCCGCTTCATCATGAAATAGACGAGGGGAAGGATCAGCGGCATGGCCGACACGATGGTCGCCATCGAAAGATCCACCTGCGCGAGTCGCAGATAGCGGATGCCCAGCGTGGCGAGCACATGGGTGAGGTCCGCGGGGCCGCCGCCCGTGAGCAGATAGACGCTGTTGAAGTCGCCGAGCGACCAGATCGTCGAGAGCGTGAGGCTCGTCAGATAGAGCTGCTTCATCGACGGCCAAGTGATGAAGCGGAAGCGCTGGACCTTCGACGCGCCGTCGACCTGCGCGGCCTCGTAGAGGTCCGTCGAAATCGCGAGCCGGCCCGACAGGAAGATCAGCGTCCAGAAGGGCAGCGACTTCCAGATATGGACGAGGATCGCGAAGAAGAGGGCGAGCTGCGGATCGTTCAGCCAGTTCGGGCCGTCCTGGAAGGTCAGCTTGAACCAGGTCTGGTTGATGACGCCCCATTCCGGATTGAGCATGAACCGGACCGACAGGATGGTCGGGATCGACGGCACCGCCCAAGGCAGGATGAAAAGGACCGTGAGCGCTTTGATCCACCAGCGTTGGATCATGAAGAAACCGGACAGCAGCAGCGCCACCATCATCTTCAGATTGATGCCGATGAAGAGGAAAACGAGCGTGTTGACGACCGACCGCTGAAAGATCGGATCGGTCCAAAGCTCGACATAGCTCTCGGGATCATGCGCCAGCCAGAAGGCGTAGATCACCGGGTAGACCACGAAAAGCGCGAAGACCAGCAGATAGGGCGTGACGAGGATCATGCCCCACAGCTGCCAGGACGACAGCCCGGTCTTGCCGGGGGTCGCGCCGGCGGCGCCTTCGCGAGCGGGGAGTGTGACGGTGGACATCCGCGAGCCTTGTTCGAGCCAAAAAAAAGGCGGCGGCCGCGAGGCGCGGCCGCCGCCCGTCACGGGATCAGGATCCGGCGACTTCCTTGATGCGCGCGATCATCTCGTCCACGGCCTTGTCGACCGGCACTTTCTCATTGATCACGCGGTTGGCCGCCTTGGCCCACACGTTCTCATTGTTGAGGACCGTGAACTTCCAGTTCTTGGTCATTTCGAACGTCACCGTTCCGGCCTTGAACTGGTTGTAGACGGCCTTCCGGTGAGAGTCGGCCTGCCAGAACGGGCTTTCCATGGATTCCTTCAGGACCGGGAACCAGCGGCCGAGGGAGCCCTCGACGTAAGGACGCAGGTTCTGCTCCTCCATGATGAAGGCGACGAACTCCATCGCGCGCTTCTTGTTCTTGGCGTTCTCGAAGATCACGCCCGTCTTCACGGCCGCGCGATACTGCATCGGGGTGCCGTCGGGCTTGTTCGGGAAGCCGGCGGTCGCGATCAGCTCGTTGTAGTTCTTCTTCGCCTGCTCGCGCTGTTCGGCGGTGAGCGTGGCGTTGTTCGAGTCGTCGAGGTGCTTGGCCGCGATCGAGATCGTGGCGTTGTGGGTCATCACCGTCGTCTTGTTGTGGAAGGCGACGTTGTTGTCGGGATCCTTCCAGCTCGTGGCCGACGGCGGGACGCAGCCCTTCGTATAGACGTCGGTGTAGTCCGTGAGCGCGCCGATCAGGCCGGTGCGGGCCTTGGCGTCGATCGTGAGCTTGCCCTCGTCGTTGACCAGCTTGACGTTGTAGGCGTCCATGAAGGTCAGGAACGAGTAGAAGCTGTCGGTCGAGTCCACGCCGAGCGGCTGGCCGATGCCGAAGTTGCGCGAATTGGTGGCGCGACGCATGGCCGGCTGCACCTTGTCGCACCAGAAGGACCAGTATTCCTTCCAGCCCTTCGGGATGTCGGTGTCCTTGAAGCCCGCCTGCTGCAGCAGATCCTTCCAATACTGGATGTGGATCGTCTGCTGCTTCATCGGATAGGCGTAATAAGCCCGCTTCTTGTCCTTGTCGTTCCAGAGATAGGTCGTCTCGATCGTGTTCTTGGCGAACTTGTCCTTCATCGGGTTGATGATGGAGGAGATGTCCGCGCGACGGCCTTCGAACGCCCACTTGCCCGTCACCTGGAAGTCGTAGGTGTCGGAATAGGCGACGTCGGGAACGGTGCCCGAGTCGAGCGCGGCGACGGTCTTCGGGATCATGTCCTGAATGGCGTACTGCGACAGTTCGACCTTCACGCCGGTCTTCTGCTCGAATTTCTTGATGGTCTCGAAGAGCGAGTCGTCTTCGGCCTTGTAGAAGCCCTTCACCCACCAGATGTTGAGCGTTTCCTGAGCCATCGCCGGCGCCGAGACGCCGAAGGCGAAGGCTGCGGCCGCACCTGCGAGCACGCCGCGGATCATCGTCTTCTTCATGTTTCGTTTCCTCCTACGGAACGATGACGGTCCTTTCGGGCCGGAGCATGGCCGGCATGAGCCGGTCGACTTCTTCATTCGGGCCGGCCTGCCGATCCGCCCGGGAAGGCGGACGGGGCGCTGCATGGCCCGTAGGCGGCGACGTTCCGCGCGGAGCGAAAGCGTCGCTGATCGAAGGAGAGCGGCGAACGAGCTCGGTCGGACCGATCTCATCGATTGAAGGACATGGTCCCGCCGACCTGCGCGGTCGGTGTGCCGTCCCGGACTTCGCGTTTCCCCGAGCCTTTGCGGCCCGCGTGACGACCCCTCGTGGAGAAGGCCGTCACGTCCTCCTTATTATCTTTCCGATCAATATCTGACCATCCGAGCCGCGGCGTCAATCGCCCTCTGCGAGCTTTGCCCATAAAACGATTTAATACAGCTTTCGGATGGAAAAACGGGCTCGATCGCCGCCGCGGGAGACCGTCGGCCGTCCGTCCCGAAGCCGCCCGCCGCACCCCCGGCACGAGACCCGTTGCACTTCGGTCCGGCTGAGGCGATCCTGCGACGCGGCCGCTTCGGCGGTCGCAGGGAAAAGCCGGGACACCGGCGCGCACGTCGCGCGAAGCGACGGCGAAACGAGGACAACGCCGATGCAAAGCCAAGCGGCCTCTCTGGCCGACCGCCTTCACGCCTGCCACAGCTCCGTCGTCCATGACGTGATGAAGGACATGGGGCTCCGGATCCGCGTGCTGCCGCGGACCATCCTCGGCGTCGACCCGAAGATGAAATGCGCCGGGCCCGTCTTCACGGTCCGCGGCCGGCCCGATCCGACGCTCGACAAGCATACCTCGCTCTATGAATGGGCCGGGGTGCTGTCGAAGTCGCCCGCGGGCCACGTCGTCGTCTGCCAACCGCAGGACGACGTCCGCGCCCTGTTCGGCGGCCTCTCCGCCGAGGCGCTGAAGATCAAGGGCGCGCGCGGCTACATCGCCGACGGCGGCTGCCGCGACATTCAGGCGATCATCGATCAGGACTTCCCCGTCTTCGCCCGCTACTGCACGCCGATCGACATCGTCTGCGCCTGGCGGGCCGAGGCCTTCGGCGAGCCGATCGCGATCGGCGGACACATGGTGAAGCCCGACGACATGATCATCGCCGACCGCGACGGCGTCATCCTGATCGACGGCGACGCCGCCGCGGAAGTGATCGCCGCCGCCGAGGTCAAGATGAACACCGAAGGCGAGATGGTGAAGGCGATCCGCGCGGGCGTCGATCCGCAGGCGGCCTATATGAAGTATCGCGTGTTCTGACGGCTCCGGCGGCCGCGCGCGGCCGCCGTTCCGCATCGGGGTCTTTATCCCATGACCGACGATCCCCGCCTGATCCTCCTCGATCCGCGCGACAACGTCCTCGTCGTCCGTTCGCGCCTGCGCGCGGGCGACGCGCTCGACCTCGGCGGCGGCGCTTCGAGCGTCGCCGACAAGGACGTTCCGCTCGCCCACAAGCTCGCGCGCCGCGCGATCGCCGCGGGCGAGAAGATCCTGAAATACGGCGCGCCCATCGGCGTCGCGACCGCCGACATCCCGGCGGGCGCGCATGTCCATGTCCACAATCTGCGCAGCGACTACACGCCCACCTATACGCTCGACTCCGAGAAGGGAGACGCCGCATGACGATGCAGGGCTGGCTCCGGTCCGACGGCCGCAAGGGCATCCGCAACGTGGTCGCGGTCGCCTATCTCGTCGAATGCGCCCATCACGTCGCGCGCGAGATCGCCTTGCCGCTCCGCGAGGAGGGCGTCCACGTCATCGGCTTTCCGGGCTGCTACCCCAACGATTATGCGCAGCGGATGATGGAGGGGCTCTGCACCCATCCGAACGTCGGGGCGGTGCTGCTCGTCTCGCTCGGCTGCGAGAGCTTCAACAAATACGGCCTCGAACGCGTGATCCGCGCGAGCGGTCGGCCCGTGAAGACGCTGACCATTCAGGCCACGGGCGGCACCCGCGCCTCGATCGCCGAAGGCCGCGCATGGGTCGCCGAACGCAAGGCCGAACTCGATGCGATGCCGACCGTGGAGATGCGCGTCGACGAACTCGTCGTCGGCACGGTCTGCGGCGGCTCGGACGGAACGTCCGGCATCACCGGCAACCCCGCCGCGGGACGCGCCTTCGATCTCCTCGTGAAGGCGGGCGCTGCCTGCATCTTCGAGGAGACGGGCGAACTCATCGGCTGCGAGCACATCATGGCCTCGCGCGCGATCACCCCCGCGCTCGGTCTCGTGCTCGAGGAGAGCGTCGCCAAGGCCGCGAAATACTACGCCACGCTCGGCTACGGCTCCTTCGCCGCGGGCAATGCCGACGGCGGCCTCTCCACCATCGAGGAGAAGTCGATGGGCGCCTATGCCAAATCCGGCGCCTCGCCCATCTCCGGCCTGCTCAAGCCCGGCGACGTGCCGCCGCGCGGCGGGCTCTATCTTCTCGACGTCGTGCCCGACGGGGAGGTGCGCTTCGGCTTCCCCAACATCAACGACAATGCCGAGATCGCCGAACTCATCGCCTGCGGCGCGCATGCGGTCTATTTCGTCACGGGCCGCGGCTCGGTCGTCGGCTCCGCGATCTCGCCCGTCGTGAAGATCTGCGCCAATCCCGAAACCCATCGCCGCATGTCCGACGACATGGACGTCAACGCCGGCCGCATTCTCGAAGGCGCGGCCACGCTCGACGAAGTCGGGCGCGAGATCTTCGATCTGACGGTCGGGCTCGGCCGCGGCGGGCGCACGCGTTCCGAGGAACTCGGCCATCAGGAATTCATCCTGACCTACAAGAGCTTCGAGCCCATCGGGCCTTCCTGCCTCCCCGCCGTCGCGTGAGATCATGACCCGGAAACTCCGTTCGCAGGCCTGGTTCGCCGGGCACGACAAGGACGCCTTCATCCACCGCTCCTGGATGAAGAACATGGGACTGCCCGACGACGCCTTCGACGGCCGGCCCGTCATCGGCATCTGCAACACCTTCTCCGAACTCACGCCCTGCAACGCGCATTTCCGCGACCTCGTCGAGCATGTGAAGCGCGGCGTGCTGGATGCGGGCGGCCTGCCGCTCGAATTCCCGGTCTTCTCCTGCGGCGAAAGCAATCTGCGACCCACCGCGATGCTGTTCCGCAATCTCGCCTCCATGGACGTCGAGGAGGCGATCCGCGGCAATCCGATGGACGGCGTCGTGCTGATGGCGGGCTGCGACAAGACCACCCCGTCGCTGCTGATGGGCGCGGCCTCCTGCGATCTGCCGACCATCCTCCTCTCGGGCGGATCCATGCTGAACGGCCGCTTCAAGGGCCGGACGCTGGGTTCGGGCACCGACGTCTGGAAGTTCTCCGAGGACGTCCGCGCGGGCGTGATGAGCGAAGCGGAATTCATGGCCGCCGAAAGCGGCATGTCCCGTTCCGCCGGCCATTGCATGACCATGGGCACGGCTTCGACCATGGCCTCCATGGCGGAGGCGCTCGGCATCACGCTGCCCGGCAACGCCGCCTGGCCCGCCGTCGACGCGCGCCGCAACCGCTTGGCCCGGATGACGGGCCGCCGCATCGTCGACATGGTGCGCGAGGATCTGAAGCCTTCGGCGATCCTGACGAAACAGGCCTTCGAGAACGCCGTGCGCGTCGTCGGCGCGATCGGCGGCTCCACCAATGCCGTCGTTCATCTTCTCGCGATCGCGGGCCGCGTCGGCGTCGACTTCACGCTCGACGATTGGGACCGCTGCGGCCGCGACGTTCCCACCCTCGTCGACCTGATGCCCTCCGGCCGCTTCCTGATGGAGGACTTCTGCTACGCGGGCGGCATTCCGGCGCTGATGACGCGCATCCGGGACATGTTGCATCTGGACGTGAGGACCGCGACCGGGGCGACGCTCGGCGAGAACATCGCCGATGCGCGCGTCTTCGACGACGAGGTGATCCGCCCGCTCGACCGCCCGCTGACGCCGCAGGGCGGCATCGCCGTGCTGCGCGGCAATCTCGCGCCCGACGGTGCGGTGCTGAAGCCGTCGGCGGCGACGCCGGAACTGATGGTCCATCGCGGCCGCGCCGTGGTCTTCGAGGACATCGACGACTACAAGCGCCGCGTCGACGATCCCGCGCTCGACATCGACGCGTCCTCGGTCATGGTGCTCAAGAATTGCGGCCCGAAGGGCTATCCCGGCATGGCCGAGGTCGGCAACATGGCGCTCCCGAAGAAGCTTCTGGCGCAGGGCGTGCGCGACATGGTCCGCATCTCCGACGCCCGCATGTCCGGCACGGCCTTCGGCACGGTGGTGCTGCACGTCGCGCCCGAAGCCGCCGCGGGCGGCCCCTTGGCGCTGGTCCGCGAGGGCGACATGATCGCGCTCGACGTCCCGGCCCGCACGCTCATGCTCGAAGTCTCGGACGCCGAACTCGCCCGCCGCCGCGCCGAGTGGACGGCTCCGGTCGACACGATGCAGGGCGGCTATCGCTCGCTTTACGTCGAACGCGTCCTGCAGGCCGACAAAGGCGCCGACCTCGACTTCCTCGTCGGCTGCCGCGGCGGCGATGTGCCGCGGGAGAGCCATTGAGGCATCCCGACGCGTCGTCCCCTCCCGCCGTCATGCCCGCGCATGCGGGCATCCACGTCTTTCTCGCGGGCCTTCAAGGAAGACGTGGATCCCGGCTCTCCGCTTCGCTCCGGCCGGGATGACGCGGACACGGGCGAAGGCATCCGTGCCTTGCCGTTCGGCATCGAGGACGGTCACGGCCGGGACGAGCCCGGCCATGACGGAGAGCGAAGGCCTCAGCCCGCGAAGGTGTAGGCCGTCTTCACGGACGTGTAGAATTCCTTCGCATAGGCGCCCTGCTCGCGCGGGCCGTAGCTCGAGCCTTTCCGGCCGCCGAAGGGCACGTGATAGTCGACGCCCGCCGTCGGCAGGTTCACCATCGCCATGCCGGCCTCGGAATTGCGCTTGAAATGCGTGGCGTATTTCAGGCTCGTCGTGCAGATGCCCGAGGACAGGCCGAAATCGGTGTCGTTCGCCACCGCCAGCGCCTCGTCATAGTCCTTCACGCGGATGATCGCGCCCACGGGTCCGAAGATCTCCTCGCGCGCGATGCGCATGGAGTTCGACACGTTCGTGAACAGCGCGGGCTGCAGATAGAAGCCGGGCGTCTCGCGGTTGAGGAGTTCGCCGCCCCAGGCGAGCGTCGCGCCCTCGTCCTTGCCGATGGCGATGTATTTCAGGTCGGTGTCGAGCTGGCCCTGATCGACCACCGGGCCGATATGCGTGCCCGCCTTCAGCGCGTCGTCGACCGTCAGGCCCTTCAGCCGCTCCACCATCGCTTCGACGAAGCGGTCATGGATGCCTTCGGTCACGATCAGGCGCGAGGAGGCCGTGCAGCGCTGGCCCGTCGAGAAGAACGCGCCGTTGACCGCGCATTCCACCGCGATCTTCAGGTCGGCGTCGTCGAGCACCACGAGCGGGTTCTTGCCGCCCATCTCCAGCTGCACCTTCTTCATCGGCGTGGCGGCGACGCAGGCGGCCGCCACCTTGCGGCCCGTCGGCACCGAACCCGTGAAGCTGATCGCGTGCACGTCCTTGTGCTCGAGCAGGGTCTGGCCGACTTCGGAGCCGCGCCCCATCACGAGGTTCATCACGCCCGCGGGCAGACCCGCGCGGACGAGGACGTCCATCAGCGCCCAGGCGCAGCCCGGCACGAGATCGGCGGGCTTGAACACGATCGTGTTGCCGTAGGCGAGCGCCGGCGCGATCTTCCAGGCCGGGATGGCGATCGGGAAGTTCCACGGCGTGATCAGGCCGACGACGCCGACGGGCTCGCGCGTCACCTCGACGCCGACGCCCGGACGCACGCTCGCCACCGCCTCGCCGTTGAGCCGCAGGCACTCGCCCGCGAAGAAGGCGAAGACCTGCCCCGCGCGCGCCGCCTCGCCCACGCCTTCGGCGAGCGTCTTGCCCTCTTCGCGCGAAAGCAGCCGGCCGAGTTCGTCCTTGCGGGCGAGGATCTCGTCGGACGCCTTCTTCAGGATCTCGTAGCGCTCCTGCGGCGTGGTGCGCGACCAGGCCGGGAAGGCGGCCTTCGCCGCGGCGATCGCCTCTTCCGTCTGCGCCTTCGAGGCGCGCGCATAGCGGCCGACGACGTCGTTCGTGTTCGAGGGGTTGAGATTGTCGTTGACGCTCGCGCCGTCGACCCACTGCCCGGCGATGTAGTTCTTGAAGGTGTCGCTCATCGTTCTTCTTCCTTTTTCGGATCGTTCGCCGGGCGTCAGATCAGGCCGCGCGCCGCGAGATTGCGCATCAGATGGGAGACGCCGAAGGTCCAGGGCGCGCATTCGTCGGTCCGCTTCATGCGGTTGACGAGCGAGCCGAGCTTCGGCGCGGAGATGGTGACGACGTCGCCGAGCTTGTGGGTGAAGCCCTTGCCCGGCGCGTCGCGGTCCTTGATCGGCGCGAAGAGCGTGCCCGTATAGAGCACCGCGCCGTCCGGATATTGATGGTTCCTGTTGAGCAGCTGCCCCGCGAGATCGGCGAGGTCGCGGCTGATCTTGGTCAGCGTCGACGCGCCCTTCAGCGTGAACCCGTCTTCGCCCTCGACCGTCAGCGTCAATTCGCTTTTCCGCATGTCGTCGAGCGAGAAGGTCGCGTCGAAGAAGCGGATGAAGGGCCCGAGCGTCGCCGAGGCGTTGTTGTCCTTCGCCTTGCCGAGCAGCAGCGCCGAGCGCCCCTCGACGTCGCGGAGGTTGACGTCGTTGCCGAGCGTGCCGCCGACGATCCGCCCGTCCGACGCGATCACGAGCACCACTTCCGGCTCCGGATTGTTCCAGGTGGACATCGGATGCAGGCCCGCATCCGCGCCCGTGCCGACGGCGGCCATCACGGGGGCCTTGGTGAAGATCTCCGCATCCGGGCCGATGCCGACTTCGAGATATTGGCTCCACGCGCCCTGCGACACGAGCAGGTCCTTCAGCCGCATGGCCTCCGGCCCGCCGGGCTTCAGCTTGGAGAGGTCGTCGCCGACCTTGGCGAGGATCTCCTCGCGGATCACGGCGGCGGCCGACATGTCGCCGCGCGCGCGCTCCTCGATCACGCGTTCCAGCATCGACACCGCGAAGGTCACGCCCGCGGCCTTGACCGATTGGAGATCGACGGGCGCGAGCAGGAAGGGCTTTTCCGGATCGCGCGCGTCTTCGGGCGTATTCGCGAGGATCGCCGCGAGATCGCCGATGCGCTCGCCGGAGGCCGCCTTCAGCGCGGCGGCGGGGTCCGCCGTCTCGCAGAGGTCGCGCATGGTCGGGAAGGTCTTGGAGAGGTCGAACACGCCGTCGGCCCGGATCGCTGCCACCGACGGCCCCTTCGCCTCGGGCCGCCAGACGCGTCCGGCGAGCGCTCCCGCGGTTCCGTCGACGGGCAGGGTCGTGGCGGGGTCGAGCGTAACGGCGGGCATGAGGCGGCGTCTCCCTGACGTCGATCGTTCGAAACGGCTCTGGCGGCCGCTTTTCGGATCGGGAGACTGTCGGTCTTCGACGCCGGTTTCAAGTGCGCTCGGGGACCGGTTGCACTGCGACGGGCGCGGGGGAGGCGGCCGGGGAGG